>NZ_DDGR01000024.1:119333-129743 GCF_002337775.1 Sphingobacterium sp. UBA1897
GCAGGCTTTTTTTATTACTTCACAAATGGTGGTTTTGTTACTTTTGCTTTTATTTTTTGATTGCGGATCAGAATAAAGATCTCGGTGCCGTCTTTTGAAAAAGCTGTATCCACATAACCCAAACCGATTGATTTTTTCAATGTTGGTGATTGCGTTCCCGAAGTAACACGTCCAATTACATTTCCATCAGCATCAACGATTTCGTAATCATGACGAGGAATGCCTCTGTCAATCATTTCGAAACCAACAAGCTTTTTCTTTAGACCAGCTTCTTTTTCCGCTTTAAGCGCCGCAGAATTCACAAAGTCTTTTGTAAACTTCGTTACCCAGCCCAAACCGCCTTCTAAGGGGGATGTATTATCGTCGATATCATTTCCGTACAGGCAGAAACCCATTTCTAGACGTAAAGTATCACGGGCACCTAAACCAATTGGTTTGATTCCATAAGCTTTACCTGCTTCAAAAATAGCATCCCATACTTTTTGGGCATCTTCATTGGCTACATATATTTCAAAACCTCCAGCGCCAGTATATCCTGTTGCAGAAACCAATACATTTTCTACACCCGCAAATGTACCTTTTGCAAAGGTATAGTATTCCATTGGAGCTAATTCGATATCTGTAAGCGATTGAAGTGCATCAGCAGCCTTAGGACCCTGTACCGCAAATAAAGAGGTTTGATCAGAGATATTCTTCATCTCCACACCATCTGTATTGTACTTGGAGATCCAGTTCCAGTCTTTCTCAATATTTGACGCATTCACAACCAAAAAATATGTCTTATCGTCTATACGGTATGTTAGGAAGTCATCAACTACACCGCCAGTTTCATTGGGGATATAAGCATATTGAACTTTGCCATCGTATAATTTTGACACATCATTGGAAGATATTTTTTGAAGTAGATCCAAGGCTTTTTCACCTTTTAGGATGAATTCACCCATGTGGCTTACATCAAAAACTCCTACACCTGTGCGAACTGTTTCGTGCTCATCATTGATGCCTGTGTATTGTACGGGCATGTTGAAGCCTGCAAAGGGAACCATTTTTGCTCCTAAAGCAATGTGCGTCTCCGAAAGGGCAGTATTTTTTAACATAAAAATTAAGTTTTAATCAGCTACAAATTTAATAAAATATACGTGATTCCTCACTGTGAATCCATTTTAGAACAATCGATTTAATTGCTTACCTGGAGCGAATAGATGGTCATATGATCATCTTCGCTATCGGTATCCTCACACAGCAGGAAAACAAGGCCTTGGGCTGTCTTCTCTTTTAACGTGATTCCTTCAAATTTATGCTTTTCAGGAATTTCGAATGTCTCGAGTTTGCCAGAAAGATCTGACGGTATTTTTCCAAGAAGGGAGCCTCCGATTTCTCCATCCAGATAGGTCGATTTTGCGTCTTCCGCGGTAGCGATAAAATAGATTTCATTTCCAACCAGGGTCGCATCTGAGAAGCCTGTCGAGATGCCATTTAGCTTGGGTAGTTCAATCGGGATAAATCGGGACAGGCCGGGAGAAAGCGGGTGATACTCTAAAATGGCATTTGTGCCTTTAGGACCATTTCCCCGGTTAAAAAATAAGATCTTATCTTTTAAATGAACAACGCCTTCAATATTGAAGTCTTCTTTGGAAATACTGAATTTTTCCATTAAGGAAGAATAGATTTTACTGTAGTCTTCCTGAAGGACTGTTTTGCCGTCCCAAATAAAACGATTGTTTCTGTTTGGGGTAGAACCAGAGCCGTAAAGGTAATAGTGGCTTCCATCGAAAGTAATCGATTCCAAATCCATTTTAGCTGCTTTAGCCATGTTTTCCATCGGATCAGAGCGCAGTAGTACGGTTTTAGACAACTTTTGGTCTGCGATATGATAGCTGTAGATGTAATTGCTATTGTCAGAAACGATATGGATCTGACTATCCTGATAGACAATACCAGAAGCTGCGGTGATACCGGATATGCTTATGAAAGCTTCGAGAATCAATTTTAACATACTTCATTGAGGTTTAATATTTCCAATACCCTGATGAAATCGGGTTGTAGGAGCGCTTTGATATGAACGTCTTCGCCCGATAAAGGATGTTTAAAGGTCAGCTCCGAGGCATGCAATAGCATGGTATCCATTTGGTACGTTTCTTTCCAGAACTTGTTTTGTTTGTTGCATCCGTGCGGGCGATCGCCGATAATTGGATGGAAGATATGAGCGAAATGGCGGCGTAACTGATGCATACGACCTGTAATTGGATTGGCTTCGACGAGACTGTATCGTGACGTCGGAAATTTCCCGAAGGGAACGACCAGCTCGCTTTGAGCAAGTAAACGAAAAGATGTTTGCGCTTCCTGAACCGTACCATCGTCCCTTTTTAAAGGATAATCAATCAGACCTTCTGCTGGCGCGAAACCTCTGAGGACGGCGAGGTATTTTTTGTCGACCTTACGCTCCTGAAAACTTTTTTGTAAATATTGGTCGGTCTCCTTATTTAATGAAAATAGCAGTATGCCTCCGGTCTTCCGGTCTAAACGATGTGCAGGATAAACTGTTTTTCCTAATTGGTCCCGAAGGAGCTGTAGCGCAAACTCTGAAGCATCGCGTGCGATAGAAGATCGGTGTACCAATAGTCCATGCGGTTTATTGATTGCAACGATAGATTCGTCTTCGTAAAGTATTTCTAAAGGCATATTAGATCTTTTTCAATGCAGCAATAATTTCGTCTGCTTTTTCATCAATTTTTGGGCTCAGCCAGATGTGTTTAAAAGCTCCTCCGCCTATGATCTGTTCGGTGTCCTGCCATTTTATTTTTGTCAAGGAAAACAAATAGTAGTTGTCTACCACAACGGAACTTTGGATAAATTTATCGACAATGTCATTTCCGAAGAGCTGCATTCCCAAGCCAAAAAACTCTTTATCTTTGGCATGAAGCTGATTTTTTAATAATTGTTCGGCTTTCGCACGGACAATTTTTTCATGTTCCTCTTTGCTGGGGTTAGTCAAAATTGCAGCCAGCATGACGACGATCAAAATCAGTGCAAATATTCTTTTTTTACTCATTTTAAATTCGAGATTAAGTTTTGAATGTCATAACGGGATGACTATCGACATCAAAATTATTAAATAGATATTAGATATAGGTCATTGTTTTCCCAGAAATACCAAGGATTCCATTTTAGCGAGAGAATGACAGGAATTGTTGGCTTTAGATACCATTCAACAGCGAAAAAGCCCAGGAGAATAATGTCCAGATAAGATACAATGTAACAGCGATGAGGAGGAAAAAGACAATCAGGATACTGATGACGATTCCGATACCTGAACCCGTATGTTTTCCTTCATAATAATGTTGTCTCAGTAATTTGATATTCTTTTCGTTGGCTTTGCTAAAAAAATCGAGCAGGTTTCCGAGGAAAGGAATGCTCCCAAGAATTGCATCCAGGGAAATATTGAGGAGCATGCGTATGACGAGCTTGGGGCTGGCGCCATTACGCCACATGGCTATGACTAAGACTAGTGATGTTCCAAAACCCGCTATTGCTCCTCCTAGGGGAATAAGGTTTAACAGCGGATCTAACCCAAACCGAAATCCTCCGATTTTAAACTGATTATCCATTAACCAAGATATTCGGTCGATCCAACCGAAATCTTGGTCAATTTGTTTTAATTTATCTGCTGGAGTTTTTTCTCTATGCATGATTACAATAACTCGAACGAAGCGCTGATCTCACTCGTTACTTTCATCGGTCTGATATTTAAATCAAGCCCATTGCCAGCAGCACTATCTGCAGCTTCGGCCATGGCGCCTTTATACATGGCGTTACGCATCATCGGTTGAACGCCAAATATAATTTGTTGCGGTGTTTCAGATAATACGATAGCTTTGCCAATTTTTTGACCTGCTGCTTCTGCTAGAATCTGTGCATTAGCTTTGGCATCCAATACTGCTTTGGTTTTTAAACTTTTTTCCAGTTCTTTTTTCTTCGAATAGTCATATTCACTGATATAAGTGCTTTGGATACCAGCTTTGTCGACTCCATCTAGTAATTGATCCAGATTATTTAAGTTGGTTACCTTGATACGGTATTGTCTCGAAAGTAGAATATCTGTATCTTTTTTCTTTTTGTCCGGGACGTTATAACTCCAGATATTTTGGATGGTAAAATCCTCTTTTTTAACACCAGCTTTTGTTGCCGAATCAAACAGATCCTTTTCTAATTTGTCTATTGCAGCTTTTTTCTTGGTGTTACCATTCTCATAAAACTCTTTCAGTGTTACATCGATGTAGATGATATCGGGAGTTACTTCCTCTTCGGCACGGCCTACCGTGGATACAAATTCTTTATTAACCATTTGTTGAGCGTTTAATTGAGTCATCAAACCTAAAAATGCAAGTCCTAAAAGTATTTTTTTCATGTTTTTTGTCTTAAAGTTTTTATAATAATACGATTGCTATTATCGCTTTGCTACAAGATTGGAGCCAAAGTTGATGAAAAAGTTTAACGGATAAAAAAAATAAAAAGGTTAAGATTTTTGATTTTATTTCTATACCTTTAGGGAAATTAATAATATAGTGCCATGCAAGAAGGTAAAGTAAAATTCTTTAATGAGACCAAAGGTTTCGGTTTCATCATCCCTAACTCAGGCGAGAGCGAAATTTTTGTTCACGTTTCGGGATTAGTAGACAAAGTTCGTGAGAATGACAATGTATCTTACGAAGTTGAACAAGGCCGTAAAGGTCTTAATGCGGTAAATGTAAGAGTTATCTAATTAGATTGAAGATATATTTATTGTGAAAAGGCCTATGCGAACAGCATGGGCTTTTTTATGCAGTTGTATTTCATGAGCCAGGATTGATATTATCCTTTAGCATTGGAAATTCCAAAGAGTAGGTGCGGGGGCGGTCGTTATGGTCGGTTAAACATTTTGGACTGATAATTGTAATGAAGTGTTTAAAATATGGAGATTAAGATGAAACGCACTTTATTATTGGTTCTTTCTGTCGTAATAGCGGTTTCCATGTCGGCATGTTATTCCACTCATCATGGCCACAGCCATGGCCGAGGTCCGAAAAAAATGCCGCCAGGTCAGGCTAAAAAATACTACGGAGAGCAGTCTGCCCGTGATTTTGCTCCCGGGCAACAAAAGAAAAAGAATAGATATTAGTTCTAGTTAGACTTTAAAGGGTCACGCCGCTATCAATTCTTGGGGCGGTGAATTTTCGTTAGTTGATCGGGAAAGATCAAAAATAGAATTTAAACAAAAAGCCCTTCCACAAGATTGTGAAAGGGCTTTTTATATGGGTTAGCCTTAAGCAAAGGGATCTTTATCGGGTGCAGGTGGCGCAGGATTCGAGGGTTGCGAACTTCCGAATGGGTCCTGTGGACGAGAAGAACCAAAAGGATCTTGGCTTTGATTAAAGGGATGATTTGAACCGTTTTCAATAGCCTTGGGGTCTGGACCATATTGATTAGATGCTTTGTCGCCTTCCAAAACCAATAGGTAGAACAGATAAATCCATCCAATAAACGGAATAAAGAAAACTAATATGAACCACCCTGATTTATTGGTGTCGTGCAGTCTTCGGACCGTAACGGCTATCCCTGGAATAAATAAAGCTAAACTTACTAGGCCGGATATATAAGTAAATAAGCTCGCAATTTTTCCTAGTATTCCGAATACTGCTCCAATAATAAGAACCGCAAGTATATACATCCAATATTCTTTTCGGCGGGCTCTCCCCTCAAAATTTGCGTAGTTGTCTCGGACAACTTTTAAAAAGGCTTCTTTAAGTTCCATATCTTTAAGAGTTTTTTAGGTGAAAATGATGTTAGTAAACCAAATGTTATTTCAATTTTGTTACAATAAATGTACCAAGAATTTATCTGGGAGGATAGTTTATGTTGGCAAGTGGTTGATTGTCAATTTGTGATTGCCGTGTTTTTTGTTTAGGGTGTTTCACGTTTCAGAGGAGATATTTATTTCCTGTTATCCAAAGGTTCCAGTTGAACCTTTTAAATAGAAAGCTGAAATTATTTATCTAAAGATCTCTTCGAGTATATAGAGCGATTTTATTTCTTTAAAATTTGTGCGGTGGAGACGATAGAAGTCGAGCACTTTTTCCAGTAGGAATTGTCGATCAGAACTGCTCATTTTGATGCGGTCGCAATTCGAATATTCGGATTCGATCAAATTTCTAAAAATTGATGTGTGGGGTTCTTGTAATACAAGTGGATGTTCAGGAAGGCTATTTGAGAAGGTCGCTTCATGAAGATTAAAATAGGGGTGGGCCTGCTTAGATTCAGCCGGATAAAACCCGAGAAAACGGGTTAGCTTGATTAAAAAAACAAGATGAAAATTGGCCAGATTTAAATGCGTTTCATCCAGCCAACGGATAGATTGGTGGATGAATTCAAAAAGGTAGGGGTCGTTTTCCTGTTCCTTCAGAATTTTATAGAGTATTTCATTCAGAAAAAGAGCGAGGGAGCTTTTGACAATATCATAAGGAATTTCTTGCAGGACAGGGACTTGACGAGCTTCGGAGATCCGCTGTAATGAACCATTATCTTTATGTGTAGCGACAATTTCCAATAAATGTAAGGGTTGAAGGATATTGGCCTTGATTTTTGCTTTAGGCTTCCTTGCACCAGTAATGAGATAGGATTGCATGCCAAACTGTTCGGTGTAGAGCTGCGCCACGAGGCTACTTTCCGAATAGTTGGTTGTTTTTAAGACTATACCCCTAGTTTTGTTCAGCATCTCCTTCTTTATCTTTTTTATGCGATTCTTCACGCATCTCAATAATGGCATTTCGGTCTACCTTACGAATCATGCGATAGATTAAAGTCAGGACACCGATACTAAATGCAATAACTCCGACAAGCATAGCGAGTTTATACCAGTTGGAGCGCTGTTCCATCAGATAATATCCTAAGATTACAAGCACGACACCAATGATTATTTCCCTTAAGCCCTTGCGAAGATATTTGTTCATAAATGTGAATTGTTGAAAACTATTTTTCTTTACAGAGCAAATATAATACAATAAAATCCTTTATTTTTGCCCTTACCATTCCTGTGTAGAACTATTTTTAAAAATAATTCCAATTATCTTGTTGCTTATCCAAAAAAAAATATAGATATTTGCAAACTCTTTGCAGAGAGTGCAAAGGATTAACATATTGTAATAAAGACAACAAAAAAATAATATCATGTCAAGAATTTGTGATTTAACAGGCAAAGCGGCGTTAACAGGAAATAACGTTTCTCACTCAAACGTTAAAACTAAACGTAAATTCTATCCAAATTTACAAACGAAACGTTTTTACATTCCAGAAGAAGATCGTTGGATTACGTTAAAAGTATCTACTTCTGCTATCAAGACTATCAACAAGAACGGGATTACAGCAGCGATCAATAAATTTATCGTTAAAGGGTCAATCTAATTGATTGTCGCGCCTGTTACATTAAGATTATTCATGAATTTCAATCCTATAATAGGATCAAAATAAAGTAAAACAATGGCTAAAAAAGGAAATAGAGTACAAGTTATCTTAGAATGTACTGAACACAAAGAAAGTGGTCTTCCGGGAATGTCTCGTTACATCACTACTAAAAACAAAAAGAACACAACTGAGCGTTTGGAATTGAAAAAATTCAACCCAGTATTGAGAAAAGTTACTGTTCATAAAGAAATTAAGTAAGTCACACATCTTGGCCCTTGAAAGAGAAGCTAAGTAAAATATTAATATACCATGGCAAAGAAAGCAGTTGCATCGTTACAAAAAGGTGGCGGTAAAGAATTTACAAAGGTTATTATTACTACTAAATCTGCAAAAACTGGCGCGTATACTTTCAAAGAAGGTATGGTTCACAACGATAAAGTGAAAGACGTAGTTGCAGCAGCTCAAAAATAACTAGTAGCATTTTCCTTTTTTAAAGTTTTTCTTTAAAAAGAATTCGATAAAAATAGCCGTTTTGGTATCCTACCGAAAGGGCTTTTTTTGTTGAGGACATTTGTTTATATTTGAACATCAATTTTCACTACTACACTCCATGGGATTATTTGATTTTTTTAAGAAAAAACCACAAACACAAGAAGAAGAACAGGCCTTAGATAAAGGTTTGGAAAAAACAAAAGAAGGCTTTCTTTCCAAGATTACAAAAGCTGTCGTTGGTAAGTCAACAGTAGATGACGATGTGCTGGATAATCTGGAAGAAGTTTTGGTTACTTCTGATGTTGGGGTTACAACTACCTTAAAAATCATTGATCGCATACAAGCCCGTGTTGCCCGCGATAAGTACGTTTCTACTTCTGAACTGAACAATCTCCTGAAAGAGGAAATTCAAACGCTACTGGCAGAGAACAATAGTGCTGATTTCGAGAATTTCAATTATGGCGATCATAAACCATACGTTATTATGGTTGTAGGTGTTAATGGGGTTGGCAAAACAACGACCATTGGCAAGCTGGCTCATCAGTTGAAACAAGCTGGAAGCAAAGTTGTATTGGGAGCAGCAGATACCTTTCGGGCAGCTGCTGTTGATCAACTTAAATTATGGGGTGAGCGTGTTGGCGTGCGTGTTGTCGCTCAGGCAATGGGCTCGGATCCTGCTTCAGTGGCCTATGATACCGTGAAATCGGCAGTGGCAAATGGTGAAGATGTGTGTATCATTGATACCGCAGGCCGTTTGCACAATAAGGTTGGCCTCATGAATGAGCTCACGAAGATCAAAAATGTGATGCAGAAGGTTGTTCCTTGTGCACCACATGAAATCTTGTTGGTTTTGGATGCATCGACAGGGCAAAATGCCATTGAGCAATGTACGCAGTTTACGCAGGCAACGGATGTGAATGCCTTAGCATTGACTAAACTCGATGGAACGGCTAAGGGTGGGGTGGTTATTGGTATATCTGATCAATTTAAGATCCCGGTGAAATACATTGGTGTAGGAGAGAAAATAGGTGATCTTCAGTTGTTTAACAAAAAGGAATTTGTGGACTCCCTTTTCAAATAGAGTCTACCTTCTAATCATATGAAGACAAAATACGCGAAACCAGCGCCTTTGATCAATAAACCACGTGTCAATGTGGTGACCTTGGGCTGTTCGAAAAATATTCACGATAGTGAAGTCCTGATGGGCCAGTTAAAGGGCAATCAGATGGAAGTCGTGCATGAAGCATCCAATATACAGGCGAATGATATTGTCGTCATCAATACCTGCGGTTTTATTGATAATGCCAAGCAGGAATCTATTGATGCGATCTTACAATATTCGGATCTAAAAGATCAGGGTAAAATCAATAAAGTGATCGTTACAGGTTGTCTTTCTGAACGATATAAGCCAGAGCTACAGTCTGAAATCCCCAATGTTGATGCCTTTTTCGGTACGAATGATTTGCCGGATCTGTTGTCATCCATTGGTGCTGATTATCGGCATGAATTGTTGGGCGAACGCTTATTGACAACACCCTCGCATTTTTCTTACTTTAAGATTGCCGAAGGATGTAACCGTCCCTGCTCTTTTTGTGCAATTCCCTTGATGCGTGGTAAACACGTTTCCAAATCTATTGATGATCTTGTGAAAGAAGCAAAATTTCTCGCGTCGAACGGCACGAAAGAATTGATTCTGATTGCACAAGACCTGACCTATTATGGCTTAGATATCTATGGAAAGCGCAATCTTTCTGATTTAATGCGCCATTTGTCAGATGTTGATGGTATCGAATGGATCAGACTGCAGTATGCCTATCCTTCGGGTTTCCCAATGGATATTTTGGACGCCATGAACGAACGTTCAAATATCTGTAATTACTTGGATATGCCATTGCAACATATATCTGATCCGATGTTGAAGTCTATGCGAAGAGGTACAACAAAACAGAAACAGATCGATCTTGTCAACGCAATACGTGACAAAGTTCCAGATATCGCGTTGCGTACAACATTAATTTGTGGTTATCCAGGTGAAACTGAACAGGATTTCCAGGAGATGTTGGATTGGGTTGAAGAGACCCGTTTTGACAGGTTAGGCTGTTTTACCTATTCTCATGAAGAAAAGACGCACGCACATTCGCTGGAGGATAATGTGCCACAGGAAGTAAAAGAAGAACGCGTGGAAGCTATCATGGAAGTACAGCAAGGTATTTCGTATGACATCAATCAGTCCAAAGTGGGCAATACGTATAAAGTATTGGTTGATCGGGTAGACGGCGATTACTTTATTGGCCGCACAGAATACGATTCTCCAGAAGTAGACAATGAAGTTTTGATTCTTGCTGCAGATTCTTATGCACGTATTGGTGATTTTGTTCAGGTAAAAATCGACCGAGCTGAAGATTTCGATCTATATGGTGAAATTGTAAGGAAATAAGTTTAAAAGCTTATAGATGATAATATAAACAAACGGGCCTCCTT
>NZ_DDGR01000031.1:0-177428 GCF_002337775.1 Sphingobacterium sp. UBA1897
AATACGCCTTTTTTATGGGTTAAGGATTTCGTTATTGTGTTGAAATTAGTTCAAATGTACCCTCAGTTCCGGCACTGCCAGAATAAATCTGTCCTTGAGGTAACCCTCTCAATCCGGTGGGAGCAGTTTTAATCCGATCATAGATGTTTCTCAAGTCTGTGTTTGCATTGACAGCGCGGCCACCTGCAGCTACGTCTCCATAGATATAGTTCGCCGCTTTTTTGTTTGTTGTTTGCGGTTTGAGACTGCCATCTGTTAAAGTGACTTTAATTTTTCCTCCGTTCCCATTGGGAAAAGTTTTGGTACCATTAAAAGCGTCATCCCCTTTTGCAATGATATAAAGGGAACCTAATTTTTGAAAATTAGCATTGATGTCAAAGTTTGCACCGTTATTCTTTCCATCGGTTCCATAGATGGTTGCCTTATTTCCAATTTCAGCATAACCAATCGTTAGCTTGACATTTTTCTTGCCATAGAACGAAAGGGTAGCATTGTCTTTCATGATTAAAGTATCGATGTGCATGACGACAGTTGAGTCTCTATTATCGATATTTTTTTTTGCCTTTTTGCCAATTTCCAGTTTAGAAATATGTTGTGTTTCTTGTGCTTTCCCAGTGAAGGTCATTGCAAAGCAAAGAAAAAAGCCTAGAATAAATTTAAATTTCATAAAACTTTTAATTAATTGTAACTAACTAGTAGTTTGACAAATAAAAGGTAAAAGAGTTTAAATTTTAGCGAGATATTTTACAATTAATTTGGCAGTTTTCTCTGATGCGCCAGGAGAACCTAGTTTCTCAGCCAAAATATCGTAGTTTTCCATCACACTTGCGCGATGAGCTTTATTATTGATAAGTTCGCCTACTTCATATGAAATATCGTATGCCGTGCAGTCGTCTTGAATCAATTCCCTCACTGATAAGAAATTATTAATTAGATTCACTAGAGAGATAAATTTAACCTTGATGACTAATTTGGCTATCCATACAGATATTGGGTTAGCCTTATAAACGACAACCTGAGGTATCTTCAGAATACCTGTTTCAAGAGTAGCCGTTCCACTTGTAACGACTGCGGCTTCTGCGTTATGGAGAATATCGTAGGTTTGATCGAAGATCACGGGAATATCAATACCTTTAAAAAACTGCTTGTAGTAGGCTTCATCAAAATTAGGAGCACCGGCGATGACAAATTGATGAACAGGAAAGAAAAACGGAAGTTCGGCCATGATAGGGAGAAGCTTGGAAATTTCCATTTCCCGGCTTCCCGGTAAAAGGGCGATCAGTGGTTTTTCTGAAAGTCCATTTTGTGCTCTAAATTGGGGATTGAAATTATAGGTTGAAATCGCATCCAAAAGCGGGTTTCCAACGTAATCAACGGGCATGCGCCACTTCTTATAAAAATCTACCTCAAAAGGCAAAATACAAAACATATGGTCGACAATCCGTTTGATTTTCTTTACGCGACCTTGGTTCCAGGCCCACACTTTTGGGGAAATATAGTAGCATGTTTTGATTCCATGTTTTTTTGCAAAATCAGCAATTTTCAAATTGAAGCCCGGGAAATCTATTAGAATGACGGTGTCCGGTTTTTCTTTTAAGAGATCATTTTTAACAAGTTTGAGATTCCTAGATATCTTTGGCAGATTTTTTAAAACTTCTATAAAGCCCATAAAAGCCATTTCTGAGGTATGTATCAATGCTTTTTTTTCGGCCTCTGCTTGCATTAGATTTCCCCCGACTATTTGGAAAGTCGCATTGGGGTCTTCCATTTTTAATGCTTTAATAAGATTGGCACCATGTAAGTCCCCTGAAGTTTCACCTGCAATAAGATAGTATTTCATATGTCAACGATTTATTCTTTAATGATCATTTGGAATATCTTTTATCGTTAAAACTGCGTTTCGTCTTAACGATGAGTATTTCATTGAAATGATCGTTTTTGAACTGTTAAAGATAAGATTATTCTAGGTATATGATGACTTTGAACATATTATTCCATATCTTTAATTAAAGATGTTCAACTTTTGAAGAAAATATCCTAAGTATAAAAGCTAAATAGTATTTTTGTCTTATGCAACGATTGTGGTCTTTAATAAGAAATAAGTATTTGCTAGCCGCTTTGGCTTTTCTCGTGTGGATGTTATTTTTTGATCGAAATGACTTTGCCACGCAGTATAGTTATCAAAAGCAGAAAGCAAATTTGGAAAGTGAACGCTCCTTCTATCTGAAGGAGAATGCCGCCATCATTAAGACAATTAACGATATTCGATCAAATCCGCAAGAAGTGCAACGTATTGCTCGTGAGAAGTATAAGATGAAAAAAGATAATGAGGATATTTATGTGATTACTAAAGTAGCAGCTAAAGAGAATCATTAAGATCTACAGTATCGTATAAAATGAAAAACAACGGCCATCATGTTTACATGACGGCCGTTGTTATAAAGTATATAGATATGGGTATTTTAATTTGCGGCTTGCGCTACTAAACCAATGTATAATGGTTTCTTTTCATCATTAGCTTTACCTATGAGTATTAATGAATAATAATAGCCTCCAACCAATTTAATGTCGCTGCGTGTTGCGATTGTTTTCCCCGCTTTATCACGAGCTGTTACAGTGAATGTACCACTTTTTTGAGCGATGAAGCCCTGATGGGCACTTGCCGAATTCTGTGTTTCTTGTGCTCTATTTGTCCATTCTGATGGGGAAGCCTGATCGCCTATTTTAAGGCTAACTAAATCCGTACCTTCAGCAAGATTAAAGAAGCGTAAACCAGACTCTGTATTTTTGATGTCTTTATTGATTCGATCTGTAGTGATCACCTGTACGGGTTTGGATTTCGTTCCAAATAAAAAGGATGTATATATGGTGCTGTCTTTGACAGTTATTGTTGTATCTGTCAAGATAGTATTATATTCAGCAGAAACTGCTATTTTTCGTGCGCCTGTAAATAATAAGCCTATTTGAGCATAACTCTTGAATCCCAGTGGATAATTGGGGTTTTGAAGTGAGCCTCCGTCCGCATAATAGATAACTGCATTGGAGTCGCTGTAGCCATTGACCATGGTAAACAATGCACCAGGAATTGGCTGGTCATCGTTATCTTTTAGACAGCTTGTTAGAAAGAAGGCCGCTAAAGCAATAGCAATAAAATTAAATAATCTATAGTTTTTCATAACCGTGTAATATTAAAATCTGTTTTTGTGACTCACACTGCGCTTGTGTTGTCTATTATACGGAGATGACTGACACTTTGCTACAGCGATTTGTAAAAATAATAAAAATCTATATTCAGACCTCGTTTTTTATTCCAATAGCCTTTACAAGCCAGTTTTTAAAGATGGTGGTTAATCGAATCGGCAGCAGATGCATATGGTTCCTAGGCAAAATTTAATCAGTTTGAGGGAAAGGATTTGCTTATGTTGCGATATGCAATCCGATTTTGATTCGAGTTTGGTTTAGCGCGAGGATTTGGATTGTTAAATTAGTAATCCTAATTTTGAGGTATGAACAATAGAATCAAAAGAATTGCGAAGGGAATGTTTGAGCAGTTTAGGCATCGTAAAATTACGGAATCTGAATTTGTACAGGCGGAAGCAAAAGCGAGGAATCTAGGGGGCTATATGGACGACTTTAACGTATTAATTGCAATGTGTAAGGACACAGTTACGGGGAAGTATAAAATGGATAAATGGAATTTATCGATTATTATTGGAACGATACTTTATGTGGTTTCGCCGATTGATGCGATTCCTGATTTTATTCTTGTGGGCGGGTGGATAGATGATGTGGCCATTGTTGGTTATGCGATTCGCAAACTTAGCGCTGAGATGGAACAGTATAAGCGTTCAAAGTTTCCTGTAGAAGCGAGATAAATAAAAAAAGCTACTTTAGAAAAGTAGCTTTTTTTATTTATTATTGAAGTTCAACTAGTGCTTAAAGTGTCTAACACCTGTTGTTACCATGGAGATTCCTTTTTCATTGGCCATATCAATTGACAATTGATCTTTGATTGAACCACCAGGTTGCAATACCGCCGCGATACCAGCTTCTGAAGCAATTTCCACACAATCAGGGAAAGGGAAGAAGGCATCCGATGCCATTGCACAGCCTTTAAGGTCAAAACCGAAAGAAATTGCCTTCTCAATAGCTTGTTTCAATGCATCTACACGTGAAGTTTGCCCTACACCTGAAGCTAACAAAGTGCCATTTTTAGCAAATACGATTGTATTTGACTTGGTGTGTTTTACAATTTTGTTCGCAAAATAAAGGTCCTCCAGTTGTTCTGCAGTAGGCTGTACTTGTGTTACCGTAACCATTTGTTCAGGTCCTTCAATCGTATTGTCTTTATCTTGAAGAATGACGCCGTTCAATAAAGTTTTGAACTGTTGTTCTGGCAATGTAACCTCTTTACGAACCAAAATAATTCTGTTTTTCTTTGCGGTAAGTATAGCGATCGCTTCTTCAGAATAAGAAGGTGCAATCAACACCTCGAAGAATAATTTATTGATCTCTTCAGCTGTTGCAGCATCAACTTGACCATTCGTTATTAAGACTCCACCGAAAGCTGAAACAGGATCACATGCTAAAGCATCTAACCAAGCTTGTTTGATTGTTGAACGGGAGGCAACTCCACAAGCATTGGTGTGTTTTAAGATCGCGAATGTAGGTTCTGTGAACTCATCAATCAAAGCAACGGCAGCATCAACGTCAACCAGATTGTTGTAAGATAGCTCTTTACCGTTTAATTTATCAAACATCTTATCTAAATCGCCGAAGAAAACGCCTTTTTGGTGTGGGTTTTCACCATAGCGCAACACCTGCGCTTTTTGCTCAGATTGTTTAAAAACCTGAAGCGGATTTTCTTGATTGAAATAGTTGAAGATTGCCGTATCGTAATGCGAAGATGTATTGAATGCACGTTTAGCAAATTCTTTACGTTGTTCCAATGACGTATTACCTTCTTGGTTTGCTAGAATTTCTTCCAATTCTTTGTAATCATTTTTGGAAGAGATAATAACAACATCGTTAAAGTTTTTAGCGGCAGCGCGTATCAATGAAATTCCACCGATATCTATTTTCTCGATAATATCTTGCTCGGATGCACCGGAAGCAACAGTTTCTTCAAAAGGGTACAAATCCACAATAACCAAATCGATCTCAGGTATTTCATACTGAGCAAGCTGTTGTTGATCCGACTCAAGCGGGCGGCGTGCCAAAATACCGCCAAATACTTTTGGATGCAATGTTTTTACACGGCCTCCTAAAATAGAAGGGTAGCTGGTGAGGTCTTCAACTGGAACAACATCTATACCTAAATCTTTGATAAATGTTTCTGTTCCACCAGTGGAATAGAAGGTAACACCGTATTTGTTTAATAATTCAACTAAAGGAGCAAGGCCGTCTTTATAATAGACTGAAACCAATGCATTTTTAATCTTTACAGGATGGTTCATTATGATGGATTTGTTTCGTGGCGCAAAGATAGGTATTTAAAATCTTGATACCAATAAATCAAGTACTTTAAATAGAAAGGAGAATCTGTTTACGAGATTCTCCTTTCTACATTGTTTTAATTTTATACCAAATTGAGCTTTAATTTTAGCTCTTCAGAAATTTGGTTGGTGATATCCCAGATTGGTTCCGGTTCATCGGTATTGTTAAATATGACCTGATCGCACGTATCCTGATAGGGAAGTAGGTACTCGTTGTAGGATGGTAGTACATGGTTTATCCATTTGTACATGACATCATCTTCAAAGTAGCCCCGTTCAACCAGATCGCGGTGTAGACGTCTTCTTAATGCGATATCCTGATCAGCGCTTAAAAATATCTTATGATTGATTAAATTATTAATTTCCGTATAATAGAAAATGAATAGGCCCTCAATAATTAAAATGGGTGCCGGTTTAATCTCTAGTATTTTGGGTGTTAATGAAGGGTTGTTAAATGTATACTCTTCTTTATATATTGTCTCACCGTTAAAGAGTGCCTTGATATCTTTATAAAAAGCATCTCTGTCGATTGATGTCGGAATATCGAAGTTATAGAGCCTATTTTCCTCCTGGGTTTTAGTATTGGCAGGGATGTAATAATCATCTTGGGAAATTAAGGTTACCTCATTAGGCTTAAAATGTTTTAAAAAACTATTTAAAAAAAAAGTCTTTCCAGAGCCACTACTTCCGGCAATTCCTATGACATACGGTTTGTTATTCATTCTTACTATGCTATAAAAGCTATTTTATTCTGTTAATTTTCTAGCGGTAATCCATACGCAATTTCGACCTGGAAGCGTTTATCAAGTGCGCCTATGCTTGCGGCGGCAGACTTTGACAACACGACAATTGCATTTTGGTTTTCGGCATTATCATTAAATTTACCGACCACTTTAGCGTAAGTAACACTTTTGGTCATTGGGTTGGTAATTTTTAGAATAGTACCTACTGGAGCGCTCTTATGAAGAGCAAGGTTGCTTGTACCCTGGGATGAAAGTCCATCAATCCACACACCGATACCACGTTCGGACTTTTCACGAATTCCGTAGCGGTTTGTTGAAATTTGATTTTCTTCTTTATCGTCATTGTCTGTAGAATCAGGTGTTACAATTTCGATTCCTTTAGGTTCAACTAATTTTGGCCGTTCAGGAGGTAGGGGCTGATTGGGGATCATAAGCTTCATTCCACCGCCAATAACGTTATTTTTTAAATTGTTCGCTTTTTTGATATCTTCAACAGAAATACTGAATCTTTTAGATATGGCATAAAGTGTCTCTTTCTCTCCAACGATATATTCCGTAAAACCTTCTTGCTGTTGCGGATTACGCGGGTTTTGCACTGCCGTATTTCCACGGTCGTTGCTTACTGTTGATTTCGCTTTTCGACCTGTCGGAATCTTAACAATTTGCCCCAGGCTTAATGTTCCATTACCATTTATTTGGGTCAATTGACCCACCGTTGTTTTATACTTTTTACTTAACTGGTAATAATTGTCTCCTTTTTCAATTTTGAACAACACGTATTCTTCACCATTGATTGCTTCAGTCCCTACTGAATCAGGGATAAAATCAGTACGTAAAGAAGTTGAATTCTTTGCTTCAACTTGTTGAATAGCTAATATCGCGATGGATAGAATAGCTATCTTTTTATATGTTTTTAATTCGAATAAAACTTTCATATATTTTGCAATTATACTAAATACGAAACAAACTCCCGTTTATTATCTGTCAAAAGGAATATTTGTTCGTGAATAAGAAAATAAATGTTGAAGAGCTTTAGTTCCAGCTCGGAAACTGCAATAATAGACTCTGTCAATTTTTCTCTTGTGGATTGCACTAGCCTGATTTGATAACGATTGTTTCTGTCTTTTTCATAGAAAGCCCAAATAAAGTAGTCATTCACCGTATTTATCCAGATTTCACCATCAATTGGGAAGTCCTTCAAAAAAAGGGGAATTTCACCATTGTAGATAATAGGATAGACGAGCTCGCTGGCATAAGGTTTAAAGGGAATTTCATTTTTGCTTTCAATCGACATCGATTGGAGGTTCAAAAATAATTGGAAGCCTTCTGCTATTACTTTTGGTCTAATAAGTACACCTTGATCAACCATACCGATGAATATGTAGTTGAACCAGGTTTCTTGTAGCTGTGGGTTGTAGCAATCGATTACCTGTATGCCTGCGTCGATAGGTGAATTATTGGCAATCTTCTTAAGTATTAATTTTTTGCATTGAATTCCAGCTAGGACCCACTCTTTGGCTATTGCCTTGAAGTCTTGTAATACGTAAGTTCCTTCAAAAGTGACTACATTAAAATAGGGTAGGGTATCGTCTGGGTTTCTGGTCTCCACAGCGATCAATTTATTCTCCGCATCGATTTCTATCCGCCAAATGGGGTATGTAAAAATGAAATTGAATGCTTTTGAAATTGTGTGATTTGCCATGTAATTTTCAATCCAAGGGGACAAACTTAGATAAAGTTACCTTTATATACAAGTATAATCACGCGTAAACTAATTTTATCGTGTTTTATGTTTGTTTTCTGCTATTTTTTCTCAAAAAAAAGTCCAGACATCGCTGGACTTTTTTGAGAAAAATATAGTTTAAAATTTTGAACCAATTGTTAGTACAACATTAGTCCGTTGATTTTTTATGTCTGCTACAGGACTAGCATTATTCCAGTAGTTCTCATTAATCAAATATGGGCTTTCTTTGTAGTTGACTGCATTATACGCGCCAGTCAAATCAACATACATGCCACGGCCAAGTTTAGCGCCAATACCTAAAGATGCTGTATAATTCGTATAGTCTGCATTTTTATAGGGATTACCACTGTAGTTGAAACCAGCTCTTCCGCTGAATACATTGTCAAACATCACTTCACCACCAATTCGGGCATTAAATGCACCTTGGTAAGTATCTTTGATGTTTTGGTTCATGTTCTTTTCTAACGTTTTACTGTAGTTTCCTACATCTTTAAAACGCATAGCTGCATAATCTACCCATTCGACATCAGCGGTTATTAGCCCTCTTGAAAATAATTGGCTCGCCCCAAGAGACAATTTATAGGGGGTATTCATATTATATTCCAAGTAACTGTGTCCTGCGTCATCACTGGTTCTATACTCTTTAAATGATTTGTCTTCATTTGGTCTGAAGTAACGGAACTCAGAATTACTATACGATTCATCCCGGATGCTCATAAATGTAGGTGACTTAGCGGTGAATCCCATGCTAAACGTTGGCGTAAATTTATAGATTACCCCAAGTTTAAAGTCGACACCGGTACCATCAGTGGCTTGCGCATAATCATCATATAATTCATAATCTTTATCCAACATGGCATACTTTTGGGCATTGGTTGGTTTTAAAAATTCTGAATCTTTGTTGATGGCTTTTAATTGGTCGGCCGTCATTGTTTGACCATATTCTGTAAACCAGCTGGAATTGTCGTAGCTAAATGCGGTGAAACCTAAAGAGGCCCCTAAATACAATTTGTTACTATAATTGGCTCCAAATGACAATACAGATTCGGATTTACTACCTTTTTCTAGGATGGAATTTACTTGATTAAAGCCATTTTTTCCATCAAAAGTTCCGCCGACAGTAATCGGGATATAGGCGCCTGCATTTTTGGGGTCTACGTCGAATAATAAAGAGTTGTTATAGACTTCCTGGCCCCAACCTTGTGTTCCTCCGACGTCCGAAAGACGGTCTGAATAAGCATCTGATATCGAACTTGTATTATTTACTCCTCGATACTCTAGCAGGTTGTTATAGACATAATTGCGGTTGTAAGCAATACCAATATTAAAATTCAACCAGCCCCTATCCAGGTTACCTCCATTGCGGTAAGTTGGGAGGTGAAAAACGATTCCAGCATTATCTAAGTTGAAATTATTCTTGCTGCTGTTTGAGTTTTGACCAAAATAGTCGGTTTTGTTTTTATTGTTAAGGTACCGGCCAGTTACTGATACATCAGACTGATTGAAGTAACCCAAACCTGCAGGGTTACTCGTAATTGAACTTATATCTCCACCTAATGCAGTTGAAGCATTTCCCATGGCTTTAAAACGAGCTGTTCCGCCATTGTCCCCTTGGGAGAATAAAAGTACATCTTTCGTATATTGCGCTTGAGTAGTCCCTGCTGCACCTAAAACGAATGCAGTTCCAAAAAGTAATTTTTTGATTGTCATATGCTAAAATATCGTCAATAATAATCAGTAGCACACAAGATACTGTATGCTACTGTTTAAATGCTTTTAACTATCGAGTACGTCCTCCACTTGATCTTGAGCTACCGCCTCCGGAGAAGCCTCCTCCCGAAGATCTAGAACTACCACCTCCAGAAAAACCACCACTAGAGCGGGATGATGAACCACTATCATAGCTTCTTGTTGGCGGAGTATACGATGGTCTTGACGTTGAGCTTGGGTTGCTGGAACGTGTTTCCATCGAACGGCTCATTGGACGAGATACCTCACCTGAACTGTTTCGTGATCTGGAATCATTATTATAATATCCGCTAGAGGTGCTCCGTGTGTTGTTTGGATAGGAACCATTGACTCTATCTGAGGTTCTTGAACGCATACCGTCTGAGTAAGCTCTATTCGACACACCATCCGAAGTTCTTGTTCTTCCTCCAGTTCTATCGTATGATGAGCTCCGTGACGATACTGTGCCATCAGAATTTCTTGATCTGCTAGCAACGGATGTAATCCTTCCTCTAGAATCACGTGCTACGCCGGTACGGTCATATCCTCCAGAATTTCGAGCAACGCTGTTGCGGTCATATCCACCTGAAGTTCGGGTTCTTGAGGATGAACTGCGCGTGTTATAGTTGTCTCTGTAAACTGATCTACTTGATGCATACCGTGGTCTTGAGTTACCCCAGGAACCACCGCCCCAGTAACCGTTTCCGTACCAACCAGATCCCCAGTAGCCGCCGCCATACCAGCCACCCCAAGGTCTGTAACCGCCATACCAAGGAGATCCCCAGCCCCAGCTAGATCCCCAACCCCATCCGAGGCCGATAGACCAAGATGAACCCCATCCAGAGTTCCATCCCCATCCCATTCCGAACGATGGGCCGTATCCGTACCAACCGCCGAAACCATAACCATACCATGGATCAAAAAATGGGTCGAAATACGTCATGCCCGGACTAGCGTAATAGAAACGGTTGATACGATTGGCATATTCAAGATCTTCATAGGAATCATTGTTGTAATCCTGATCAGAATATTCGTCATCATAGTAACCGCCTTGCGCTTGCCCGTTTGGTTGGGCCTGATCTGCATCTGTGTAATAGTAATCTGGGCTTTGATAAACCTTTTGTCTAGCTTGCCCATTATTGCCATAGACATCGTCGCCATAGATTTGCCTACTTGTACCGCAGGAACCAAGCATGAACGCTCCTGTTATGGCAAGTGCTCCGATAAATAATCTATTTTTTTTCATAATATCCTAAATCCTTATTTTCGATTATACAGCCTTATTTACTATCTTAGACGCAAATTTCTCAAGGGGGTTTAATCGAAGTAATCAAAAATACAAATATTTTTTATTGAACGCTTTTCGTATTAGAATTACAGACGAGATTTAACGTAATAATGTTACAATAATTTATCAATTTCATATGAGTAAAGGAATAACAAGTCGTGCTGAAGATTATTCACAATGGTATAACGAGCTTGTGATTAAAGCTGATCTAGCTGAAAATTCAGCTGTACGAGGCTGTATGGTGATTAAACCCTACGGATACGCTATCTGGGAAAGGATGCAAGCGATCTTAGATAAAAGATTTAAAGAAACAGGTCATAGCAACGCTTATTTCCCTTTATTCATTCCCAAATCGTTTTTTTCTAAAGAGGCGGCGCATGTGGAAGGCTTTGCTACCGAATGTGCGGTAGTAACTCATTATCGATTAAAAAACGATGGTACAGGTAAGATCGTCGTGGATGAAGACGCGAAATTGGAGGAAGAGTTGATCGTGCGCCCGACTTCCGAAACGATTATTTGGAACACCTATCGTGGATGGATTGAATCTTATCGTGATCTTCCAATTTTGGTCAATCAATGGGCGAACGTTGTACGATGGGAAATGCGTACACGTCTTTTCTTGCGTACTGCCGAGTTTTTATGGCAGGAGGGCCATACAGCCCATGCAACAAGAGAAGAGGCTATTGAAGAAACAGAACGTATGCTTGATGTGTATGCTGAATTTGCTGAAAAGATACTGGCTGTGCCTGTTGTACGTGGTAGAAAAACAGAAAACGAGCGTTTTGCGGGTGCCTTGGATACGTATTGTATTGAAGCATTGATGCAGGATGGAAAAGCATTACAAGCAGGAACTTCTCATTTTCTTGGCCAAAACTTTGCAAAGGCGTTTGACGTGAAATTTACTTCTAAAGAAGGTAAATTGGAACATGTTTGGGCGACTTCCTGGGGGGTTTCTACACGTCTGATGGGCGCATTGATTATGGCTCACTCAGATGATCAAGGATTGGTATTGCCGCCAAAATTGGCACCAATTCAAGTTGTCATCGTTCCGATTTTTAAGACTGAAGAAGAAAAAGCGCAAATCGATGCATTTGTGAATCAGTTGACCAATGAATTGCGTGTGAACGATATATCGGTAAAATACGACGATCGGGACACACAACGTCCAGGTTTTAAATTTGCAGAATGGGAGTTAAAGGGTGTTCCTGTACGTGTAGCTGTTGGAGCGAGAGATATGCAAAATGGTACAGTAGAATTGGCGCGTCGTGATACTCAAACGAAAGAAACGGTTGCTCAGGAAGGCTTGGCTGGTACCATTGTACAATTGCTGGATACAATACAAGAAAATATATATCAAAAAGCGTTAAATTTCAGGACATCTCATTTTACTGAAGTGAATTCTTATGATGAGTTTAAAGAAGTACTGGAAGGTAAGGGTGGTTTTATCTCTTGTCATTGGGATGGAACAACAGAAACGGAAAAACGTGTAAAAGAAGAAACTAAGGCAACAATTCGTTGTATTCCTTTGGATGCGAAGGAAGAGGAAGGTATCTGTATCTTTACAGGGAAACCTTCAAGTCGACGTGTACTGTTTGCAAAAGCTTATTAATAAATAGTGTTGTCGTAATATGAGGATACTCATTTTGGGATGCGGTTGGCTCGCAGAATCTTTTGCGATGCATATGAAGCATCAAGGCCATGAGGTTTGGGCTAGTACAACAACATCTGAGAAATACCATCGGCTTAAAGCCGATGGTATTTTTTCGTTTATTTTAGACTTTGATTATGAAAATTTTCCAGCACAGGTAGATTTACCTACTCAATTTGACTTCGTATTAAACAGTATACCTGCAAGTCAGAAAAATAGTGTAGCGATCCTTGAAAACAGATTTTCGAATATCAAATCATTTTATGCGCATATGACATGGAAGAAACAAGTCTTCCTGAGCTCTATTGGAATTTATCCGGACAAAGATGGCGTATTTGATGAATCCTATGCAGATATAACCGAACTTTCATCAAAACTCTTGCTTGCTGAAGCAAGTATGTTGGGATTGGCTGATACTATAATTTATCGATTAGGAGGTTTGTTTGGTAAAAATCGTGTTTTTGCCAAATATTTTTCCGAACGTATCTGTACGACGGGGGAACAGCCCGCCAATTTTGTTCATATCGATGATGTGATCAGACTGTTAGAGGCAGCATCTTGCAATGCGCTTAAGCATACTGTATACAATGTTGTTGCTCCCTTACATCCTAAGAAAAAGGATGTTATTCTAGCTTCGGCAAAAAAATATGGCTATGCTTTGCCACTTGCGTTCGAAGCCGGGGATGTGACGCAAAAAATAGTTAGCGGAAGATTACTTCTAGAGGAACTGGATTATCAATTTGTCCTGCCTGATCCTTTGCAATTTTAATTCATTTTTCTTTTTAAAATAAAAATGAATTTATGATTGTCAGCGTGAAAAAATTAAATAATTTCATTATTTTAACATCAATTCTACTGAGGGAAATTTAAGTAGAAAGTCATATTTGTTGAAATTTATTGATATCGATGGATTTTTTCAAGATATCGACATATTCCTTTAAACAAACCGATAATAGATTTAGTATTTTAACAGCTTATTATAAATAGAGCCATGACAAATGTAGAAAGACATCAATATATCTTAAAACAATTAAAGGAGGTCGGCGTAGTTCAGGTAATTGATCTATGTGAGGAATTGGGCGTTTCCTCTGTAACCATTCGGAAAGATTTGACCTTGTTGGAAGATAGTGGATTGTTGTTTAGAACGCATGGCGGGGCAACACAATATAATCCTTATACGACTGACCGTACAGTATTTGAAAAAGAGAAGCTTCGTTCGGACGATAAAAGCCGGATCGGAAAAAAAGCGGCTGAAATGATTGAGGAAAATGATTCAATCATTATCGCTTCAGGAACGACCATGCAGTCGCTAGCAAAGCAGATCATTCCTAAAGGAAATATCACTGTAGTAACTTCGGCATTGAATGTTGCGATGGAATTGATCAAATATCCTTCGGTTGAAATCATGCAGATGGGCGGAACGCTTCGCAAGACTTCAACATCCGTAACTGGAAAGTATGCAGAAAATTTATTGCAGGATTTTTACTGCAGTAAATTATTTTTGGGTGTGGACGGTATTGACTTAGAATATGGTGTATCAACCTCAAGTGCGCAGGAGGCACAATTAAATCGCATTATGATCGATACGGCTCAAAAGGTTGTTGTACTAGCAGATTCGTCTAAATTCGGACGACGAAGCTTCGGGCGGATTTGTGGTTTTGATAAAATTGATATATTAATTACCGATGACAAAGTAAATACAAGCTTTGTGGAATCGTTAGAAAAAGCGGGGGTAAATGTTATTGTTGTTTAACACGGCTTAACTAAAAATCAAAGCGGAGCTGCTTATCTTTATCATAAAAAATGTCCCCAAAAGAGTGTTTAACTATTTGGGGACATTTTCTTTATGGATAGTTTTTTTTAGCTCAACGCCGGCTCTTGCTGGCTTAAACAGTGGAAACTTCCCAGCCCCCAAATAATGTCGACGGAATTTATTCCTATGACTTTACGTGTAGGGAAACAGCCTTGGATGATATCCAGTGCTCTTTGGTCATTTTTATCGTTGAAGATCGGTACTACAACAACATCGTTTGCAATGTAGAAATTAGCATAAGAAGCAGGTAATCTTGTTTCGTCATAGATGACCGGTGCTGGCATTGGGAGCTCAATGATATGCAGAGGCTCTCCATTTAAGAGTCTAAATGAACGAAGTGTTGCTAGATTTTCTTGAAGTATCTCATAGTTCTCGTCTGTTGGATCTTCCTCTACAACCGTTAAAACGGTGTTTTCGTTGATGAAACGTGTAATATCATCAATGTGCCCATCTGTATCGTCTCCAACGATACCGTCTCCAAGCCATAAAACCTGTTCCTGACCGTAAAATTCTTTTAAATAGGTTTCTATTTGTTCTTTTGTCAGGTGTGGATTTCGGTTTTTATTCAATAGACAAGCGGTTGTTGTCATGATTGTTCCTGCGCCATTAAACTCAACTGAACCGCCCTCCATGACGATATCAGGGGTATACAAAGGAAGGTTAAATTCTTTGGCAATACGCGTCGGAACGACGTCATCCAGGTCGAAAGGAGGGTATTTTCCACCCCAGGCATTATAGCCCCAGTCGACAACTGCTTTTTGATTTGTAGCCTGGTTAATAATAAAAGCGGGACCGTGGTCTCTACACCAAGCATCGTTAGTCGGATTAAAATAGAATTCGATATTGCTAAAATCTGTTGTTACTTCTTTAAGCGCGGTAATAGCAAAATTTTGCATTTCCTCGTTAGCGACGTTAATCCTTACTTTTTGCCCTGCTGCTACGACTTTAATAAATTCGCAATAGGGTTTGTATATTGTTTCAATCTTCCCAGGCCAGGATTCCTCTTTATGTGGCCAGCTCAACCATAAGGCTTCTTGTTTTGCCCATTCTGCGGGAAATGAGAAGCCCTGTTGTTTTGGGGAATTGTCAAAATAGTCCGGTGTGAATGTCTTTTTTTGTTCCATACTTATTTTAATGGGATTAAAAAAAGCCATTTCAGTTCGTTTCAGCACAGTTGTATGCGTTCGAAACCGAAATGGCTAGAATATCCGATATTAGTCTTCGTCAATAAAACGTTTGGTGATCGGTGCGTATGTTTCGATTCTTCGGTCTCTCAAAAATGGCCAATGTTTTCTGAAATAGTCTGATTCATTTAAGTCCAATTCGACGACCTCAATTTCTTCTTTGTCATGTGAGGCAAGATAAAGCAATTTACCCTGTCCATTTGTTACGAAGCTTCCACCCCAGAATTTCATTGCGCCATTTTGCTCAAATCCTACGCGATTAACGGATACAACAGGAACACCATTTGCAACGGCATGGGAGCGTTGTATTGTTTGCCACGCATTATATTGATCTTTGTTGGTTTCTTCATCTTGGTCTGTTGCCCATCCAATAGCTGTAGGGTAGAATAAGATTTCTGCACCCATTAATGCGGTAATTCGAGATGCTTCAGGGTACCATTGATCCCAGCAAATTAAAATGCCTATTCTTCCAAATTTTGTTTTGAATACTTTGTAGCCTAAATCTCCTGGGGTAAAATAGAATTTTTCATAAAATGCAGGATCATCTGGGATATGCATTTTGCGGTATTTTCCTAAATAGGAACCATCTGCATCCAATACAGCGGTTGTATTATGGTACAGTCCCTCTGCTCTTTTTTCAAATAATGAAGCGATAATTACGACGCCTGCTTCTTTAGCAACAGCCGATAGGGCGTCCGTCGATGGGCCGGGAATGGATTCAGCCAGTGCGAAATTGTCGTAATCTTCCACATCGCAGAAATATAAAGAGGTAAATAGTTCTTGCAGACACACAATTTGCGCACCTTTTGCAGCGGCTTCTTTTACTTTAGCGATAGCTTTTTCGAGATTCTCTTGTTTGCTTGCGGTACAGCTCATCTGTACAACTCCAACTTTTACTTTGCTCATTCTTTAATGCTTATTTTAATACAGCACAAAGATACTATTCTTAATTTGGATTTGGTTCTGTGGGAAAAACAAAAAGAGCTCTTAGAGCTCTTTTCGTAATCTTGCTACAGGAATATTCAATGCTTCCCGATATTTTGCCACCGTTCGCCGCGCAATATTGTATCCTTTTTCTTTTAGGATCTCAGTTAGTTTCTCGTCAGCCAAGGGTTTTCGTTTATTTTCTTTTGAGATGCACTCTTCCAATATTTTCTTAACCTCTTTATTGGATACTTCTTCACCGGAATCCGTCTGGATAGCTTCAGAGAAAAATGATTTTAAGAGAAATGTTCCGAATTCTGTCTGTACGTATTTTGAATTTGCTACCCGCGACACCGTAGATATATCCATATCGATTTTGTCGGCGATGTCTTTCAATATCATTGGTTTTAACTTACGATCATCACCAGTGAGGAAATAATCATATTGGTATTCCATGATTGCATTCATTGTTTTTAGTAAGGTTTGTTGACGCTGTTTTATTGCATCAATAAACCATTTGGCTGAGTCAAGTTTTTGTTTGACGAATTGCACAGCCTCTTTCATTTTTTTATCCTTTTGATCCGATTTCTCGTAATGTTCAAACATGTGTTGGTAATCACGACTTATGCGGAGCTCAGGCGCATTTCGGCCATTTAAAGTCAAATGCAGTGTTCCATCATTATTGCTGATATGGAAATCCGGGATAATATGAAGCTGTTTGCCCGCGACTGCACCAGAATCTCCTGGTTTAGGATTAAGTTTTAGGATCTCATTGACGACGTTTTTTAAATCCTCTGATGAAACACCTAAAGATTTTTCTAATTTATCATAATGCTTTTTGGTGAATTCTTCAAGGTAATTCGCTACGACTTTAATCGCGAGTTTGATTGTGGGGTTTTGGGTATCTTTTTTTTGTAATTGGATCAATAGGCACTCTTGTAGGTCTCGTGCTCCAATTCCTGCAGGCTCAAAATCTTGAATTACCTTTAGCATATCAAGTACTTCCTGTTCATCGGTCATTACATTTTGGCCAAAAGCGAGATCGTCGACAAGATTGATGATGGGCCGGCGTAAATAGCCGTCATCATCCAGACTGCCAATAATTTGTTGGCCAATTAAAAAGTGCTTGTCATCTAAAGCTAAAAGGTCTAATTGTTGTTGTAACTGCTCATAAAAGGAGTGCTGAATAGCAACGGGCATTTCTTTCCGGTCGTCATCATCGTCTCCATAGTCATAGCCGTTGCCGTAATCTTTGAAATCATCTTCCTGGATGTAATCTTCTAAACTAAAGTCTTCTGAGTCAAATCCATCTTCATTGTCAAAATTATCGTCTGGATCTTTATCGGGATACTCTTCTATAGGATCGGTCATATTAGTCAAGCTACCATCTTCTAACGCAGGGTTTTCTTCTAATTCTTCCTTGATTCTCGCATCTAATGAAACAGTCGGAACCTGCAACAATTTTATAAATTGTATTTGTTGCGGGGACAATTTCTGTAATAGCTTTTGTTGTAATGTTTGTTTTAACATGCTAATAGTTGACTTTTTTACATCTAAATTTAAACAAATATCATTATTATTTTAAAATAAAATCGATAATAAATAAAAAATGGGTATAATATTTGTGGAACGCGGGAGAATTTATAAACAAATTTGAGACTGGGCTTGTTTTCTCCATACCGCGCTGTTCTTATTTAGTCGTCGTTGTAATTTCCAAAATCCATCCTTTCGAATTATGTTGTATTTTACGGTTGTTTGGCGGGTGTTTTTTATTGTTAAAAAATGTAAATAGTTGATTACAGCGATTTATTTAGTTGTATATTTAGCCCCTGAAAATAGATAAAAAGGCATATTGGACGGGCGTAAAACCTTTTGCTGGTCGGATGTGTTGAATATAAGATAAATTTCCATTTATGTTTAAACGTATTAAGAATAGGATTCTTCGTTATCTCCTTATAGCAATATATTTTATCATTATATTGGTGTGTGCTATACAATTGAATTTTTTGTGGCTCTTTGGTTATTCTCCGACAAAAAAGGATATCGTTATGCCCAGTGTGAATATCTCTACCGAATTATACACGGCAGATAGTGTTTTAATTGGGCGTTATTTCGACGAGGACAGAAATCCAATTCCATTTGATAGCATTCCGAAGTCTGTTACTAATGCGTTGATAGCAACTGAGGATGTGCGTTTTTATAGTCATAATGGTGTTGATTTTTTTGGTCTAGGGTCAGGTATTATCTCTACATTAAAAGGGGATAAGCGTGGTGCCAGTACAATTACGCAACAGTTAGCTAAAAATCTTTATCGTACACGTTATAATAAGGCCGGTGGATTGTTGACGCGTCTTCCCGTCGCGGGCCTGGTGATCACGAAGTTTAAGGAGTGGATGACGGCTTATAAATTGGAGCAACGTTATTCCAAAAATCAGATATTGGAGATGTATTTAAATACGGTATCCTTCAGTAATAATGCCTATGGGATTGAGACTGCTGCAAAGCGCTATTTTTCAAAAGGAGCGAATCAATTGAATCAGACCGAAGCTGCTGTTTTGATTGGCATGTTAAAAGGTACGACTTTATATAATCCTATTCGTAATCCCGAAAATGCTTTTGTGCGAAAAAACACCGTTTTAAGTCAAATGTATAAAGGTGGTTTTCTGAAAAAAGAAGAGTATGATAATCTGGTTAAGGAGAAGATTGTTTTGAATACAAATAGTCAAGATCTTAATGCGGGTGGAGATTCTTACTTACGTGCTGCAGTAGCTAAGTGGTTGGAAAAATGGTCTGAGGATAACAATTATGATATCTATACAGACGGTTTGAAAATTTACACGACGATAAATTCTAAACTTCAAAAGCATGCTGAAGAGGCTGTGGCGAAACAAATGATTGAATTACAGCAACGTCTAAATAACACCTGGGAGGGACAGGAGCCTTGGCGTGATTTATCAGGTAAGGTTATCCCCAACTTCTTGGATAATTTGGCAAAGAAAACTCCTTATTATGCTTTTTTGAGTAAAAAATATGCAAATACCCCTGATAGCATCAATTACTTCCTAAATAAAAAGAAGAAGATCGAAGTTTATAATTGGAAGGATGGTAGTAAGATCGAAAAGGATATGTCTACAATGGATTCTTTGAAATATTATGCCATGATGTTAAATGCAGGCATGATGTCTATGGATCCGTATTCGGGTGAAATTAAAGCATGGGTGGGTGGAATAAACCATCAATATTTTAAGTATGATCACGTGATGCAGGCGAAGAGACAAGCGGGGTCTACATTTAAACCTTTTGTATACTTGGCTGCTTTGGAGTCAGGGATGTCTCCGTGTGATAAGATTACCGACAAGCCTGTTACGATCAAGATTGATAAAGGGGATTCCGTGGAGATATGGGAACCCAAAAATGCAGACTGGAATTTTTCCTATCGTGAAATGTCATTGCGTCATGCGATGGCACGTTCCATCAATTCGGTTACGGTTCAGTTAACTGATATGGTTACGCCTGCGAAAGTTGTTGATGCGGCCCATCGTTGTGGTATCACAAGTAAATTAAATCCGGTTGCCTCTGTGGGGTTAGGGCCTAATGATGTTTCTGTTTTTGAAATGGTGAATGGGTACTCGACGATGATGAATCATGGTGAGCGTGTCACTCCTTTATTAGTGTCTAAGATCGAAGATCATGATGGCAATGTTATTGCTACTTTTCAGGCGGAGCGTAAACAAGTGGTGGATAAGCAAGACGCCTGGTTGATGACGTATATGTTGCGCGGTGGTATGGAAGAACCTGGTGGTACATCTCAAGGATTGTGGGAATGGGATTTATTTGATAAAGAAAATGAAATCGGCGGAAAGACAGGTACTTCTTCGGAATATGTGGATGGCTGGTATATGGGGGTGACCAAAGACTTGGTTACAGGTGTTTGGGTTGGTTGTGACGAGCGGAGTATTCACTTTAAAAATTCTCATTCGGGAGAAGGTTCTCGTACAGCATTACCGATATTTGGGGTGTATATGGAGTCTGTTTATAAAGATAAACAGCTGGGGTATACGCAAGGTAAGTTTCCTAGTCCTACAGTTGAAATTACGAAATCTTACAAATGCGAAACTCCGCGTTATAGTGATCCAGAGCCAGATCAGAGTGATTCTACACAGGTAGAAGAGCCCGCTGATGAAGGATTTATCGGACCTGAGGAAGAAGGAGCGGAGCATCCTGTTGAGCGTAATCATACTGAAGGTGCTGATAGTGGAACGAGTAGCGAAGGGTCATCCTCGTTGGAGGAGGTTGGTAGTCAAAACTGATACTACTTAAAGAGGATTCTATCTAAAAAATAAAGATGGCCGCCTAGTTTAACTAAGGTGGCTTTTTTTATGCTAGGCTGCATGGTTGGAATCTCTTTTGGCGAACGCTTGGTGTTGCTGTGGAAAAAGATTATTCCAGTTAGGGTTGTATTTACGAATGAGCCGTTCGACTTGCATGGTTGTAAAATGTTGCAGTTCGCTTATTCTCTTATTGGCGGTCTCTGAATTCGTGAAAGATTCTGTGTAGATTATTCGATTTAAACTGGGGCCTTGGTTGAAAATAAAACTATTGGATTGCTGTAATTCCATTACTGTACTAAAGATGTTGGAACTGAGGCCGATTTTGAAGTGTTTACGATTGTTGTCAGTTGATATATATACAATAAAATTGTTCATAATGCTAAATTATTTGGACGTTTAAAATATATTTACTAATTTTATTGGCACAATATTACTAATAAAATTAGTTTTTGCAAAATATTTTTTTGAAAAAATAATATGTCAAATATTTCGTCCAATCTGAAGTTCCTTCGAAAAGGAAAAAAAATCACACAGCAACAATTTGCTGATCTTATGGAAATTAAGCGTGCGTCTGTGGGCGCGTACGAGGAAGATCGAGCAGAGCCCAAATATGAGTTATTAAAGAAGATTGCCGAATTCTATGGTTTGACTATGGATGAATTGGCAAACGACGTTATTGATGATAAATGGAAGCCGGTTCCCAAAAGCAATGCCTCAAATTTAAGGGTGCTTAGTGTGACTGTAGATGCGGATGATCGTGAAAATATCGAACTTGTTCCGGTTAAGGCTAGTGCCGGGTATTTAAATGGGTATGGTGATCCGGAATATGTTGCTGAGTTGCCTAAGTTTTCGCTGCCTATGTTTGGTCAAGGGACATTTCGTGCTTTTGAAATAAAGGGAGACTCGATGTTACCTTTGCCATCGGGGTCCATTATTGTAGCGGAGTATGTGGAGAACTGGCATGATATCAAGCCGGGGAGTACCTATGTTATATTGTCTAAGGAAGATGGCGTGGTTTATAAGCGTATCGCTTTTAAATTTAAAGAAGATAAGGGTTTGAAGCTCGTTTCAGACAATAAAACATATGAGCCTTATTGGGTGGAGACAGCGGACATTCTTGAAGTATGGAAAGCGAAGGCTTTTATCAGTACACAACTGCCTGAGCCTACGCCAGAGCCAACAATGGAAACGCTGACGAGTATGATGGCGCAGATGCAGAAAACAATTAATGCGGTGGTAGATGGTTCAAAATAGTAGAGAATTGTCTGCGTTTTTTTACGATATAGTTGCACTGTTAAGATAATTTCTATGACCGAGGAGCGATCGATAGCTTGTTTTTATAGGGAATGTAGGGGTGTCGAATATAAAAACAATCTATCTAATTTTGTTTTTTATTTTATAAAATGCTATATTTGCATATCTGAAAGGAAGGGGGCTCGTATTGCCCCCTTTTTTTAATTCAATTAATTTAGCATTTCTAGAAACAGAACAATGCAGCATATAGAAAAGAGAGTTATTGAACTCATCGCGGAAAAAATTGCAGATCGCGAGGATTTGTTTATCGTCAGCGTGAAGATGCGCCCAAATAAAATTCTTGAGATTCTTTTGGACGGAGATAATGGTGTGAATATTGATGATTGCGCACAGGTGAGCCGTCATGTTGGTTTCCACTTGGAGGAGGAAAATGTAATTGATGACGCTTACCGTTTAGAGGTTTCATCTCCAGGTATTGATGCTAATTTTGTTAATATCCGACAGTACCAAAAGAATATTGGTCGTACAGTTCTGGTAAAGTTGAACGATAATACAAAAGTTGAAGGTACATTATTGACCGTAGACGAGATGAAGATCAATGTTCTTCAGAAGATAAAAGAAAAAGGTAAAAAAGCACAAGAGGTAGAAAAAGAACTTCCTTTTGATCAAATAAAAGCAACAAAAGTGGTAATTTCATTTTAATAATAATGAGTAACAGCAACATCAATCTGATAGACTCTTTTCAAGAGTTTAAGGAGTTTAAGAATATCGATAGACCTACTGTTATTACAGTATTGGAAGAGGTTTTTCGTAGTATGATCCGTCGTCGTTTTGGTACGGATGAAAATGTGGATGTTATCGTGAATCCAGATAACGGAGATTTGGAGATTTGGAGGACGCGTGTCGTTGTTGAAGATGAGTTTTCAGAGGATGATGATCTTGAAATCGAATTGGCGGAAGCTAGAAAGCATGATGAAGATTTGGAAGTAGGCGATGATTTTATTGAACAGATCACATTGGAAAGCTTTGGCCGTCGTGCAATTTTAGCTGCACGTCAGACGCTTGTATCTAAGGTTTTGGAATTGGAAAAAGACGAAGTCTTTAAGAAATATAAAGATAGAGAAGGAGAGTTGGTCATTGGTGAGGTTTATCAGATTTGGAAAAAAGAAATCTTGGTATTGGATGAGGATGGTAATGAATTAATTCTTCCTAAATCAGAACAAATTCCAGCTGACTATTTCAAAAAGGGAGATGGCATTCGCGCAGTTGTGCATAAAGTGGATATGATGAATAATAATCCAAAGATTATCATTTCACGTACCGCACCTGCGTTCTTACAACGTTTATTTGAACTTGAGGTTCCTGAAATTTTTGATGGTTTGATTACGATTAAGAAAATCGTTCGTGAACCAGGAGAAAGAGCGAAGGTTGCCGTTGAGTCTTATGATGATCGTATTGATCCTGTAGGAGCTTGTGTTGGTATGAAGGGATCCCGTATTCATGGTATCGTTCGTGAATTGCGTAACGAGAATATTGACGTGATTAATTTTACAACAAATCATTCATTGTATATCGCTCGCGCTTTGAGTCCAGCAAGGATTAGCTCAATCAAAATCGATGAAGAAAATAAGACTGCGGCTGTATATTTAAAATCGGATCAGGTTTCTTTAGCAATTGGTCGTGGAGGACACAATATCAAGTTGGCTGGTAAATTGACTGGTTATGAAATTGATGTTTATCGCGAAAATGACGAGTTTGATGAAGATGTTGATATCGAAGAATTCAGCGATGAGATTGAAAGCTGGGTTATTGATGAATTGAAACGTGTTGGTTTGGATTCTGCAAAGTCGGTGTTGTCTCTTAGCGAGGAAGAGCTGGTTAGACGTACCGATTTGGAAGAAGATACTGTTCGTGAGATTGTACGTATTTTACAAGCTGAATTTGAATAAAATTCAGCTCATTAATTTTTTTCTATCTAACATTCGGAATAAATTGTTTATGGATGGAAAAAAACATATTTTTGTAATTATATTAAAATAGTTTATATTATAGATGACTGAAGGAAAAGGAACAAACTTGCTTAAAGCAGCAAAGGAACTCAACATCGGGATACATACCGCCGTGGAATGTTTAGTGAAAAAAGGATATGATGTAGAAGCAAAGCCTAACACTAAATTGAGCGGAGAGATGTATGGTGTGCTGTTAAAAGAGTTTCAGGGAGACAAATCACTGAAAGATGAAGCTAAACAAATTGTGATTGGCAAAATTCGTCGTGAGGAGTCGCCGTCCACTTCTCCTAAGGAATCATCTAAGAATGAGGATTTCGAAGATCATGATGAATCCAAGGAAATCCTGGTCAAAAATACGGTAGAAATCCCTTCTGTTAAGGAACCTACTCCTGCAAAAGTAGAGGAGCCCGTTCATCAAGGTGGTATGAAGGTGGTTGGTAAGATTGATCTGGACGCATTGAATAGAGGCGGAAATAAGGTCAAGAAGGAAGAACCTGTTAAGGAGGAACCAAAAACCGTTAAAGAAACACCTGTAGAGGTCAAAGCTGAAGCTAAGGTGGAAGAAAAGAAAGAAGCCGAAGTCAAAGCGCCTATTGTTGAAGCGAAAAAAGAAGAACCAAAGGTTATTGAAAAGAAGCCGGAAGTTGTTGTACCAAAAGCTGAAATAGAAAAACCCGAAGTAAATAAAACTGAAGTAAAAGCAACTCCGGTTGTAGAGACAAAAACTGAACCTGTGAAGGTAGAAGACAAGAAAAAAGAAGAAACAGCGCCGAAAGCTGTACCAGTAACTCCAATAGTGGAGCCTGTGAAAAAACAAGGAGATGAAATTATTTCTGCTCGTGCAGAGAGATTGACAGGTCCTAAAGTCATTGGTAAGATTGAATTACCATCTGCTAGACCTTCCCACAAACCAGTGGCTTCATCTTCAAATGCTGGAAATAATAATGAGAAACGTAAGCGTAAGCGTACGAATCCAAATGGTCCAGTAAACCCAAATGCGGGGCAAGGTCAAGGTCATAATAACCAACACCGTGGGCCGCGTGATGGCAACAATCCCAACAACCGGGACCAACAGGGTAACCGAGGAGGGAATCATGGTCCTAACAACAACCCGAACAATCGTCAAGGGCAAAACAACAACCAACATCCGGGTAGACCAGGACAAGGAGGTAACAACCAACACCCAGGTAGACCAGGACAAGGTACGAGACCGCAACACGGTAATCGTTTTGACAATAGAGGTAAGGGAAGACCTGTTGAGAATAAGGAAGAACCTACTGAAAAGGAAATCCAAGATCAAATCAAGGCAACACTTGCTCGTTTGAGTGGTGCAGGTAAATCTGGTAAATTTGCGCAACGTGCCAAATTGAGACGTCAGAAACGTGACGATGTTGCTCAACATGCAGAAGAAGCTGCAATGGAGCAAGAAATGATGGCGAAAGTATTGCGTGTTACAGAATTCGTAACAGCAAACGAATTAGCTAATTTGATGGACGTTCAGGTAACCCAAATTATTGCAACTTGTATGAGTTTGGGTATGTTCGTGTCAATTAACCAACGTTTAGATGCGGAAACTTTAACAATTGTAGCGGATGAATTTGGTTATCAGGTAGAGTTTATCAAACCTGAGGATGAGGAGACTGCTGAACTTGAGGAACCGGATAACGAAGCGAATTTGGTTTCAAGAGCCCCTATTGTAACGGTCATGGGACACGTTGACCATGGTAAAACATCTTTATTGGATTATATCCGTAAGGCGAACGTTACTTCTGGTGAGGCTGGTGGTATCACCCAACATATCGGTGCATACGCGGTGAAATTGGAGGATGACCGTAAAATTACATTCTTGGATACTCCTGGTCACGAAGCTTTTACGGCTATGCGTGCCCGCGGTGCTAAAGTGACGGATATTGTTATTATCGTTATTGCAGCGGACGACGCTGTCATGCCGCAAACAAAAGAAGCAATCAACCACGCGCAAGCAGCGGGAGTACCAATCGTATTTGCATTTACTAAAGTAGATAAACCGGGAGCAAATCCTGATAGAATCCGCGAGCAGCTTTCTGCGATGAATATCTTAGTTGAAGACTGGGGTGGTAAGTTCCAAGCGCAAGAGATTTCAGCAAAAACGGGAGAAAATGTTGACCTACTATTAGAGAAAGTTCTATTGGAAGCTGAGATGTTAGATCTAAAAGCTGATCCGAAAAAACGCGCTGTTGGTTCAGTAATTGAAGCAGCTTTGGATAAAGGTCGTGGTATCGTGACAACGGTATTGATACAAAGTGGTACATTACGTGTTGGAGACCCTATTTTAGCGGGATCGCATTCAGGTAAGGTGAAGGCTTTGACTAATGAAAGAGGTGAACGTGTTAAAGAGGCGGGACCGTCTGTTCCAGTACAAATCTTGGGTATGGCAGGCGCGCCAACAGCAGGAGATAAGCTTTATGTTCTTGAAAGCGAGTCTGAAGCTAGAACTGTAGCCAACAAACGTCTTCAGTTACAACGCGAGCAAGGTATGCGTGCAACTAAACATATTACCTTGGATGAAATCGGTCGTCGTTTGGCCATCGGTAACTTTAAAGAACTTAATATTATCGTTAAAGGTGATGTGGACGGTTCTATTGAAGCATTATCAGATTCATTATTGAAATTGTCTACTGACGAGATCCAAGTTAATATTATTCATAAATCAGTGGGTGCGATCTCTGAATCAGATGTATTGTTAGCTTCTGCTTCCGATGCGATCATCATCGGTTTCCAAGTACGTCCAACACAAAATGCGCGTAAGTTGGCAGAGAACGAGCAAATTGATGTACGTTTATATTCGATCATCTATGATGCGATTGACGAAATCAAGTCTGCGATGGAGGGTATGTTGGCTCCGAAATTTGAAGAGAAAATTGTTGCTGAGGTTGAAATCAGAGAAACTTTTAAAATTTCTAAAGTTGGTACGATTGCCGGATGTATGGTTAAAGAAGGTAAGATCAATAGAAATAATGATATCCGCATAATCAGAGATGGTGTCGTAATTCATACTGGTAAACTGGCATCTTTGAAACGTTTCAAAGACGATGTGAAAGAAGTTTCAATGGGTTATGAATGTGGTTTAAATATTGACCGTTTCAATGATATTCAAGTAGGAGACATTGTCGAAGCTTACGAACAAGTTGAAGTGAAACGTAAATTGTAATCACTTAGTGATACAGTAATAAAACAGAAAGCGGCATTGGTTTTAATCAATGCCGCTTTCTGTTTTAACGTTCGTATAGTTCTATTGGTACCTGATCAGGATCAAAGAAGAATGTAAAGCGTTTATTTGTTAGCTCGTCTATTCTGATCCCTTCGTGTGATACACCTGCTTTTTCGAGCTTATTTAATTCTAGGTCGAGATTATCGACTTCGAATGCAAGATGTCTTAAACCGGCGGCTTCTGGAAAGCTGAGCCGATTAGGCGGTGATGGAAACGAAAAAAGTTCTATAATATAATGATCATGGAGTTTGAGATCCAGTTTGTAGGAATCACGTTCCACACGATAGTATTCTCTAGCAATCTCTAGGCCCAGTATGTCAGTATAGAATTTCTTTGAACGCTCATAATCACTACAGATAATAGCGATATGATGTATCTTGTTGAGGTTTAATTTCATTTTTAAATCTTATCTCATTGTGTTTGTTATACAAGGTTGTTCCTTAAGGATATGGATCATATACAGACTATTTTACAATGTTTCATCTTATTTTGCTCTTTCATATTGTTTAGGCCAGGGGATGTCAGCATCTAATTCTTTGGCAAAATGTAATGGAAGATGTGGATCATCAAGAAATCCCCGTGCGATTAAGATTAAATCAGCTTGCTTTTGTGCGATGATCTCAGACGCTTGAATAGCCGTTTTGATTAAACCTACTGTGGCAACGTTATTCTTGGTATGTTCCTTAATCGCGATGGCGAAAGGGAGCTGATATGCTGGTCCGACATCTATTTTTTGATAGGAGACCAAGCCTCCACTCGACACATCAATTAAATCTACCCCCAATGTATACAGTAGTTGTGATAAGGCTATAGACTGCTGTAGATCCCAGCCTGCTTCGGCCCAATCTGTTGCTGAAATACGTACCCATAAACTTTGGCTTGTTATTTCTCGTTTTACTCTTTTCACAATTTCAATAAGAAAACGTATCCTATTTTCAAAGATCCCGCCGAAAGAGTCTGTCCGTAAGTTGCTCAGTGGTGAAAGAAATTGATGGATCAGATATCCATGTGCAGCGTGGAGTTCAATAATTTCATAGCCTGCCTGTATGGCTCTTTTCGTTGCTGTTCCGAATTGTTCAATCAGATTTTCAATGGCGTCTAGATCAAGCTCCTGTGGTTCATAATCTCCAGCATGGAAAGGGATCGGAGATGGGGCGACTGTTTGCCAACCCTGTGGATCCGTTGGTGAAAATTGATTCCGCCCGACCCAAGGTTTATTACTGCTTGCTTTGCGGCCTGCATGAGCAAGTTGTATGCCCGGTATGGAATTATTTTCTTTAATGAACTCGGTTATTTCTTTTAGTTTTTCGATATGCTGGTCGTCCCATAAACCAAGGTCTCCATCACTGATTCGACCGTCAGGGCTAACTGCTGTTGCTTCCTGTATTACTGCTGCAGCTCCGCCGATTGCAAACTGGCCCAAATGAACCAAATGCCAGTTATTTGCAAAACCATCTTTTGCGGAGTATTGGCACATTGGAGATACGACCAAACGATTTTTCAATTGGCGGTTTCCAATATTTACTGATGAAAATAATTGACTCATAATTGCGTGTTTATAGAAGGCAGGAGCAAGGAAAGCTCCCGCCTTGATCAATTCTTTGTTTTGTAAAGAGAGGCCCTCAGAAGCCTTTATTTAAATCCTTGCGAACCGTGGTTCAACTGTTAAGGATTTGTAGACCATAAAGATGCTGATTTTAGCATTGCTCTTCTTGGTAGTTTTAAATTGGCAACTACTAACTCTGCGAAATCTTCAGGCTGGAGAACTTTTTCTGGATCGCCATCGGTAAGTCCAAGTTCTTTGGACATATCGGAAGCGATCGTGCTTGGCATTAACGTACATACACGAATATTGTTTTTCCGTACTTCCCGCATTAAAGAATCGGCGAAGCCGATGACGCCAAACTTTGACGCACTATAAGCGGAAGTGGTGGCCGCGCCATTTAATCCGGCAGTCGAAGATACCATAATGATATCGCCTTGATTTTTTTCAATCAGTTGTGGAAGGATAGCTTTTGTAACAAAGTATGTACCCAAGAGATTGGTGTGAATGATCGATGTCCAATCGGCAACGTCCATGTCGAGCACAGCGGAAAATGATGCCACTCCCGCATTGTTAATTAAGATATCAAAGCTGCCGAAAGTGTTTTTCAGTTGCTCGATCTCCTGTTGTACAGCACTATAATTTGATACGTCAAAAACGGCATAAGTGACCTCAGTGCCTAGCTCCGCAAGTTCCGCAACCGTATCCTTCAAAGCAGCTTCATTTCTCCCAGTAATCGCGATATGAACACCTTCTTTCGCTAATGCATAGGCAATTGCTTTTCCTAATCCCCGCGCGCCACCTGTAATTAAGGCTCTTTTTCCTGTTATATTTTCCATAACATAAAAATAGGTATGATCTTTTTTATTCGTGTCAGATGAACCTCAAAAAGGCAACTTATTTTGCCTTTTTGAGGATATTTTCGATAATAGGGTAAGTGTTGTTCCGTATGTCTTCAAATTGGTCCACATGACGCCATTCCGCTTTTGTAATATCTTCTGCGGTTTGTGGAATCAATTTAGGGACTTTGTTGACTCCCATTTCATACCAGTTTGTTGCTTTTAGGACGAATTCTCCATTTCGCAAAAAATAAGTATGGTATGATGTGGTAATTTTTTTTCCTAAGTAGTTGATTTTAATGCCACATTCCTCTTCAACTTCGCGTACAGCTGCTTCCCGCATTTTTTCATTGTCTTCCACTTTACCTTTAGGGAGATCCCATTTTCCTAATCGGTAGATAAAAAGATAATCTCCATCACCGTTTTTCACCAATCCACCGGCTGCTTTGATGAGCTTAATTTTATTTTTTAAGTTTTGAAATACAGTTTCAAAATCCTTGTTGATGTAGAGATATGTTTTTGGAACTTTATCAATTTCAGATTGTTTGAAAAGTTTTTGGAGGTCAATCTCTTGAAAACTAATTGTTTGTGGGTTTTTGGTTTTCGATGGAACAAAATCTGCTAAAATTAGCACGGTTTCGTTCATATAAATTTTATAAATTTGCGCCATGAATAATTTAAATGAGGTTGAACAAAAAGTTGCTGAATCCTTATTGCAAATTAAAGCAATAAAATTGCAACCTAAAAGTCCTTTTACATGGGCGTCGGGTTGGAAGTCTCCAATTTACTGTGATAACCGTATCACTTTATCTCATCCTGCGATTCGTACATACATTCGTCAAAAGCTTTCTAAGCTTATTCAAGAAGAGTTTGGATCAGTGGATATGATTTCTGGAGTTGCTACGGCAGGTATTCCACAAGGCGTTTTGGTAGCACAGGATTTGGGACTGCCATTTTCTTATGTTAGAAGCTCAGCTAAGGACCATGGTCGTCAGAATTTAATTGAAGGTGAAGTAGTTAGCGGTCAACGTGTAGTTGTAATTGAGGATCTAATTTCGACAGGTAAGAGTAGTTTAGTGGCTGTAAAGGCTTTACGTGAGGCTGGCTGCAATGTTGTTGGCTTGGTGTCTATTTTTACTTATGGATTGCAACAAGCTACTGATAATTTTGCCGATGCAAAATGTCCTTATTTCAGTTTATGTAATTATGATGCTTTGATTCAGGTCGCTGCTGAAAATAGTTATGTATTGGAAGAGGATATTGAGATCTTGAAAAAGTGGCGATTGAACCCTGCAACTTGGGGAGATAATTTTCAATAAAAAAGATTAATTTATCGTTATGACTACTATTCAGAACACAACAGAAATCAACAAAAATGTCAGCGAGGTGTATGCATTTTTGGCGGATCTCAACAATCATGAACAGTTGATGCCGGAAAATATCTACAATTGGTCTTCGACTACGGACGAAGCTCGATTTACAATTCAGAATATGGCAAAATTGGCTCTTAAGGTAGAAGAGCGTAGTGAGAATCAATTCATTAAGTTGGTTCCGTCGGAGAAGGCGCCTTTTGAGGTTGCTCTTCGTTGGGAATTGCAAGTTGTTGCTGATACGGTGACAAAGGCAACCTTTATTATAGATGCTGATCTCAACATGATGATGAAGATGATCGCTTCTGGACCACTTCAAAAATTAGTTGATTTTCAGGTCAACAAATTAAAAGAAAAGTTGGGATAGGTTGTTTATAACGGATATAAAAAAAGCTCGATTAGTAATAATCGAGCTTTTTTTATGCTAGTCTTTCATTGACTTTTTTCCAATTCACAACATTCCACCAATTTTTAATATAATCAGCTCTTTTGTTTTGGTAGTGCAGGTAATAAGCATGCTCCCATACATCAAGGCCTAAAACGGGGATACCTTTTACCTCTGCAACATCCATTAAAGGGTTATCTTGATTTGGAGTAGAGGTAATTTTTAAGTTACCTGAGTCATCCAAAATCAACCAGGCCCATCCCGAACCGAATCGTGAGGTTGCTGCTGCGGCAAATTGTTCTTTGAATTTGTCTAAAGAACCAAATGTCTTATTGATCATGGTCAATAATTTTTCAGAGGGCTGGCTCGGCTTATCGGACAGACTTTCCCAAAAAAAGTTATGGTTCCAAGCTCCACCAGCGTTATTCCTTGCTTTAGGAGAGTACTTAGATATGTTTGCTAGAAGTTGCTCCTCTGAGGCTTCTTTGATATTTTCAGCAAGAATGGCTTCGTTAACGGCGTTAATATAGGCCATATGGTGCCTTGTATAATGGATTTCCATTGTCAACGCATCAATATTAGGCTCCAAAGCGGCATAACTGAAAGGTAATTTTACTTGGGAAAACTTTAAAGTAGCGGCATTTAATTCAGTAGCTTTCGCTGAAGCAATATCTTGTAATATTGATCCAGATACAGCGATGCCTAGTGTAGCCTTTGCTGCATTTTGAAGGAAGTTTCTGCGTGTTTGCATATAATCTTATTGTGATTAGTTTTGATATAAATATAACGTGAAATTTTACAAATATTGTGCAAGAATTGTCTGTTAATTGTAATACAACAAAATTGTTATAAATTCATCTTTTAGGGTGGCATATATTGTTTTGAATTTTGGTTTACGATATTTATGTAACATATAATTTGCATGCCTTTAAGAACGCTTCAAGGCGGTCTTAGGGCAGATATCCAGAGAATTATAATTGTTTATAAAGTCAAATTTAGCTAAGTTTGATTTATGTATACATTAAGGATTTCAAAAATTATCCCCCAACCTAATAATAACATTACTTTTCAGCTTGAGTCTATAGCAGGGGACTATCCTTCCTATAAAGCTGGACAGTTTATTACACTTTCTTTTGTATTTGGTGACCGTGAGGTACGTCGTTCTTATTCTTTTAATAGTTCGCCTGATAATAATGAGCCCTTAAGTATCACTGTTAAGCGTGTCGAAAATGGAGAAATATCCCGACTGCTCCACCATACAATTGTGGAGGGGGATATCGTAAATGCAATGGAACCTCAGGGTTTATTTGTATATGAACCTGAACCAGAAAAGGTTCGGACCTTATTTTTGTTTGCTGCAGGAATTGGCATTACACCCTTGTATGCTATTTTGAAAACAGCGCTTCTTGCCGAAAGTAAGTCCAAAATAGTTTTAATTTACAGTAATAGTACGCTGGAGTTAACACCGTTCCGATCGGAATTGGAGCACTGGGCAGAGAGATTTCCTGATCGCTTAACTATTGTGTGGATTTACTCCAATAGTAAATACTTGATGAAAGCCAGGTTAAATAGAGATTATATACATGCTATTGTTAACGATCATTTGTTTGGAAATAAGGAAGATGCTTTGTTTTATACTTGCGGTCCTGTGATTTATATGGACTTATGTCGTTTTACACTTTTGGGGATGGGATTTGATTCCAATCAGATAAAACGGGAGACATTTCTATTGCCCGAAAATGAAGAGGATGATGATGATGAGACTGAAAAGGAAGTCGATACAACAACCTATGCCATCGAACTATCTTTTCAAGGTAAAACTTATCATCTAGAGGTGCCTTACAATAAATCCATTTTGGACATCGGGCTGGAACATAAAATTAAGTTGCCGTATTCTTGTAAATCCGGTATGTGTAGTACGTGTATTTCGCAGTGTACAAGGGGGAAAGTAAGAATGGACTATAATGAGGTATTAACAGACCGCGAAGTTGAACAAGGAAGAATACTGTTGTGCACGGGGCATCCGGTAGAAATGAATACAGCTATTGAAGTGCTATAATTGAGCATTCGTATTTAATCCAAAAATATGCTGTGCAGTTATGGGGTGCCAGAAATATTTAAAATTGCATATACAAGTAAATTTATCTAAGTTTGGATATAACCGTTTTATAGCTAACTATTATGGGGAAATTACTCTGGAGCCCAACAGAAGAGCAAAAATCTCAATCTGAGATCAATAAGTTTAAACAATATGTCGAGAAGGAGCATGGCTTATTCTTTCCATCCTATCAGGAGCTTTGGGCATGGTCTACGACGGAACTGGCTAGTTTTTGGAAGAGTATAGCCACCTATTTTAATATAAAGTTTCATTCAGGCTTTACAACTATTGTTGAGTCGCCAGCAGATCCTACAAGCTTTATCGGAACAAAATGGTTTGCTGGGGCTACCTTGAATTATGCTGAACACGTATTTCGAAACACAACGGAAAAGCGTCCGGCAATAATCTTTCAATCTGAACAGCAAGTTAAAAGAGAGGTGTCATGGACTGAGTTGGAATCCATGGTTCTCAAACTTCAGGTCTATTTGAAGGAACTAGGGGTACAAAGTGGGGATCGCGTCGCTGGTGTATTAATTAATGGCATTGAGGCTGTTGCGTTATTTTTGGCTGTTAATTCCATTGGTGCTGTTTGGTCCTGTTGTTCGCCCGATTTTGGGGAGGCGAGTATTCAGGATCGTTTTGAGCAGATTGAACCCAAAGTGCTCTTCGCAAATTCCAGTTATTACTATAATGGCCGTCTTTTTGAAAAGGCGGAGAGTATTAAACAACTTTCTCTGCGGCTACCATCTTTACTGGCTTGTGTTTTGATTGATGACAATATTTGGGAAGAGATTCTGAAAAAGGATCTTACACAGGCTGAGCTCCAATTTACGGCAATGCCTTTTGATGCGCCAATATGGATTTTGTATTCTTCGGGAACTACCGGGAAGCCCAAAGCCATTACACATGGAGTTGGTGGTATGCTGCTGGAACATATGAAAGCACTTGGACTGCATCAAAATGTGCAAGACGGGGATCGATTCATGTGGTATTCCACTACTGGATGGATGATGTGGAATTACGCGCTTTCGGCCCTTTTAATGGGAAATACATTGTGTATATATGATGGGGCTACGAATTATCCCGATAAATTAAGTTTATGGAAGTTTGCACAAGAAAGCAAGGTGGACCATTTTGGCGTTGGTGCTGCTTATCTCATCTCCTGTCAGGATCAAGATTTAAAATCCTTGGCTTATCAGCCAAAAACAATAGGGTCGACAGGTTCACCACTTCCACCAGATGTATTTGAATGGCTAAATGTACAGTTTCCAGAGAGTCAAATTGTCTCGCTAAGTGGTGGTACAGACGTTTGCAGTGCCTTTCTTTCGGGGTGTACATTGCTTGATGTTTATGCAGGGGAGATCCAATGTCGCACCTTAGGAGCTAAGATAGAAGCATTTGATGAGAATGGCCATCATCTTTATGGAGAGGTGGGAGAACTTGTTATTTTAGCTCCCATGCCCTGTATGCCCATCTATTTTTGGAATGATTTGGCGAATAAAAAATACTTTGATAGTTATTTTGATAAATATAGCGGTGTTTGGAGCCATGGTGATTGGATTAAGATCACTGTACATGATGGAATAATTATGTACGGTCGTTCAGATGCAACGCTGAACCGCGGTGGCGTACGTATCGGTACTGCAGAGATCTATAATGTTTTAAATAGAACCAAAGGGGTCTTGGATAGTTTGGTTATCTGTGTAGATCATGAAAATGGATCATCTGATATGTTGCTTTTTGTTCAATTGGACAATGGTTTATTGAATGATGCGTTAAAAGGGGAGATTAAACGGGAGCTTCGGCAACAATATAGTCCGCGACATGTGCCTGACGATATTTTTCAGGTATCGGCTATTCCTTACACGTTAAGCGGTAAAAAACTGGAGCTGCCTATTAAGAAGATTTTTTCGGGAATGACTGTAGAAAAAGCGGTGTCAGTAGATATTATGCGGAACAGAGAATCTTTGTTAGACTTTGAAGCGATCAGTAAAATCTGGAGAAGATCTTAAGTATAGTATGATATAAAAATACCTAATTAGAAAACCCCTCTGATGATGAAGTTTGTCGTTTGAGGGGTTTTCTAATTTAATTTTACTCCACTCAGACCTGTATAACACCTACATTATACCGTTCTAGAATAGGTTTTTCGTTGGCAGCTTCAATTCCCATGCTGATGACTTTTCGTGTTTCTTCAGGCGCTATAATTCCATCAACCCATAATCTTGCAGCAGCGTAATACGGACTCAGTTGCTCGTTGTACCGATCTTCTATTGATTTAAGGAGACTGTTTTTTTCTTCTTCATTAATTTCTTGACCCTTGGTTTTTAAAGCTGATTCTTGGATTTGAAACAGTGTCTTGCCTGCAGCGGCACCGCTCATGACAGCCATTTGGGCAGTAGGCCAAGCGTAGATTAGTCGTGGGTCATACGCTTTTCCACACATCGCATAGTTTCCTGCGCCATAACTATTTCCAACAATAAAAGTGAATTTTGGAACTACGGAATTGGCCATTGCATTTACCATTTTTGCTCCGTCTTTGATAATCCCCCCTTGCTCTGATCGGCTTCCTACCATAAATCCAGTGACGTCCTGAAAAAACACAAGCGGAATGTTCTGCTGGTTGCAATTCATGATGAAGCGCGCTGCCTTATCTGCTGAATCACTATAGATAACCCCGCCCATCTGCATTTCCATTGCGTTACCGGGTTTCTTGGCTTTGATAATTTCACGTTGATTGGCAACAATCCCGACAGCCCAACCGTCTACACGTGCGAGGGCGCAGACAATGGTTTTTCCATAATCGGGTTTGTATTCCTCTAAAGTATCTGCGTCTACAATTGCATTCAAGATATCCTGCATGCGATAAGGTTTTGTTCTGTCTTCGGGAAGAATCTCTACTATTTTACTCGGATCTGTTTTTGGAGGAAGGCTTTGCTTTCTGTTGAAATTAGCTTTTGGATTTCCACCGATTTTATCGATAACATTTTTTATGGCCTCTAAACAACTTTGGTCGTCGGGAAATTTATTGTCTGTCACGCCGGATATCTCCGAATGGGTAGAAGCTCCGCCGAGTGTTTCAGCGTCTACGGTTTCACCTATCGCAGATTTGACCAGGTATGGGCCTGCTAAAAATACAGAGCCTGTTCCTTCGACGATAAAGGCGTAGTCGGACATGATAGGGAGATAAGCGCCACCTGCCACGCAACTTCCCATGATTGCTGCAATTTGAGGTATTCCCATGGAAGACATTCGGGCATTGTTACGGAATATGCGGCCAAAGTGTTCTTTATCGGGAAATATTTCATCCTGCATCGGTAAAAACACACCTGCAGAATCTACCAAATAAATAATTGGAAGATTGTTTTCCATGGCAATTTCCTGTGCGCGTAGATTTTTCTTGGCAGAAATAGGGAACCAGGCTCCTGCTTTTACGGTTGCATCGTTAGAGACGATGACACATAGTTTGGATTTTACATAGCCCAGTACCGCTGCGCAGCCCGCATTTATGCATCCGCCATGTTCTTTATACATTCCCTCGCCGGCAAACATGCCTATTTCCAGATATTCTCGGTCTGGGTCCAGTAGATATTCTATTCGTTCCCAGGCTGACATTTTACCCTTTTCTTTCAGTTTTTTTATTTTATCGATGCCACCACCTAGTTTTAAATTTTCTCTTTTTTGGCGAAGTAATGCGAGTAGCTCCTTCATAATTTATAATCTTGGTTTTAAAAAGCTGTTGAATTAAGAATTTCTTATTTTTAGATAAATTTAAAATAAAATTTTAAAATATTTGCAATTTTATTCCTAAATATTTTGATATATTTGAATTGAATTACCGATTGTAAATTTAATATTCATGCTTATGTTTATTGAAAATAAACAACAAATGGATATGATCAGACAAAGTGCACGAGATTTTGCACAGTATCATATCAAACCTTATGTGATGGAATGGGACGAAGCCCAAATATTTCCAATAGAAGTTTTTAAAAAGTTAGGCGAACACGGTTTCATGGGTGTGATCGTTCCTGAAGAATATGGTGGATCGGGACTCGGATACCAGGAGTATATTACCGTTTTGGATGAGATTTCCAAGGTGTGTGGCTCAATTGGACTTTCCGTAGCGGCGCATAATTCGTTATGTACAAATCATATATTAAGCTTTGCCAGTGAAGAACAGAAGAAACGTTATCTTCCAAAGTTGGCGACAGCTGAATGGATCGGTGCCTGGGGACTTACAGAGACAGGTTCTGGTTCGGACGCTGGTGGAATGACGACATTTGCTGAGCGAGATGGTGATCACTACGTGTTAAATGGTTCTAAAAATTTTATCACGCATGCCATCAGTTCTAGTGTTGCTGTCGTTATTGCGCGGACGGGGGCTAAGGGAGATAAAAAAGGGATGTCAGCTTTTATTGTTGAGAAAGGTACACCTGGATTTACCGCAGGAAAGAAAGAAAATAAATTGGGGATGCGTGCCTCAGAAACTGCCTGTCTGTTTTTTGATAATTGTCGGATTCATCGGGATCAACTCATTGGTGAAGAAGGGCAGGGCTTTGTGCAGGCCTTAAAATTATTGGATGGCGGACGTATTTCTATTGCGGCACTTTCTTTGGGTATTGCACGCGGAGCTTACGAGTGCGCGTTGAAATATGCGCACGAGCGTGAGCAGTTTGGGAAAAAGATTTACGAATTTCAGGCGGTTTCTTTTGCGCTAGCAGATATGGCGACACAGGTGGAAGCCAGTGAACTGTTGACGAGGCAGGCAGGCTATTTAAAGGATCATGGAGATCGTGTTTCTAAAATTGGTGCGATGGCTAAACTTTATGCGTCGGAGGCTGCCGTTAGTGTTTCGAATGAATCTGTACAAATCTTTGGTGGTTATGGATTTACAAAGGACTATCCTGCCGAGAAGTTTTTTAGAGATGCCAAGTTATGTACAATAGGTGAAGGGACTTCAAGCATTCAGAAAATGGTGATTGCTAGAGAGATTGAGAAAGATATTTTATAGCATATTATGAGGGATCAAGTTGTATTGGTTGATTGCCCAAGAGACGCTGTTCAAGGGCTTCATAACCTTATTGAGACGGATAAGAAAATTAAACATATCAATACGTTAATCGAAAGTGGGCTGTTTGATGTTATTGATTTTGGATCTTTCGTTTCGCCGAAAGCAGTTCCGCAGTTGGCGGATACAAAAGCAGTACTGGAAGGAATCAGAACGAATGAAAAAGTGAAGTTATTGGCGATTGTCGCCAATCTTCGGGGCGCGCAGGAGGCAGCTCTAGAGGAAAAAATCCACTTTTTAGGGTATCCATTTTCAATATCGGAAACATTTCAACTTCGAAATACCAATATGGGCTTGGCGGCTTCTTATCAGCAGGTAAAAGAAATGAAAGCTTTGGCCGACTCGCAGCATAAATCTCTGGTTGTTTATATTAGCATGGCTTTTGGAAACCCATACAGTGACCCTTGGTCCCCGCTTTTGGTAGAAGAGTGGATTGGAAAATTATGCGATCTTGGCATTCGGGAATTTTCTTTGGCAGACACAACTTCAGAAGCCGATGCAAATCAGATCTCAGAATTATTTAGTTTTGTTAAAACTCGTTTTCCAACACTGGAAGTAGGCGCACATTTTCATGCAAGGCGAGAGGAGAGTCTTGCAAAGATTGAAGCAGCTTATCTGGCGGGTTGCCGTAAATTTGAAGGCGCATTGCTCGGTTATGGCGGTTGTCCATTTGCAAAAGATGATTTGGTCGGTAATATACCTTCAGAGCTGTTGTTGCATTATTTTGGACGAGGAACTGATGCTGAAATAATCGGATTGGAGCATAGCTTCAGACAAATGATTTTGTAGATGGAAAAACTGAATTTTATTAAAGTGCACGTTGAGGGGCATGTGTTCAACTTGACCTTAGCCCGTTCGGATAAAAGAAATGCTTTTAGTCCGACAATGGTGAGCGAAATAGCCTATGCATTGAATCTGGCGAATAGCAATCCTGATGTTCGTTTAGTACAAATAGAGGCTGAAGGTCCGGTGTTCTGTGCTGGTATGGATCTTAAAGCTTTTGAGGACCCTACATTAGATATTGGAAATTCGGCAATTCCCAAGGTTGAAAAGTCACTGGCAGAAATATTTGCCTGTTTAGATAAGCCTTCAATCTGTGTTGTTAGGGGAGATGTTATTGCAGGTGGTTTTTTGATAGCATTATCCTGTACGTATTTATTTGCTCTCCCACATGTACGTTTTTCTTTGCCTGAAGTGAAAATTGGGCTCTTTCCATTTCAGGTGTTGGCGTTGCTTACAGAATATATGCCTGAAAGAAAAGCCATGGATCTCTGTATCAGTGGTCGGTCTTTTTCTGCGGAGGAGGCTTTGAAAAGGGAAATCGTTTATGGCATCCTGGATGCTGAAGAAACAGTATTGATTGAATTGAAAAGGACGATCCTGGAAAATGCTCCCTTGGCCATATCACGGGGTTTTGTAGCACTGCGAAAATTAAAAGAGCAAGATTATGATGATAAGTATAACTTTCTATTGGAGAGCTTGGCGGATTTGCGTAAAACCAATGATTTCAAAGAAGGAATGGATGCAATGCGAAATAAGAGAAAAGCCAACTGGCAAAATAGCTAATTAAAATGATCGAAAACTAGGTCTGCTTGTCAGCGGTGAGAATTCCCAGGGAATGGAGCTAAGGACGATCAGGAGAGCTAGTCCAAACCAGATTAATAATATTTTAAAACGTCGATCGTTTGTATCGGCGTTTTTGCTTTTAAGGGCACCTATTGTTAAGCAGATTGCGGCAATAATCATCATGCTACTGTGCTCCATGCCAAAGAAGCGAATTTGCCTGAGGTGAACTGCTTCGTTAAAATGTTGCAGAAAGTACTGTGTGATGGGACTCAGTACACAGAGGCTAAAACCCAAAAATAGCTGAATATAAAAAGAAATAACCGTAATTTTTACAAGAAATTGATCGGTAGGGGAGAATGGAAGTTCCTTTTTTCTTTTGTAAAAAAAGTTCGCGAGACTAATCGTTAGCACAATCAATACCTCCCATCTCCATAAAGAATGCATCGCTAGAATGAAAGGATAAATGTAATTCATCATACAGACAAAGATGATAATAAAATAGATTTAAAGCTATTTTAAGCAATATCATCACATAAAATAAACGACGGTTTTTCATCAGTTGACTAATCTGTTGTTCAAGGTATGTCATATTTATGTGTATTTCTTGTTTATATAAGTTTTTTATTGTTTTGATTATTAGTTTTTTTTGTGTTTTGTTTAACTCTTGGTTAATACTGCTATTGCGTGTAATTTGGTATTCATCGGTCAGGTGGAGAATAACGATTAACTAGTCCAAACACACAGTTCAAATGATTGCAAGAACAAAGGTATTTCCTATTGAGTAATCAATACTACTCTTGTATGTTTTGGTTTTGGCTGTTTTTAGCCTCTCTGAGGTGCTGTTTGTTTTTCTCAAGGGGTTTGTGTAGTTTTAATTTATTTAGGCTTAGAATGGGGTTATTTTAGTTTTGGCGGATAGTTGTAATTTGTTCAGTTTTTTAACACGGATAACGCATCTCGTTAAAGTTGCCTTTTGTTTATTATGAATTTCATAATGTATTTAAATAACTATTTGTTTGTCATTGCATTATGTTTATTACATAAATTGAGTGTTTATGTTGTCCTATGCCCGATTGGCGCTATTAAAATAAAGTAATGCCTGAGCGTAAGCAAAGCCCTGCCTGTATTTTTTTTAAAATATTTTTGGAATTATATAAAATTCGTTTCTATATTAGTGTATTAATTAAATAATACAGTAGTATGGTTACTATCCAAAATCTAAATTTCAGCTATAGTAAATCAAGGCCACTCTTTCTTCATATGGATCTTGAATTGAAGCAGGGGCATATCTATGGCTTGTTGGGGAAGAATGGTGCTGGTAAATCAACTTTGCTTAAGAATATTGCCGGTTTGGTATATCCTGTTTCGGGGCGAGTTGATGTGCTGGGGCATAACCCTAATCGAAGGGAACCTTCCTTGTTAAGAGAGATTAGTTTTATTCCGGAAGAGTTTTATCTCCCTGCCGTAAAATCGGAACAGTTTCTGAAGGCTAATGCAGGGTTCTACCCCAACTTCGATCAGGTATATTTCGATCAGCTTATTCGTGAGTTCGATATTCCTATTGAGCAAAAATTAGCAAACATGAGTTATGGACAGAAAAAGAAATATATTATTTCTTTCGGTTTAGCGTCTAACACGAAAGTGATCATCATGGATGAGCCAACGAATGGTTTGGATATTCCTTCTAAGGTTCAGTTTCGAAAGATCATGGCTTCTGCCATTACTGACGATCGATGTGTAATTATCTCCACACATCAGGTGCGTGATCTGGATAATCTTATTGATGCTGTTATTCTGCTTGATGATCATAAGGTTGCACTCAATGCTCCGATGCATGTGATTACTGATCGTTTATGCTTTAAAAAAGTAAGAGAATTGCCTTTGGATACACTCTATTCCGAAGAAGGAGTAGGCGGTTTTAATGTTATTCTCCCAAACTCGGCGGTAGAAGATTCGAAACTGGATTTGGAGTTGTTATTTAATGCTGTGTTACAGTGCAAGGAAAAAATTACGGACCTTATTAAACTTGATGAATATGTCAAATCTATTTAATGCTACGCGTTTTTTTGGACTGATTCGAAGACAATGGATTGGTTTTGGACGAATTTATCTGATGTCAATAGGGATTATTGCCGGGGTAATTTTTGGTTTTTATGCGGTTAATTTGGGGTCAAATTATGATGACATCAAAAAGAATACTGTTTATTCGTTGCTAAATTTCAGAGCACCGTTGTTTTGTATCTTGGGACTCTTTTTTGTAACGGTTATCTCGAGCAGTTATTTTGCTGATTTAGGGAAAAAGACCCGGGCGATTTTTGAGCTGATGATTCCGGCGTCACAATTGGAAAAGTTTCTGGTCAGCTTATTCTATACGGTTGTCGTGAGTATTGGTTCATACTTATTGGTCTTTTATTTGATCGATCTGGCATTTGTTTCTTATTTGAGGAGCGTTGGTTCTGTGGTTGTAAATGAAGTACAGCCATCAGGGGAGACGGTCAGTGTGGATCTATGGCAGTACTTTTTCAAGGTTCAATACCCTGAACCGGCTTATTATTTTTGTTTTATACCAATTCTTCTGAATGCAATTTTCTTACTTGGTGGGATCGTCTACCAAAACTATCAATATGTAAAGACGGCTATTTTTCTTGTGCTTTACTGTGTTGTTTGGATGTGTCTTTTTGTTTACTTAATGAAGACTCAGACCCAGGATACCGTAGGTACAATGGATAATAACTATTGGTCTGATTCAAATCATATTTTTGCATTGATCGGCGCTGTAGGAGTGTTACTTACCATAATGATTTGGGCGGTTGCTTTTTTAAGGTTAAAAGAAAAGGAGATTTAATATGGAGTTCAATGCAAATAAAGCCATTTACCTTCAGATTGCTGAGTATGTATGTGATCATATTTTGCTAGCGACCTGGAAAGTGGATGAAAAACTCCCCTCAGTAAGGGAATTGGCAGTTCAGATGGAGGTTAACCCCAATACTGTTATGCGGACCTACGATATGTTGCAGCAGAAAGAAATTATAGCCAATAAGCGCGGGATCGGTTTTTTTCTGACACAAGAATCGGTGAAGAATGTGAAGTTATATAGAAAGGCAATTTTTCTAGAAGAAGATCTTCCCTTGTTTTTTCGTAATATTTATTTATTGGAAATCGGTCTGGATGAGTTAGAGCAACGTTATAGACGGTTTGTAAGTCAGAATTTTAATCAAAATGAGTCATGAAATTAAGTACAAAAATAATAATGGGATTAGCAATAGGCTTATTCGCGGTTCCGATGCTTGTCGCGTCCTACCTTGTTCGTATAAATCGAGTGGATGCGAAAAAATATAATGCTGATGTTGAGCAGGAGGTATCTAAGCCAGGGGCGAAGGATGTTTATTACCGGTCGTTCCCCTTGGCAGCTTTCGATAAGCTTTATATTGTAGGTGCCAATGCAAGCGGTGTAGGGTTGTACTGGGTGAAAAGCGATAAGTTTATGGTTAAAGTTAATAAAAGTCAAGCCGACTTTGTGAAAGCGAATGTTGATCAATCTGGCAATCTTACCTTAGATCTTTTATCAGGAGGAGAGGGGTTTTATAAGTCAATCTATATTTTTTCACCTGATCTTAAGGTTTTAAAATTAAAAAATGCGGGTATTAACGAGTTGTCGGCCAAGTTGAACGAGTTGACTGTTGTAGGTGATAGCGTTGAGGTATTTTCCCTTGCGGAGAAATCCGTTATAAATACGTTGAACCTGAACCTGACAAATTCCACTATTGATGATCTTGGCGGGACGGACAGTAAGGGGAATTCTCTTGTTGGTCGTTTATTTGTTAACACGACGAATAGTGTTTTGGGACTTCCGCGTACGAATTATCAAAGTGCAGATATTGTGGCAAACAATTCAGAAGTTTATTTCAATAGGAAAGGACCTGAAGCCAAAGTTGGTCTTCTGAATATTAAAACTGAAGGGAAATCATCTGTCCGTTTAGATAGTTTGCAATGGGGAACATTGAACGGGAATCTATCCAATGATACTAAAATAGATTTGCCTGTCCATGCATTGCGATCATTGATTAAGTAAGGTTTAATTGGTGGATGTTGCGGTCGATCGTTAATAGTAGAGATCGGTATTTTCTGAAAAGGTCAAAATTCCGCTATGGAATTTTGACCTTTTCTTTAAAGGGATGATGTGGATTTTCGGTGTTCGATACTGCAGTCCAAAAAATACGTCTCGAATTCGAAATAATTCTTTTTGTTCTTTTTCTTTAACATCTGCAAGAGGAGTTCTACCGATTTTTCTGCCATAAGCTGTGTTGGTTGGGTGATTGTTGTTAGAGATGGATTGAGACTGTTGGCAAAGGGGGTGTTGCTAAAGCCAATTAAGTTCATGTCATCAGGAATTTTCACCTTCAATTTATTTAATATGTGCAAAACTTTTAACGACAGGGTGTCTGTCGTTGAGAGGAGTGCATTTGGAGCGGAGGGCTTATTTAATAACGTGTTTATTTTGCTTTCCAGTTCGTCATCGATATTGTCCTTGGGGCTAGAATAGGATATTTCTATAATATTTTCTTCTTTGAAGGGTACGCCGGCGTTGAAGAGTGCATCTTTATATCCTTTTATACGGCTTACATTTCCGCCGATATCTTTACATAGTAAAAGAATGATATTTTCTCTTCTGTTTTTGATCATTTCTTCTGTTGCCTGGTAGATGACCTTGTTGTTTTGGATTCCGATTTTGAATGTATCGAGCTGATGGTTTATTCGGTCGAAAATAATAACAGGACAAACCTGCTCCATCATATAAAACAAAAGCGATAAGCTTGAATCATTTTTCACAGGGGAAATGATCACTCCTTCGATATTGCTTTGTATGCAAAGTTCCAGCGCTTCTTTTTCTTTTTTCTCGTCGTTAAAAGTCTGCAATAGGATCAGTTTGTAATTCGTCTGCGATAGAATATGCGAGATCTCTTCGTAGAAATCAAAGAAAAAAGAGCTTGAGATAAATGGAACAATGATTGCTAATGTGTTTGAACGCCCCGTTTTTAAGCTTTTTGCGGAGAAATTTGGTATATAATTGATTTTCTGTGTAAAATCTAAGATTAGCTTTTTTGTTTCTGCACTTATTTCATGGCTATCGTTTAGTGCTTTGGAAATGGTTCCTGGAGATAGGTTTAACTGTTGGCCAATCTCTTTTAACGTAAATCTCTTCATGTGCTCGATCCTCTTTCATTGATTACAAATGTTCTAGCGTCAATACGATGGTAAGATAGCGCTAGAATTATTCTTGAATTATCGGTTACTATTTTTAATGTATTGAGCCCGTAAATTCTTGAAATTATAAAGATAAGATAAAAAACATGTTTTCAAATGGAGATCAAGAAAAGCGTTGTTAATGAGAATTGATGAGATGTTGTTGGTATTCGGGCGAAAGGTGTCGAAAAGTTTGTTAAAAGAGGAGGCTGTTATTTGGTGCCACCGAAAAGTTTACTGATGATCCAAAGGACAAGGGCGACTATAACAACTACGATGAGGATGCCTGTCCAAACACCAGCCTTGAATATCCCTTCTATTACGGAGCAGCTTGTAATAAGGAAAAAAGAGGATGACATTATTATGTATGTTAATTGCCTTTTCATCATTAAAATTTTTGTCTGTATAAATAGAGACAACTGATAATGAAAATAGTTTTGTGAGAACAGTCCAATATTAGATTATCGGTAAACTATAGGCTGAATGGGGTTGCGTATTGGTTTTGTTGTAGCTTTTCGGTTTTACCGGTAATTTTTGCAGGACAAAAAGAAGTTCCCGTGAGTGTTAAATAAGAAAAGCTAATCTTGCGATTAGCTTTTCTTTAGTGATCCCGCTGGGATTGGCTCAGCCCCTCATTTCCCAAGCACAGCCCTGAGCCTCCATTGGATCGAACCCGGCCGACCCTTCTTTCGAATCCTAATATCGTTAAAACAAGAAAAGCTAATCTTGCGATTAGCTTTTCTTTAGTGATCCCGCTGGGATTCGAACCCAGGACCCATACATTAAAAGTGTATTGCTCTACCAGCTGAGCTACGGAATCCTTTCTGTTTTTGAAAGTGATGCAAAGGTAGAATTTCTTTTGATATATGCCAAATTATTGCGTGCAAATTTTGATGAAAAGACCTTAACTGCTTAATAAATAAACGGATTATTTTTTATCGCGCTTTTTTTGCATGGATTATTCGGTCTGCTCCATTGATGTCTTTTATAAGTTTGACCTGTTCAAATCCTTTTTTGACCATAAGTTCTTTCATTTCTGCACCGAGATATTGATTGATTTCAAAATATAGATCTCCATTTGGGGCTAAATGTTTCAGTGCAAAGGATGAAATAACATCATAAAAAATCAGTGGAGCACTTTCTTCAATGAATAATGCGAGCTCAGGTTCATAAGCCAATACGTTTTGGTTCATATGCTGCTTTTCTCCCGGGGTTATATAGGGCGGATTGGATACAATGATATTATAGTGTTGGTCGGAGAAAATGTATTCCCACTCAAATATATCCGCATTGATAAATTGAACCTGAGTTTTTAAATTATTAGCATTTTCCTGTGCTGTTTTTATCGCCTCTTTTGAGATGTCTATCGTGGTTACCAGGGCATTATTGAGATGCTTTGATAAGGTGATAGGGATGCAGCCAGAGCCAGTTCCGATATCTATAATTTTTAGGTTTTGAGAAGATTTATGGTTTTTGATGATCAGATCGACAAGTTCTTCAGTTTCCTGGCGTGGAATGAGGACAGATTCATTGACCTGGAAAACTTCACCATAAAAATCTGCCCTATTGAGTATGTACTGTATAGGTCTGTGCTTTTTTAGATCCTGAAGGATGCTAAGTACTTCAGCCTTATCCGCCTCGTTGACGATAGCTGTTTTTCTCAATTGATAATTGGTCCTATTTAACCCAAACTTTTCGGCAACAACCACTAAGAATATAGCTTTTATTTCATCCTCATCATATAACTCCTGAAGCTCATGTTGAAATAATAATTCGAAATCTTGAAGTATTTTCATGTGTCAAATGTACGATTTTCATAGATTTGTATCTATGGATATGCACAGGCAATATATGCATCGTTGTTTGGAACTGGCCCAAATGGGTGCGGGTTCAGTGAGTCCCAATCCAATGGTTGGGGCTGTCATTGTTTTGGACGGTAAAATTATCGGTGAAGGGTATACTTCTCCGTATGGTGGGCCGCATGCTGAGGTCAATGCTGTACAACAGGTTATGCAAAAGTATGGGGAAAAGGCAAAGCGGCTTATCGCAGAAAGTACTTTTTATGTCAGCCTTGAACCTTGCGCGCATTATGGAAAGACACCCCCCTGTGCAAATATGATTGCGGAGCTGAAACCGTTGAAAGTTTTTATAGCCTGTTTGGATCCTTTCGCAAAGGTCAATGGCAAAGGAGTAGAAATACTACGGGAAGCAGGTATTGAGGTCGAAATTGGTTTACTGGAAAAAGAGGCCATATGGCTCAACCGTCGGTTTTTTACACGTATCGGTCAATTTCGTCCCTATGTTATTTTAAAATGGGCACAAACCAAGGATGGTTTTATAGGACAAGAGGGTAAGCAGGTTTGGATAAGTAATGCCGCAAGCCAACAGTTGGTTCACCGTTGGAGAGCGGAGGAAGATGCTATTTTGGTTGGTACAAATACTGCAGTCGTAGATAATCCCAGTCTAACCGTAAGAGAATGGCAGGGTAAAAACCCATTGCGTATTCTTTTAGATAGAGATCTTGCTATCCCGCTAGATGCTAATATTCTCAATGAGCAAGCTGATACAATAGTGTTCAATGCTAAAAAGACAGAATGGACAGCAAATGTGAAGTATATTGAGCTTGAAAATTATGGGTTGTATCTGCCGCAGAATATTCTTTATCAACTTTATTTAATGGATGTTCAGTCAATAATCATAGAAGGAGGGCGTGCTACTCTGCAAATGTTTATAGATGCGGATCTCTGGGATGAGGCAAGGGTATTTGAGTCTGAAACAACATTATTGAAGGGGATTGAGGCTCCTCAATTTAAAGGACAATTGCTAGAAAGCAAATTGGTTTCCAATGATCTTTTAAAGATCTATAAGAAACAGTAATTATTAAATTGTATATTTAAGGAATTATAAGCCATAGCCGGTTGATTTAATTCTAAAATTACAATTATGTTAGTTACAGAAAACTTAATGCAGTTTATCTGGAAACTTCGGCTATTCCGTGCAAATGGGTTGAATTCTACTGATGGAGAACCCTTGGTCGTTGTTCATGTGGGGCAATATAATACAGATTCCGGCCCCGATTTTCTCATGTCACATATTAGGTGTAAAGATAATGATTGGTTTGGTCATGTCGAGATGCATATCCAATCTTCGGATTGGGATCGACATTGTCATCAAGAAGATGTCGTTTATAATAACGTTATCTTACATGTGGTGTGGAAAAATGATAAAGTTATCTACCGAAATGATGGGACATCGATACCGACATTGGTGCTTTCGGAATATGTGGAACAGCATCTCTTGGAGCGGTATTCAGTGATGATGAATACTAAAAGTTCGATACCTTGTGAATTTCAGCTTAGTTCTGTCGATCTTTTTAAAAAATCCATATGGCTGAGTAGTTTAGCTATTGAACGCCTAGAAATGAAGTTTCAACAAATGTCGGTGATCTTAAAACAATGTAATACGGATTGGGAAAAAACTTTATGGGTATGGATCTGCAGATGTATGGGATTAAAAGTTAATGCAGATACATTTCAGGAGCTTGGGGAAAAATTACCTTGGAACATTTTACAAAAATATCGTTCCAACCTATTTAAAATAGAGGCTCTTTTCTTTGGGATCAGCAGGCTGTTAATTCAGGGACAAGAAAGCGAGTATATGAAGCGGCTAGCTGGTGAATTTGAGTATCAAAAACGTATTCATGGTATAGAGGCTATTTATGGGGTTTGGAAAAGGATGAGAATGAGACCTTATAATTTTCCTGAACGGCGAATCACGCAATTAGCTCTTTTGTTTAGTAAGAACGAGTTGGGCGTTGCTAAGATTTTGGCTGTGGATGATTTGGAGGCTGCTCGAAAATTATTTAAGATAGAGTCGCCGGGTGATTATTTTGGGGGATATTTTTCTTTTGGTACAAAAACGAAGGTAAAAACATCGGTTCGGCTGGGTAAAGAAACTATTGACACGCTTGTTATTAACGTGATTATCGTATTTCTTTTTTCATACGGTAAATATTTTAGTATTCAGTCATATATTGATAAAGCGCTAGATCTTTTAGAGCAGCTTCCTGCAGAAAAAAATGTTGTTGTGAGACAATTTACTCAATATGATTGGCCTGTTCAAAGCGCATTGCAAAGTCAAGGGATTTTGCAATTAAAGAGATTTTACTGTGATAGGAAGCGCTGCCTTCATTGCAGTATAGGATCAGAAATTTTAAAAAGAAATTAATTCTTTAAAATCTCTGCAATCTCCTTATGGCCTTTTTCATATGCCATATCCATTGGAGCTAATCCTGAAATATTGATGACTCTGGTGTCGGCTCCATTTTCGAGTAAGGCAACAATAAAGTCGATATTACCAAATTGAGCCGCGAAATGAAGTGGAGTTTCACCAGTAGCTTGAATGGCATTGACATTTGCATTAGCATCGATAAGCAACTTGCCGATCTCTTCATTGTTGTTTGCCGCAGCAATATGTAGCGCAGTGGTGAGTTGTTCATTTTTGGTTACGACATTGGGATTGACTTTTTTGGATAGCAAAAGACGGACAATGTCTGCTTTGTTGAAATATGTTGCTAAGGTCAATGGCGTAAAACCCTGTGATGACCATTCGTTGACAACAGATGGAGCTTGCAAAATAATAGCCTCCAGGTATGAGGTTAACCCGGCCGCACAGGCCTCATGGATAGTCATGGATTTGGTGTGTTGTAAAAGTGTCCGAATGATCTGGGGTTTGTTGTAATAGCAAGCCAATAGGAGGGGAGAAATTCCATGACTCGTTGTTTCTTGTAAAAGTTCGGGATTTCCAATCAATAATAAGTCGATATCATGGCTTCTGCCTTCTTCAATATATTGTTCTAAAACGGAAAGGTTCATGTCTTAACAAATTGTCTAACGTTGTCACTAAAATAGACTTTATTGATGAGAATAAATGTTTGATTTGCGAAAATATTTGTATTTAATTTTGCTTGGGATTGAACTGAAATTTAGAAGAAGGGTGTTTTTACGGGGTGAATTGGATCTTAAAATCCGGGAAAAAGTTATTTTTGGGGCATTTTATATACACAAATGTGTAGTAATGCGCATAATGTTTTTGTAAATTAAAAAGTAGATGTACTTTTGTTAAGCCCCTCCCAAGGGCATGTTTTTCATAGGTAGATGTAGGGTCGGGTGTTTCTCACTACGACCCTTTTTTTATAGCTTTGTTTTTATTATTTTAAAAGAGATGTCTAAGAGAAAAATTGTTATTGCCATTACTGGAGCTAGCGGCTCAATCTATGCTAAAGTTTTACTTAAAAAACTATTGGTATTAAAAACACAAATCGCAGAAGTTGGGATTGTAATGTCGAATAATGCGAAGGATGTATGGCGTGCGGAGTTAGGCGATGAGAGTTATCAGGATGTACCGTTCAAATTTTATGATAAGGGTGATTTCTTTGCTCCTTTTGCATCAGGATCGGCTCGCTATGATACGATGATTGTCTGTCCGTGTTCAATGGGGACATTATCAAGGATCGCCCACGGAATTTCTTCTGATCTGACAACTCGCGCGGCAGATGTAATGCTAAAAGAACGACGAAGATTGATTTTGGTTACCCGTGAGACACCGCTAAGTATTATACATATTCAAAACATGAAATTGGTGACAGAGGCCGGAGGTATCATTTGCCCTGCATCACCTTCATTCTATAGTTTGCCAAAGACTTTGGAGGATGTTGCAGAAACTGTGGTTGATCGGATTTTGAGTCTTGCAGGGTTTGAATTTAAACATTATCAGTGGGGAGAAAATGCCTAGTTATTCCTCGTTGAAATCTATTTTTAATGTTCTTTAATAAATTTGTATTTTGTAACTTTGTTTCTCGAAATGAAGCAATCACAGGCATCACGCGAAAAAGTTATTTGCAGCTATATAATTTATAGTGATAAAGCCACCGTTTGTCTGTTAACACTGCGCACGCTATATGCTTCGATAAATAAGTTGTATCCTTTTAATTTCAATCACATTCATATATGAAAAGCTTATTGATTACTTCTGTTAAAGTAATTTTACCTGGTAATGAATTTCATCAGCAGCAAGTTGATGTATTTATCGAAAAGGGAAAGATTGCGCAGATTGGGAAATCTGTCAAAGTAGCTGATAAAAACATAGAGACCATCGATGGCGCAGGAAAAATTTTAGCGCCAGGTTTTTTTGACTTACATGCCAATTTTGGAGAACCTGGATTAGAAACCAAGGAAGACATTGTAAGTGGAACCGCAGCAGCAGCAGCGGGAGGATTTACTGGAGTTGCTGTAATGCCAAATACCGAACCGGCGATTCAAAGCCGTTCTGAAGTTGCACTTATTGTCAATACAGCGAAAGGGAATCTTGTTGATGTACATCCAATTGGAGCTATCAGTAAAAAGCGAGAAGGAAAGGAACTAGCCGAGCTATTTGATATGAAGCAAACGGGTGCTGTCGCTTTCAGTGATGGAAATAGGAGTGTACAGCAGGCAGGATTAATGAGCAGAGCGTTGTTATATGCGAAGGGATTCGATGGGTTGATTTTTTCACATGCTGAAGATGAATCTATGGCAGGTGGAAACAAAATGAATGAAGGTGCGATGAGTACTTATTTGGGGATGAAGGGTATTCCCAATCTTGCCGAATCGTTAATGGTTTCTCGTGATCTGTATTTGGCGGAATATACCGGAGCTCCAATTCATTTTGCATCCATTAGCACACCAGAAGCCGTTGACCTGATAAAAAAAGCTAAAGCAAAAGGTCTTCCAGTGACATGTGATGTTGCTGCACATCAATTGGTCTTTACTGACGAAGATATTGTCGGTTTTGATAGTAATTATAAGGTGAGTCCGCCGTTACGCACAAAGGCAGATCTTAAGGTATTACTCAAAGGAATTAAGGACGGTACTATTGACGCTGTTGTTTCGCAACATACACCGCATGAAATAGAATTTAAGAATGTAGAATTTCATATTGCAAAAAATGGAATTATTGGACTACAGACCGTATTGCCACTCATGGTTCGTGCTGGATTAAACGAAGAACAAATTGTCAATAGTCTTTCAGTTAGACCCCGACAGATTCTAGGACTTGACGTTCCTCTTATTGAAGAAGGGGCAGTAGCCAATCTTGTCGTATTTGACTCAGCGAAGACTTGGAGCTTCGATGAGAAAACCAATAAATCCAAATCAAAAAATTCTCCATTGTTCGGACAGATCTTAAAAGGCGCTGTCGAATTGGTCATCAATAATAGTCAAATCATTAAAAACGATTAAAAACCATGGAAGCAAATGTTAAAGCAGCCGTTGAGGCAGGTATATTAAATTATGGCAAGGTTGATGGAATCTCGACAGCCCCGGAGTTTCTTGAAAAGATCATTGGCGTATTCAATACGGAGGCAAGCTATCTAGAAAAATTAGAACTGTTGGATCAGTCTTTTGATGACTATCCGTTGTTTGACGAACTTCGTGAAGTATATGTCGATCTTTTATTGATGAACTTTTTCTCCAATGACGTATTAAAATTGGAAGATGATTATTTGGATTCTGAAGAATGGGAAGCGATCGAAGATGAAACAATAGATCGTGGAACAGAATTGTTGAATATTTTTCTTTATTTAGGGGAATGTAAGGATGATGAGATTGAACCTGAATTGGATGATTTCCTCAAAGAATTTTTACTGGTTGACGAAGATGAATTCCAAGACGAGCATGAAATTTATGAAGATATCATTGCTAATCAGATTGTAGTAGATAGCCCGTATGCCGAAATTGCAAAAGTAGGAAAAGGAATAAATCCGAGAAGCGAAGTTTATGAACTTTTCTATCCTATTATGAGTTTCTTTAGCGAGTTGAAACCATCTGAAAAACAATTTGAAGAATATGCTGACGCTTCTTCCAATAAGGCTTTTGATATCGCCCTTTACCAAATAATTAGTACTTACTATAACAAATAATTTTATGGCAGAATCATTCAACCAAAGTAATGTAGGATTTGATGCGGTAATCGACAAAAAGAAAAGTATTATCTATGGTGTTATTTTAGGAATAATTTCTTTTATTCTAGGATTAGTTGTTTTGTTTGTTGTCAAAGACTTAAATTCCTTTTGGGGGGTAATGTCGATGTCATTTATTGTTAATACGGGGATTTTTGTTGTTATCTCTGCGCTGTTCGCATTCTCTCTTAGGAAAGCAAATGGTGGATACTGGAACTTTTCTATAGCATTGAAATCGATCTTTATGATGCTTGCTATTTCTACGATTATTTCCACTATTGGTACGCAACTGTATGTTAATTTCATTAATCCAACTTTACAAGAAAAGGTGGTGACGCATACAATTAATGTTACCATTGAGTATATGGAGAAAAACAACGTGCCAGATGAAGTTATAGATTCAAAAATCGCAGAACTTGAAAAACAAGTTGATGCTATAGGAAAGATAACCTTAGGGCAGGTGTTCAAAGGATTGGCAATCACATTGATGTTTCAATTTGTTTTTGCATTACTATTATCAGCCTTGACAAAACGAGAAAAATTGGTGATTAAGCAAGAGACCAATTAGTGTTTAATAAAATAAAATTGACCCTATAAGGTATTACTGAAAAAGTAATACCTTTGTTGGTATTATAATACTACATTTTTAGCATGATTAACATTCACATGGATATTTCTGTTGTTGTTCCTTTATTTAATGAAGAAGAATCCTTACCCGAATTGACAGCTTGGATCGACCGTGTTATGGCGGCCAATCATTTTTCCTATGAAATTATTTTAGTTGATGATGGGAGTAAAGATAATTCTTGGAAAGTTATTGAAGAGTTGAAGTTAAAGAACACGAATATTTCTGCGATAAAGTTCCGACGCAACTATGGAAAATCTGCGGCTTTAAATGTAGGCTTTGCTGCTGCACAGGGCGATGTTGTTATTACAATGGATGCTGATTTACAGGATAGTCCAGATGAGATTCCTGAACTGTATGATCGGATCGTGAACAAGGGAGCGGATTTAGTATCGGGTTGGAAGCAAAAGCGCTATGATCCATTGACCAAAACAATCCCAACAAAATTGTTTAATGGGGTAACAAGATCTATGTCTGGAATTCATAACTTGCATGATTTTAACTGTGGTCTTAAAGCTTATAAAAAAGATGTTGTTAAAAACATTGAGGTTTATGGCGAGATGCATCGTTATATACCCGTTATTGCGAAATGGGCTGGATTTACCAATATACAGGAACAGGTTGTACAGCATTACCCACGTAAATACGGTACAACTAAATTTGGGCCGGGCCGTTTTGTGAAAGGCTTCTTGGATTTATTATCCATATTTTTTGTCGGCAAATTTGCGAAAAGACCGATGCACTTTTTTGGTGTTATGGGGGTGATTAGTTTTCTTGCAGGTTTATTTATCTCCATTTATCTGATTTGCCACAAACTGATGAGTATAGCTAGCGGTACACCATTTAGAGATATAACAGATCAACCATTATTTTTCTTTGCGCTGACAGCGATTATTTTGGGAACACAATTATTTCTGACAGGTTTCTTGGCAGAATTAGTCTCTAGAAGCAGCTCCGATCGGAATGATTATCAAATTGAGAAAGTCATCTAAATAATTATGCGAATTGTGATTTTAGGATCCGCCTATCCATTGAGGGGAGGGGGGATAGCGTCTTTTAATGAACGATTGGCATTCCATTTTCAGGAGTTAGGTCATGAAGTGGATATCTATTCCTTTAGTCTACAGTATCCCAATTTTCTTTTCCCTGGGAAGTCCCAATATTCAGATGAGCCTGCACCAACCGGTCTTCATATTAAAACAATAGTGAATTCTATTAATCCACTTAATTGGATAAAGGTTGGTAGGGAGCTTAGGAAGGCGAACTACGATTTGCTTATCGTGCGATTTTGGATGCCATTTTTTGGGCCTTGTTTGGGAACAATCCAGCGACAGGTTCGAAAAAATAAACATACTAAAATTGTATGTATCGCTGATAATATAATCCCTCATGAACAGCGCATAGGGGATAAGATGTTGATCCGCTACTTTTTGAAATCTGTTGATGCTTGTCTCACTATGAGTAAAAGTGTGCTGGCAGATCTGAAAATGTTAAGCCCCAAAATGCCAGCGGTATATACGCCGCATCCCCTCTACGATAACTATGGTGCGCATCAAAGTAAAAAGGAAGCACGTCGATTACTTAAGATTGCCGAAGAGGATAAAGTCGTATTGTTTTTTGGTTTTATTCGTCAATACAAGGGCTTAGATATCTTGCTGGAAGCATTAGCTAATTCCAAGGTTCGCGATCTCGGTGTTAAATTATTGCTTGCCGGAGAATTTTATGGTGATCCTGCTCCCTATCTGGAGCTTATAAAAAAGTATAAACTCGAAGAGTTTATTTTTATGCATACCGATTTTATTCCAAATCAGGAGGTGGGACGTTATTTTTCAGCTGCGGATTGCGTTGTATTGCCTTATCGTAGCGCTACGCAGAGTGGAATCACCCAAGTTGCTTATCATTTTGATCTTCCCATGATTGTGAGTAATGTTGGGGGATTGCCGGAATTGGTTCAAGATGGCTACGTTGGTTATGTTGTGGAACCTGATGCCCGTCAAATAGCCGACGGTATTTTTTCATTTTACCATTACAACAAAGAAGAGCAATTTAGAACGAATATTATCGATGAAAAAAGGAAATACAGCTGGGATACTTTTGGCAATGAACTTCTTAAGTTGGCGCGTTGATGAGTAGCAGTGATTTTATTTGTATATAAAATCAAATTTATCTAAGTTTGGAAGACTGAGGTAGAAATTTAAAAGGAAGGAGAGATTTTGTTGCCGTTTACACAAAGCAGTTTAACTAAGTTAGAAGAGTTTTTTAAGGAGCAAGGGTATAAAGTTAGATACGAGAAAGGTTCATTCCGCACAGGCGCTTGTATGTTGCAGACGACAAAAGTTGTAGTAGTCAATAAGTTTTCGAATCTTGAAATAAAAATCCAGTCATTGTGGAACATATTATTGGATATTGAAATTGATTCGGAAGCCATTTCTGAAAAACTTCTTCCGATTTATGAAGAAATATTGAAATCAAAAATTGTAGCTTGAGAATAACATTTTTAGGAACCGGAACATCACAAGGGGTGCCTGTAATAGCATGCCAATGTCAGGTCTGTCAATCTGAAGACAGACGTGATAAGAGGTTACGTTCTTCTATTCTTATTGAATACAATCAACATACATTGGTTGTGGATACTGGCCCAGACTTTAGGTATCAGATGTTGCGCGAGAAAGTTATGCATTTGGATGCGGTGTTAATGACACACTCACATAAAGACCATATTGCTGGTTTAGATGACGTAAGGGCATTTAATTATCAGCAGCATAGCTCAATTTCTATTTACGGTACAGCAGCTCTCCATGAAGCGCTCAGACGAGAATTTTATTATGCGTTTACTGAAGTTAAATATCCCGGAGCTCCGAGGTTGGATTTGGAAGAGATAAAGGCCGGTGTACCCTTGTCTTTATTTGGAAAAGAAATTATGCCTATTGAGGTTCTCCATTATAAAATGCCAGTCTTGGGTTTTAGGATCGGAGATTTCGCCTACATTACTGATGCGAAATTTATCAGCGCAGAATCACGGAAATTATTGGAAGGAGTAAAGGTTCTCGTGGTAAATGCTTTGCAAAAGGAATCTCATATTTCACATTTAACATTGGATGAGGCGATTGAATTTGCCTATGACATTCATGCCGATAAAACCTATTTTACACATATAGGGCATCGAATGGGACTGCATGAAGCTGTTTCCAGAGAATTGCCCGAAAATATGTTTCTAGCTTACGATAGATTACAGCTTGAAATTAGCTAATCCATTTAAAATAAAACTATAGTTCTTTTTTCGTTGTTATACCTATAAAAATAGATTTAGGTATTAAATTATAAAGAAATGGGAAATTTACTGTATATCATCGCCGTTATCTTAGTTATCATTTGGGCGATAAGTTTTTTTGGAGGTTATGCGGCTGGCAATAACATTATCCACATCCTTTTGGTCATTGCCATTATTGTGGTTTTATTGCGCGTTATTCGTGGCAATGCTTAATCCATTAAATCAAATTCAAATAGAACTGGGCAATTTGTAAGTCTTGAGGGTAGGTGATTTTTATATTTCTGGAGTCACCTTCAATGATAGCGATACGCTTGCCCATTTTCTCTACCACCGACGCATCATCTGTAAAAAGGGGATCTTCGGTTTGCTGATAGGACTTTAGAAGCAATTCTCCATGAAAAACCTGTGGAGTTTGTACTAACCAGGTATGATTTCTATCAACAGCGGAGTTGGATGTGGTGTCTCCCATCCGAACTGATTCAATGCTCTTTTGTGCTAAGACAATTGCCTGATGGTCATACGCCCCCTGGAAGGCTTTTTTAATAAGAGCTTCAGTGATGATAGGACGAGCTCCGTCGTGTACCGCAATATAGTCTTTTGGACCGATATCAAAATTTTGCTGAATGTAATCTATTCCGTTCCTTACACTTTCGAAGCGGGTTTGTCCGCCAAAAGCGATATGTATAGGGCGATCAAACTGATGCTTCAAACACAGTTCGGTCCAAAAACTTTCCATTAGCTCGCTGATGACCAAAATAACTTCCGAAATAGTTTCTGATTGGCAAAAACGATTAATTGTATGCATAACAATCGGCAGTCCATTTAAGTCAAGAAACTGCTTTGGAAGATCGCTATTCATTCTATTTCCGGTTCCGGCAGCAACGATAATTACAAAGTTCATGTTGTTATTGAAAGGTTATTATTTAAAAAAACGTGGATAGTTTAAGGCTATCCACGTTTTTTTTATTTTATCTTTTAAGCCACATCGTTAAACGATTAACATAGCGTCGCCATAGCTGTAGAACCTATACTTTTCTTTTACAGCAACTTCATAGGCATTCATCACATTTTCGTAGCCTGCAAACGCAGCAATCATCACTAAAAGTGTGGATTCTGGTGTATGGAAGTTTGTAATCATCGAGTTTGCAATACTGAAATCGTAAGGAGGATAGATGAACTTACTCGTCCAGTCAGACGCCGCTTTTAAATGGTGATCTGCAGAAACAGAAGATTCTATTGCACGCATAGAAGTCGTTCCGACAGCACATACGCGACGTTTGTTGTCGATTGCTCTATTGACAACGCGCGCAGCTTCATCAGTGATGATGAACTGTTCCGAATCCATTTTATGTTTGGTTAAATCTTCGACTTCAACAGTACGGAAAGTTCCAAGACCAACGTGAAGAGTAACCTCTGCAAAATCAACACCTTTAAGTTCCAGACGTTTCATTAACTCTCTTGAGAAGTGAAGTCCAGCTGTAGGAGCAGCAACAGCACCTTCATTTTTTGCGTAGATCGTTTGGTAACGGAATTTATCTTCCGGTGTAGCTTTACGCTTGATGTATTTAGGAAGTGGAGTTTCACCTAAGATTTCAATATTACGACGGAACTCTTCATCGGTACCATCAAATAAAAATCTAATTGTACGGCCACGAGAAGTTGTATTGTCAACTACTTCGGCAACCAATAAGTCATCATCACCGAAATATAATTTGTTGCCTACACGGATTTTACGCGCAGGATCTACCAACACATCCCAAAGACGAAGCTCATTGTTCAATTCACGCAACAAGAAAACTTCAATCGTAGCTCCAGTTTTTTCTTTATTACCATAAAGGCGGGCTGGAAAAACTTTAGTATTGTTTAAGATCATGACATCTTTGTCATCGAAATAATCCAATACATCTTTGAAAATTTTGTGTTCAATTTTACCAGTATCTCTATGTAGGACCATCAAGCGTGATTCGTCACGATTTTCAGAAGGTTCAGAAGCAAGTAATGATTCTGGTAAGTTGAATTTAAATTGAGATAACTTCATCTTTAATGATATATATTTTAATGTCTGCCTTTCAGTGCATTACAGTGCACCAAATACTAGGTTGCAAAAAGCATACAAAGTTATAACTTTTTCGGGTATAGAAAGGGCTTATTTCTAATTTATGTATATATTTTTAACGATTTTGACATTAAATCAAAACTATATTGTATTTTAGAATACAATTATGCTATTTTTTAGATTGATATTGGAGAGTTGTCAGTTTGCTTTTTCGGCATTAAAAGACAATCGTACTCGCACCTTACTATCGCTGTTGGGTGTGACCATCGGTATTTTTACGATTATTGGTGTATTTTCTGCGGTAGATACCCTACGGAATAATATAGAGGAATCAGTAAAGAAGATCGGTAGCAAAACACTTTATATTGAGAAATGGCCCTGGGATGGAGGTCCAAATTTTCCTTGGTGGAAATACTTGAATAGACCCGAACCTACATACAATAATTACCTGGATTTGAAGAGTCGGATGACGACAGCCGAGTATATGGCGTATATGATCAATATTGGTAATACGACTATAAAATATAAGAATAATTCGGCCCAAGGCTCATCGGTCAATGCAGCGACCTATGAGAACCTGTACATTCAAAATTTGAATATTGTAGATGGTCGTTACTTTGCTGAAAGCGAGTCGAGGGGTGGAGCTCTTGTAACTGTATTGGGAGCAAATATTGCGGAAGGGCTTTTTCCTAATGAGGAACCTGTTGGCAAATATATTAATATGTTAGGCCGAAAGATTCAGGTTATCGGTGTATTAAAGAAAGAAGGAAATGGTGTATTGATCAATACCTCCCCCGATGATACCGCCTTTATTCCATTTGAGCTTGCGAGAAATTTGGTCAACTATGATAATTTCTCACCGAGCATAGCGATGGTTATTAAATCGAACTATACGCTTGGCGAGGCGGAGAGCGAAGCGAAGACACTCATGCGTTCGATTCGTCGTATATCGCCACAACGGGAGGAAAACTTTTCCATCAACCAGACAACAATGATTACAGGTGCGCTGGATCAGCTTTTTGGGATAATTAATCTTGCGGGTTTTTCAATCGGTATTTTTTCGATTTTGGTTGGTGGCTTCGGTATTGCCAATATCATGTTTGTCAGTGTCAAAGAGCGTACACATATCATCGGAATCCAGAAAGCGCTGGGGGCTAAAAATTTCTTTATTCTTTCACAATTTTTAGTTGAGTCTATCATACTATGTTTGTTGGGGGGAGGGATAGGCCTCGTTGTTGTTTATTTTTTGGCGTTTCTAGTACAAGCTGCAACTGGCGTTGCTATTGTCGTAAGTTTGAAAATGGTTATGCTTACCGTTTCGCTTTCGACGTTTATTGGTCTCATATCTGGTATTGTTCCGGCGCTAATGGCTTCTCGATTGGATCCGGTAGAAGCGATCCGGAGTAAATAGAAAGCGATATGTTTAAAAAAGCGCAATTTTCGATATTACAAGGATTTTGGCTTTTAATTTTTGCCTATAGCTGTATGCTGATGGCAGAAATCACACTTCGCTATCGTGGTTTCTCACTCGATGCTAATTTCCTGATGATTAAACAAACGGAAATTGAAGAACTTTGGTGGTATCGCTACGTGTTTTATGTCCATGTCTGCACAGCTATCTTTGCCTTGCCTGCCGGCTTTACGCAGTTTAATACTTATCTATTGAATAAATATCCGCGAGTCCATCGAAGTATCGGGTATTTGTATGTATTCGCCATTTTGGTTTTTGCCGCTCCTTCAGGTTTGCTTATTGGATCCGTGGCAAATGGCGGATTAACCTCAATTATTGCATTTGAATTATTGGGGCTTGGATGGTTCTATTTCACCTGGCGGGCAGTTCGTTTGGCGAGTCGGCGAAAATTTGATAAACACCGCGATTTTATGATCCGTAGTTTTGCCTTAACCTGTTCAGCACTTACCCTACGTTTTTGGAAGCTTGCTTTAGTGTACCTGTTTCAGCCCAATCCGATGGATCTCTATCAAATTATTGCATGGTTGGGATGGATCCCTAATTTGTTGTTGGCGGAATTTATTATTTATCAAAAAAATCATAAATTATGAGGAAGAACCTTTGTTTAATGTTAATGCTTGGAGCAATCCTTGGTTGTAAGGACGGGAAAAGCAAAAAGAATGAAGCCACCGAAACAAAAGATACTGTTGTGGCCGAAGCTGAGGCACATCAGGAGCTTTATGGCAACTGGGTGGGCGAATTTGTTGTGGATGAAAGTACTCTTGAAGAAGGAGAAGGGCTGCCCACGACAGATTATTCTCCGAAGATAAATTTGACCATAAAAAAAATTACGGATAAGGGTAATATCTTCGGACAGAATGTTGTCAAAGGAAATCTGCGTTCTTTTGTGGGGAAATTGGAGGAAAATGGTGCCGATATCCGGTTATTATTGGATGAGCCCGGCGACAAAAAGTCCGACGGGCGTTTTGAAATTAAGCTTAATCACGATACCTTAATTGGTAATTGGACCGCATATGACCAAGGAGTAAAGATCAAAAAGCGAAGCTTTAAATTGTTGAAAAAGCAGTTCGCCTATAATCCAAATCTGATGCTAAAAAATCAGGATGGAGAAGACGGAACTTTGGTCGACTGGATTAACGAAAAAAGAAAGGAGGAAACTGATGTGGATGGAGATTCAACTTATACTTACATTATTCAATACTATCGATCGGCATCCCCTGCGGTCTTTACTGTAAATGCATCTAAACAAAAGTTGACGGAGAAAGACTTGAAAAACCTCAAGAAATTAGATCTGGAGATTATTCGGAATACGATTTTTGCCCGACATGGTTATGCGTTTACCAAACCTAGCATTCGCCAGTTTTTTGAACCTGTAGATTGGTATGTGCCTATTTCAAAAGATGTGACTGCTGACTTAAGTCCATTGGAAAAAGATAATATAGCTTTGCTGACTAGATTTGAAAAATATGCAACGGATAATTATGACACCTTCGGAAGGTAATGCAGTCAACATTAGTCATGAATATTCGAAAGATCAGTATCACAAAAAAGGCTTTACATTGTAAAGCCTTTTTTGTGATATCAAGAGTTTCTGTTTTATCATTTCTTCCGAATAGAAATCGCATTTTTATGCGCTTGCAGGCCTTCGAGTTCAGCGAGTATTTCAACTACCGACCCGATTTGTTGAAGTCCAGTTTCGCTTATATGTTGAAAAGTAACTTTTTTCACAAAAGAATCTACCGATACGCCGGAGTAGGAGCGTGCATAGCCCGATGTAGGAAGCGTGTGATTTGTACCTGAGGCATAATCTCCTGCGCTTTCGGGGGTTAAGTGCCCTAAGAAAACCGAACCAGCGTTACTGATATAACGTGTTAGGGACTCCCATTGGTCCGTCTCCAAAATAAGGTGTTCTGGCGCATACTCATTTGAAAACTGTATGGCCTCCTGAAGATTCTCGACAGTTATTGCATAGGAATTTTCAATCGCTTTTGCAGCAAGTTCCTTGCGAGGCAAAACAGCTAATTGGGCTACTAATGCTGTGTTGACGGCATCAACTATAGCCGCGGAAGTTGCAACGAGGACTGCTTGACTATCGGCTCCGTGTTCGGCCTGTGCCAAAAGATCTGCGGCGACAAAAGCTGCATTGGCCGACTCGTCAGCGATGACCAGTACTTCGGATGGCCCCGCAGGCATGTCAATGCTAACATTTGCAAGGCCCTGTATGATGGATTTTGCTTTTGTGACAAACTGATTTCCTGGGCCAAATATCTTATCGACTTTTGGTATAGTCTCTGTTCCAAACCCCATAGCAGCAACAGCTTGAGCGCCTCCAACGAGGTATATTCTATTTATCTTAAGTAATTTTAAACAAAAAGCAACAAAGCCATTTATTTTTCCATTGGATTGTGGAGGAGAACAAACGACAATCTCTTTACATCCAGCTATTCTCGCAGGAATACCGAGCATTAAAAGTGTGCTGGGTAAAACTGCTGATCCCCCTGGGATATAAAGGCCAACTTTTTCAATGGGACGAACCTCGCGCCAGCATTTTACGCCGGGCATCGTTTCAACAGTGCGCTCCCTTTTTAATTGTGTACTATGGAATTTATGTATATTTTGAAACGCGATTTCCAATGCTCTTTGTTGATCGCGGTCAATGGTAGATGCCAGTGCGTCGATATCTTCCTCGTCTAAATATAATCTGTCAAGTTCAACTTTATCAAATTTGGCCGCATATTCGCGTAATACGATATCACTTTGGTGGCGTACTTGTTGAATAATTTCCTGGACAACCTCTTGTATTGCATTGTTTGGATCCGTATTCCTAGCGACCAGTTGCTGGATTTCGGTTTTTCCTAACGTTTTGTAATCATATTTTTTTAACATGGTTGTATAAGTGCATCAAGTTTAAAGAATGATTTTTTCAATGGGCATCACAACGATACCTTGGGCACCTTCAGCTTTTAACTTATTGATCTTATCCCAAAAGTCATCTTCAGTGATAACGGTGTGTACGGCTACCCAACCTTCTTCTGCCAGTGGAACAACCGTCGGGCTCTTAACACCATGCAATAAAGAAGTGATGGCTGGCAAATTTTTCTTTTCGACATTCAATACCACATATTTAGTTTCTTTTGCTAAAAGAACAGATTCGATACGTTGTACTAATTCGGTCAAAACTTCATTGCCTTCTAATCCCTTTCTTCCAACCAAAATGGCTTCTGAATTTTTGACATCAGCAAAAGGTTTCAAACCGTTGCTTTTTAGTGTTCCTCCGGTAGATACGATATCGCAGATCGCGTCACTAAGACCCAAGCCCGGTGAAATCTCAACTGAGCCGGATATCAAACGGATGTCTGCATTAATCTTATAATCGTCTAGAAAATTCTTTAGGATATTTGGATAAGAGGTTGCGATTGCTTTGCCGTTAAGGTCTTTAATATCTTGGATGGTGCTATCTTTGGGAATAGCCAGTTTCAATGTACATTTTCCGAAACCAAGCCGTTTGATGTATTCTACTTTGGATTCGGTCTCATCGATGATGTTTTCACCGACGATGCCCAGGTCGGCTATGCCTTGTTCCACATATCCCGGAATATCATCATCTCTCAGAAATAATATTTCCAGTGGGAAATTCCCAACAGTTGTGATTAAAGAACTTTTGTAGTTCTCGAAGTCTAAACCACAATTTTTCAGTAATTGAACAGATTTTTCGTTTAACCTACCCGATTTTTGGATAGCAATTTTAAGATTTTTCAACGCTTTATAAATGTTAGCAGTAAATTATTAATAATAAGAAATCAAACAAGAGGGAAGGTATTCTACGTAAGAACACATTAAATTAACATATCGCCACAATGGCGATGATGCAAATGAAAATGATGTACGTAAGTATAAACCATGTTTGTATTAATAACTGCAAGCAAATGTATAGTAAATTAATGGGAAATGCAAGACTATCATTTTAAAATTCTTATCCCAATGGACTTGTTGTTGAAATGAATTCAATTTTCTTGAAAAAAATGTGAAAACAATGCTGTTGATTGGGGGAATATACCATAATTTAGACAAAAGGTAATGCTGATTTCCTATCCTTATAGTAGGCTGTTTGAATTACTTTAAATAGCAAGTTGTGAAATCTTGTTCAATCGAAACGCTTTTTATAGGCTGACAACTCACATAAATTTTCTTATTTTTAGGAATTGGGGGTGACATACTAAGTTAGTAGCGAATAAGAGTTGCAGTAGTAGGGAGTATAAGTTGTTGTTTAATAAATAGGAGGAATGTGTTTAGTGGTACATGTTTCAAAGGGATTATAAATTAGATAGATTATTTGTTTGATGAAAAGATTAGCTTTTATTTTTATTTGTTGGATTAACTGTCTATGTGGTCCTGTCCTTGGACAGGAAAAGCCAGCGTCTACGTTAGATATCCGTATATTGGAGTCCATAGCCGAGACTCGGACAGCGCCACAAACACAAACATTTAAAGTGCTTTCTGATATCAATAACTATGTTCAGATAGCCGTTCCTGTAGGTTTACTGGTTGCAGGTGCGGTCAACGATGATAAGGCAATGCGTCAGAATGCCTTGTATGTTGCTAGTAGTACAGCTGTAACAGCGCTCGTGAATGTTGGGTTAAAACATATTTTTAAGCGAAGCAGGCCATTTAAAAAACATCCTAATTTCATATCGGTTCGTACGGCCGGTGGGTATTCCTTTCCGTCTGGTCATACCTCATCTGCTTTTGCTACTGCTTCTGCTTTGTCTCGGGCTTACTCAAAGTGGTACGTCGTCGCACCATCGCTTTTATGGGCGAGTAGCGTGGGGTATTCAAGGATGTATCTGGGCGTACATTTTCCCTCCGATGTGTTAGCAGGTGCTGTACTGGGAACAGGAGCAGCCTTTGCTTTAGATGGATTAAAGAAATAATATAGAAATAGAAAAAATGATGCAACAGGTTATTAAAATATTGGTTGTTGGATGTGGAAATATGGGCGCATCTCATGCGAAGGCATATCACGATTTAGATGGCTTTCAAATTGTGGGGCTAGTAGCTCGTGGGGAGAGCAAAAGTAAACTGAATGAACAATTGGGAGGCAACTATAAATTGTTTGAATCTTATGAGGATGCACTTCAGGAAACGAGGCCGGATGCCGTTTGTATAGCGACCTATCCGGATACACACAAAGCGTATGCTATAAAAGCCTTTCAGGCTGGTGCTCATGTTTTTATTGAAAAGCCTTTAGCTGAAGATGTGATTTCCGCGCAGGAGGTCGTCGATGCAGCAGTGAAATATGATAAAAAATTGGTTGTTGGATATATTTTGAGATATCATCCCTCATGGGTCAAATTTATTGAAATAGCTAAAACGATGGGAAAACCACTTGTTATGCGTATGAATCTCAATCAACAGAGCCATGGGTATATGTGGGATGTGCATAAAAATCTAATGGCTAGTTTAAGTCCCATTGTTGACTGTGGAGTTCATTATATTGATGTCATGTGTCAAATGGTGGGTGCGAAACCATTGTATGTATCTGCAATCGGAGCGCGGTTAACCGATGAGATTCCTGCTTGGAACTACAACTACGGACAATTGCAGCTGCATTTTGAAGATGGGTCCGTAGGATGGTATGAAGCCGGATGGGGACCAATGGTTAGTCAGAACGCTTTTTTTGTAAAGGATGTTTTTGGACCTAAAGGTGCAGTTTCCATTGTCGCAAATAAAGCAAGCGATGAAGGTAAATCGGATTCGGTAGCATCCCATACACAAACAGAAAGCCTTCGCGTACATTACGCCGATTTAAATGCGGCAAATGAATTTACGAAGGTCGATGAGTGGGTCAACTTATCTGATGAGCCCGATCATCAGGAATTATGTAACCGGGAGCAGTTATTCTTTCAGCAGGCGATTGTAGATAATTTGGACCTTTCTGATTCGATGGAAGATGCTGTTAATAGTCTACGAATTGCTTTGGCATGTGACGAAGCGGTGAAAACTAGGCGGATGATTAAATTATAGTTTATTTTGCTTAGTGGTCTTTTTTTTGCTTTTTATGGAAATATGAAGCGAAAAAAGTAAATAAATAAAAAAATAGCGTAAAAGATAGGCTTTTTGGTCTGTCTTTTGTTATTTAGCTACATATTTATCATTCTTATGAATTATTTACTCAACGTTGCACTATTATTTGGATTATCAATTTCGACAACCTATGCACAAGATAAGCAATGGCAGATGGAGTTGGTGTTTAAAGGTGAAGTTTCCCCTGAAAAATTTGAAAATGAAGTTCCGGAATTTGCAAAAGAGTTTTATGAGCCATTTTTGAAAGGAAAAATGGCTTATCGGAATGTGGAGATTTTGGCTGATGCCGATTATTCTTCTACTGTAGTGAATCAAAAAGCACATGCTATTTTAAATCGAAAATTAGCAAAAACATATTCGTATTCGATCGGCGATGATATTGTTACTGCCGAAGCATACAGTCCATCCTATAAGATTGTCAGTACGAAGTTAGGGGAGTCGGAAGGGCCTTATGTGCAGCTGCAAGATATGGGCGAGATCGAATCGATAGCGGGAATTACCTGTAAGAAAGCAAAGTTATTTATAAAAAACCATGCCGATTCCGCGGTAGCAACGGTATGGTATTCGGAAGCAGTGCCCACTTATTATCTGACAGCATTTTCATTTATCAATGATTTGCCTGGAGGTGTGCTCAAATTGTCTCTGGGTGAGAACAATGACCTTGGTTTTGAAACAACGAAAGTGATCAATGTATCGTCTGTGACAGATTTTGCACTTCCTAAAAATGCAAAGGTGATTGATATCTCAGGGGGAGGGAATACGAGTGAAGGGGAAGATGTGAGTTTATTTGAAGATACTTTTCCATTGGAAAAATCACTTAAATGGACGATGATCAAGGACAAAGATACCAATGATGAATATTATGGTATAAAAAGCATAACGGGAGAGGACGTGTTGCCTTGCTCTCTTTTCTCTTTAGCCTATTTTAATGAGCAGACTGCTATTGTTTCAGATAAAGATAATTATTTCTGGTTGTTGGATAAGAAAGGAGGAAAGGTGAATAAAGAAGGGTTTGACTGGCTTACGCCTGCAAATCAAAAACTGGCTATTTTTCAGAAAGATGGTAATTTTGGATTGATCACACAGGAAGGGAAAGTTCTGCTTGACAAAAAGGAAAATATCAGTAAATTTTTAGACAATTATTTGATGTTCTCTGAAAATGGAAAAGTTGGATTGTTGGATGAAAATGGGAAGATTTTATTAAAGGCGAACTTATTATTTTTAGATGCTGATAATGCTGGAAATGTTCTGGTCCGGGAGAAGGAGGGTGAAGAAACGAAAACGTTAGACCTGGAAGCTTTTTTAAAGACCTATGTGAAGTGATTTTAAAGTCCATGCATTAATATAAATTTATTATTTATAAAAAAGGCCTTCGATAGTATCGAAGGCCTTTTTTATGTGTCTATTTAATTGTGCATTTGCACGATTAAGGAATGTTCAAGAACTTATGTGTTTGTAGTGAAATATCCCATTTAGGGTTTTCTTTTACGTAGTCAATAATAGAAGGTGTCATCTCTTTAGATTTCGACCATTCAGGTTGAAGGTATAATCTACAGTTTTGTCCTACAAGTTGTGCGTATTCTTCTCCCCATGCGAAATCGCTTTTATTGAAAACGATAACTTTAAGTTCACCAGCAGCTTCTAACACATCTTTCCGTGGAGCTTTGAATTTTTTTGGAGATAAACATATCCAGTCCCATTCGCCACTCAAAGGATATGCACCTGAGGTTTCAATAAACGTTTTAATGCCCGCCTCATGAAGTCCTTTTGTTAGGTAATCCAAATTATAAATAAGTGGTTCGCCACCCGTAATGACAACTGTTTTTGCCGGATATTTCTTTGCATTTTCGATAATCGAATCTGCGGTTGTAAGGGGGTGGATAGATGCATCCCAACTTTCCTTTACATCGCACCAGTGGCAGCCCACATCGCAACCACCCAATCGTATGAAATAAGCAGCAGTCCCGGTGTGGTAGCCTTCTCCCTGAATAGTGTAAAATTCTTCCATTAAGGGCAATAGTGTTCCGTCTTCTGGTACTTGATTTGACATAGTTAAAATTTCAGTCTGCAAAGGTAGCAAATATTAATGAGATGCTCAATTTGTCCTGTGGCTTTTAAGTAGCTGTCCTGTCATTTTTTTTATATATAGTTGCTGGTAATAATCTGTTTTATCCCTTTTATTTTTAGGTTGATGTTTAAGCAAAGCACATTGTTTACCGCTACTATGGTATCAGGTTTATACGATGTTTTCTATTAACAGCGAAACAATACTCTTTTTACAGGGGGGTAACAAGGGGTTAATAGGGATTTACCCCTGTTAACCCCCTGTTATACCCCTGTTAACCCCTTGCTATACCCCTGTTAGTATATAACCTGATTTTCATTCATTGTTGGGATGTACATGGGGACAATAGAGAGGAGCTGTTGATCAATAAGATCAGATTATCAATTCGTTTTAAACTGCAATGATGAGGATGTAAAGCTGATGAAATCGGTGTGTTTGAACAGAGGTCGGGAGCGGGGCTAGTAATTATACCTGTATAATGCGTTGAATAGCGCTAAACTCCTGTTATTTTATCAGAATTTTTACTAAATTTGTGTCACAATTTATTTATTGAAAACGTAAGTGTAATAACATAATTGTACATGTTGTTTTATGTTTTCTATTTTTTAACAATTTAAAGATCATAGTTGTAAATGATTAAAATTACACTACCGGATGGTTCCGTAAGAGAGTATCAACAAGGGATCACTGCTGCAGAGATTGCGTTATCAATCTCGGAGGGGCTTGCAAGAAACGTCCTTGCTGCCGAAGTTAATGGTGAAGTGTGGGATTCTGCCCGTGCTATTGAAAATGACGCTACTGTCAAGTTATTGACCTGGAATGATACCAAAGGTAAATCCACTTTTTGGCATTCTTCAGCCCACTTATTGGCTGAGGCATTGGAGGCATTGTATCCTGGGATTAAATTTGGTATTGGTCCCGCGATTGAAACCGGATTTTACTACGATGTTGATTTTGGTGATCGTGAATTCTCGTCTGATGACTTTAAAGCGATCGAAGACAAGATGCTGGAGCTGGCTAAACGGAAAGAAACATTTGAACGTAAAGCTGTTTCGAAATCGGATGCATTGGCTTACTTTACTGAAAAAGGAGATGAGTATAAGCTAGATTTAATCAAAGACTTGGAAGATGGAAAGATTACTTTCTATACTCAAGGGGAATTTACAGATTTATGTCGTGGGCCTCATATTCCAAATACTGGGTTTATCAAAGCGATTAAATTGACTAATGTTGCCGGTGCTTACTGGAGAGGTGATGAGTCTCGCAAACAGTTGACACGTATTTATGGTGTTACTTTCCCTAAAGCATCGGAGCTTACAGAATATTTGAAATTTATAGAAGAGGCGAAAAAACGCGATCACCGTAAACTGGGGAAAGAGTTGGAACTTTTTGCTTTTTCTGAAAAAGTTGGTGCAGGTTTGCCTCTTTGGTTGCCTAAAGGTGCTGCATTACGTCAAAAGCTGATAGACTTCTTACAGAAAGCACAGTTAAACTCAGGGTATGAGCCTGTTGTTACTCCGCATATCGGACATAAGCAGTTATATGTGACTTCTGGACACTATGAGAAATATGGCGCGGATTCATTTCAGCCGATAAAAACTCCGATCGAAGGAGAAGAGTTTTTGTTAAAACCAATGAACTGTCCGCATCACTGTGAAATTTATAAAGTAAAACCACGTTCGTATAAGGACTTACCGGTTCGATTTGCAGAGTTTGGTACTGTATATCGTTACGAACAGTCTGGTGAGCTTCACGGATTGACAAGGGTGCGTGGATTTACTCAGGATGATGCCCATTTATTTTGTCGTCCCGATCAGGTTAAAGATGAATTCAAAAAGGTAATCGATTTAGTACTTTATGTTTTTGGAGCCTTAGGCTTTAATGATTATACAGCACAAGTGTCGTTACGTGATCCTGAGAATCGTACGAAGTATATTGGTACTGACGAAAACTGGGCTTTGGCTGAATCTGCAATTATTGAAGCTGCAGAGGAAAAAGGCTTGCCGACAGTCGTAGAATATGGTGAAGCGGCTTTCTATGGTCCAAAATTGGATTTTATGGTGAAGGATGCTTTAGGTCGTAAATGGCAGTTGGGTACTATACAGGTGGATTACAATTTGCCTGAGCGCTTTGAGTTGGAATATACAGGAAGTGATAACATGAAACATCGCCCTGTGATGATTCACCGTGCGCCCTTCGGATCTTTAGAACGTTTTGTGGCTGTATTGATCGAACATTGTGCTGGACAATTCCCATTATGGCTTGCTCCTGAGCAATTTATCGTCTTGCCAGTGTCAGAAAAATATGAAGAATATGCTCAAAATGTTTTGAATTCGCTAAATAATTCCGATATTCGCGGACTGATAGACTTACGTGACGAGAAAGTGGGCAGAAAAATCAGAGACGCCGAAGTGAAAAAGCTTCCTTATATGTTGATTGTAGGGGAAAAAGAGGTGGAAAATGGCACAGTTTCTGTACGTAAACATGGCTCAGTGGAATTAGGAACTATGACTGCTGAGGCATTTAGAGATATATTAATTAAGGAAATAACCGTTTAATTTTTAAACATTTGGCATTAAAAAGACCCGGTGGTCCAAGACCACCAATGAGAAAGAAAGAACCAGATCACCGCATTAATGAGTTAATCAAAGTACCTGAGGTACGTTTGGTAGGAGATAATGTGGAGCAAGGAGTTTTCCCTACGCGCAAAGCGTTAGAGTTGGCTGATGAGTTGGAACTTGATTTAGTGGAGATTTCGCCAAATGCTGTACCGCCGGTTTGTAAGATTATCGACTACAGTAAGTTTGTTTACGAACAGAAGAAGAAACAAAAGGAAATCAAAGCTAATGCAAAACAGACTGTTATTAAAGAAATTCGTTTCGGACCTAACTCTGGTGAGCATGATTTTGAGTTCAAATTGAAGCATGCGATTAAGTTTCTTGAAAGTGGAGAGAAAGTTCGTGCTTATGTACACTTCAAAGGTCGTGCTATTGTACACAAGGATCAAGGTGAAATCTTGTTGTTACGCTTTGCTCAGGCTTTAGAGGATTACGGTAAAGTAGAGCTTTTACCGAAATTAGAAGGTAAACGCATGTTTTTAACAGTAGCTCCAAAGGCTCCTAAAAAATAATAAGAATTCTAACAGATTGATATAAAATTTATAAGTATTATGCCAAAAGTTAAAACCAATTCCAGCGCAAAGAAACGTTTCAAATTGACTGGAACAGGTAAAATTGCAAGAAAAAACGCTTTCAAAAGCCACATCTTGACAAAAAAGAGCACAAAACGTAAACGTAACTTAACACAAACAAGTTATGTATCTGATGGCGATATGGGCAACGTAAAACGTATGCTTGCTATCGGTAAATAAGTTTTATTCGATTTTATTAATAATAATTTTTTAACCGGGTATAAGGTTGTAAGTTCATTGAAATACATGACACCTTCTACCAAACTAATTTTAAAAATATGCCACGTTCGGTTAACGCAGTAGCTTCTAGAAGAAGACGCAAAAAAATCCTAGGCCTTGCAAAAGGTTACTTTGGATCACGTAGCAAAGTTTATACTATTGCTAAAAATACAGTAGAAAAAGGTTTACAATACGCTTACCGCGATCGTAAAACCAAAAAACGCGAGTTTAGAGCTTTATGGATTCAACGTATCAACGCTGGAGCTCGTCAACGCGGAATTTCTTATTCCCAATTGATCGGTAAATTAAACGCTAAAAACATTGGTTTGAACCGTAAGGTTTTAGCTGACTTAGCTTTAAATAACCCAGAAGCTTTCAAAGCAGTTGTAGACGCAGTAAAATAGAGTTTTTAATCCGCTGTCAATTTGTTAGAGATATTAAAGGAGCCTTTTAGGCTCCTTTTTTTGTTATGACGGTTACTGTATCTTTTTTTGGACGTTATGTGCCAGGTAAACCCAATTCAATGCTATGTTTCATTTTAGTTCTTACTCCCCAATTATACTCTTGATGCAAGTGACGCTGTATATTACAACTTATAGCTCTTTTAGATTTGAAATTAGGTTTGATTTTTGTTGATCTGTAGAAAACATAACATTATGAAACTAAGAACAATTACATTCGGATTTTCACTTCTTTTGATCGGAAGTTTGTTGATGGCGGCCAAAGAGCCAGTTTCCAAGGCTCTAACGAACGAAGTGGTTAATCAGCAGGGAAAAGTTATCTCAATTGAAGGGGTGAACAATAATCGTACGATAGAGGCCAAAGGGGGGGAGATTGTACAAATAGAAGGTGCTGACAATAAAGTTGTAATCCGTGGCAATGTAAGTAAATTGATTATTGAGGGGAAGGGGAATACTGTAACAGGGAATGACATCACAACGGTGACGATAGAGGGGGCAGACAATATGGTTAATATTGGTTCAGTAGAGACTGTTCAAATTGAGGGAGTCAAAAACCATGTCCATTATAAGTCTACGAAGAACAAGTCTGGTCAGGTAAAAGTGTCTACTGAAGGCGCGGATAATATGGTGATGAAAATGAAATAATGTAAATCAGATTTCCATAAAAAAGGGTTGTGTATATTATTTACAGAACCCTTTTTTATGAAAATGGTAGCTACGGTTTGTCTTGATCGTCCTCGGGATGACTGCGAGCAACTGTATCCCCCTGGGATTGAAATTCCGCTCCAGCTTCGTTTTCTCCTTGTTTCATCGTTGAATAAGGCTTTAGAAAGTCTTGATCAAAAGGATGCTCTGTCGCAGCCTTGGGAATAATCTGATCGTTCTGATATGGGCGAACACAGGTACCCTTTACACGTTCCGATTTATAGACATAAGTTCCCCAAATACAGAAAAAGATAATAGTTCTTATCGTATCTTCATATTTGGTAAATATGTCATCGGTTTTATTCAAGTATTGTTTGAACATAAAATAGCCTGCAATTGCATCTAGTGTACAAAATATGGCCATAAATAGTGCAACCATAAAGAAGGTCTGAGCGAAAATATCCCTTCTCTTAATTAGAAGGATACAGCTATAAATCAATCCAGACAGTATCAATATATTACCGATTATTTCCAATAATAGTAAAGTTCTGTATAGAACGGGGGAAACACCTTCCAGTTGATCTACCGCTTGCCAAGTATTTAAACTAAAGAAAGACTGTTGGAAGATAAATATACCGGATAAGGTCAATATATTTATAAATAGTACAATAAGTAGTACGATCATCCATCCGCCGATCTGATCGTAATAAATTTCGTCATAAGGTTTGATGATAAAAGCTTTGGTCCTATTATACTTTTTAACAATATACCAGATGACAGCTGGCACCAGAAGAACGAATAGGATCAGGACAAACCAATTAATGTCTTTCACTGATGCCGGCGTATTCAGATTAGTTATCCCATCTGTTACATATCCATCATTGTCAAGATAGAAACCATTATAAAAGATATGATCACGATCTGCAAAATCTGTATAATACTGTTTCAGGTCTTTTTGTTCGACAAAGGGTTCGTGGAAACTTAACGTGTATGCAACCTTAATACTATCCTGTTCAACTTCCAGTGTTTTGCCGAAAACATACGCAGTGCGGTCGAAATAACTATTGTCTCTATAATTGCCAAATTCCTTTTTCCCTTTGTTGACGATATACATTTCGTAGGTTAGATCTGTTGGAAAAGAAAGGCTTAGGGGAGCAATACGATCCTCCATAATCTCTGGAAGCTTGTCATTTATATTTGTTCCCAACAAAGGAATATATTTTTTAGTAGATCCGCTTTCTGTCTTTCCAATGTTTTTTATTTTATACTTTTCGATGATCTCCACAATATTGTTCTCCAGATCATCTTTGTATTGTATTTGACCAATTTTATTGATCTTCGGATAGATCTTGGCATAATACTCCAAGTATTGCTTCTGTATGTCATTTTTTGCACTACTTTGAATATAAGTACGCATATCGTCCGCTTCATTTCCAACATAAGTTGTGTGGACATCAAGGGTAGCCTCAAATTTGCCTTCCATTGTCAAGGTTTCCTTGACTTTAATATTACCAGTAACATGCTGCGGTACGTCTGTAAGCTTTCCACTACCTATAGTCGAGAGTACTTTTCCATAAGCTGGAAAATACCTGTTTTTGATATCTCCACCCTGATTAGTTATGGTTGGATCAATATATTGGGACCGTCCACCAATATTAACTTCAATAACCATATGGTTGAAAGCATAAGGTGAGGGGAGTTCTTCCTGCAGGCCTCTATTCTTATAGGTATTGGCTAATACGAGTCCTGCATCAATATTCTTGTTTTTGAGCATTGTGGCCAGCAGCATTGATTTATCTTTACAATCGCCGTAGCGCTGGGAAAATACTTTTTCTGGAACATTTGCCCGGTGCGAATATTCTCCCATCTCAATACCCATATAGCGTATCTCATTTTGTACAAAGTCGCAGGCCTTTTTCAGGTACGCATAGGGTTGCCCGTTGGACTCTTTCCAAAGTTGATTGACGAAGGCTTGAAGTGTACTTGTCGTTGCTATTTGTGGAATAGGATTAATTTTACGGTTCCATTGATCAACTTCCTGCCAGGTATTGAATTCCGAGCATTGGATATATTTTAAAGGGCTGTACCACGACGGACTATAATCCTCGTACTGAACCGTTTTGTCCGCCGTCAGCTCCCAGAAAAAATTTGTTGTATTTCCTGTTGACTGTTGCTGTGCCTCAGGTGCGCCATTGAAACTTTTAAACTGAAGTTTGCGACCATTGGGTACAATATAGTTGAGATGAACCAGACCTGTAGGTTCATATCCCTGTAAGTAATAGCTGTCGAAAAATTTCTGTTCAAATACCGGATTTACACCTATTATTGAATAAGCAAATACAATCTTGTCGTCTTTGCGTAAATCTTCCAAAACATAATGGGCCATTTGACTTCCGTTGTAAATGGATCTCGAAAGCTCTGTTTCGGAGGCAAGGAGCTTAAATTTTGCCTGCGGTAATAGGTTGATATCTTTGCCGTTCCGAATAACCTTTAACTCATGTAGTTGAAGGTTTTGAAAATGCGGATCAAAGGTTACCTGGACTTGTCCCAGATTTTCGATTCCAGTCTGATCAAATAGAACTTTTATGTCCTTATAATATTTTGTTTGGGTAGCTAAGTTTATTTGATGTTCGATTAACTCATAGTAATATCCATCACTAATATCATCCAAATTTGGCTTTATGGGCTTTTTTGTAGTAGGGCGGAGCCAATTTGGTGATGCTGTTTTTTGGATAGTTGTTTGGCTAAAAGACCAGGAAAATGCAGCTAGTACGAGTACAAAGGCAAATAGAAGATGGCTAAATCTTTTCATTAATTCATTAATTTAGCCTAAGATAAGTAAAAATTGGACGTAATGGTAACCGCATTTAAAGAGTATTGGAAATCTGGATTTAGTTGAGTTTAGGGTCTTTAGAAATAAAAAGGGTTGTCCAAATATGGACAAGCCTTTTAGTTGCTGATTCGGTAATCTTATAATTTACTTTCTCTTTTTTTCTTTTTCTTGACAACTTTAGGCATTTGAGCCTGTTTCGCTTCATATTGTCTCTCAATATATTGTATAATTTCTGAGGCAATATCTTTTTTGGTCGCTTTCTCGATGCCTTCCAAACCAGGAGATGAATTAACCTCGAGTACTAAAGGTCCGCGATCAGAAGGGATCATATCAACGCCACATACCGTAAGCCCTAACTGTGCTGCAGCGGCAATCGCTGTGTCTTTCTCAGCCTTACTTAAACGGATAATTTGTGCGGTACCGCCACGATGGATGTTTGATCTAAATTCGCCTTCCTTTGCCGTACGTTTCATTGCACCTACAACTTTGCCGTCCACCACGAATGCGCGAATATCAGAGCCTTTAGATTCTTTGATGAACTCTTGAATCAAAATGTTATTGCCAAGGCCGTAGAACGCTTCAATAACGGATGAAGCGGCTTTCTTTGTCTCTGCAAGAACGACCCCAATACCCTGGGTTCCTTCTAACAATTTGATAACTAATGGAGCTCCACCAACCATGCTAATAAGGTCGTCTACGTCGGAGGCCGTACGTGCAAATCCCGTAATTGGGAGTCCGATTCCTGCACCGGATAAAATCTGCAGGCACCTCAATTTGTCCCGAGATCGCGTAATTGCCTGGCTGGGATTAGCGGAAATAACATCCATCACCTCAAATTGTCTAACAATAGCTGATCCGTAAAATGTTACCGATGCTCCTATTCGCGGAATAATGGCATCGATATCACTCAGATCCTGTCCTTTGTAATGAATACTGGGTTTACCTTGTTGAATACCTACATAACATTTACTGTGGTCGATGACAACGCATTCGTGTCCTCTTTGTTGTGCGGCTTCTACGAGACGACGAGTTGAGTATAAACTCTTTACTGTCGATAATACGGCAATTTTCACGATTTGTATATTGAGTATATTTTGTGCTAAGATAACAAAATAGCTTGGCTATTTGTTTTTATTTTGACAAGGCCTTCACGGAGAGATTTTCCTTGGAAACATCAACCAAAAACCTTTTATATAAAAAATTTTTCCCCAAAAGCATAGGGTAGGTCATTTGGGATCGATTTCTAAAGGATATCTTAATGCCAAACACTTGGTCGTACAATGTTGCTGTGGTACGGATATAAAATCGCTTCTCTTCTTGACCAAAAGAGCTTTTAACCAATTTTGTTTTATAGAGCTTTAATTTTAAAGTTTTTGTCTCTTCGGTTTCAAAATTAATGATAAGTTCGCAGATAATCCAGTCCTGACCATCTTCCTTAACTACCTTGTACGAGTTGCAGTGTAGTACCGATGAAGCAGCGCCGGTATCGACTTTTGCTTCTATACCATATATTCCCAATTCAGGTAAATCAAGGGTCTCTTTCCAGCCCACAAGAAGTTTTTCTTTCATTTATACCAAATTGAAAAATAGCCCTGTCCCATGTATAAGCAAAGGACAGGGATGAAAATCTTTTATTCGTAGATAAATTCTCCGTAAGGAGAGGTTATAGTAACTTTTTTAGTCGTAGATTCTTCCACGCGACCTATGATTTGAGCCGGAATGCCAAATGATTCTGAAATAGCAATGATATCCGATGCAATCGATTCAGGTACATATAATTCCATACGATGTCCCATATTGAATACTTTGTACATTTCTTTCCAGTCTGTATTGGATTCTTTCTGTATTAATTCAAAAAGAGGTGGGATCGGGAAAAGATTATCTTTGATGACGTGCACATTATCCACAAAGTGTAAGACCTTTGTTTGCGCTCCACCAGAGCAATGCACCATCCCGTCAATTTGAGAACGATATTTGTCTAGTATTTGCTTGATAACAGGCGCATAAGTACGCGTCGCTGAAAGAACAAGCTTACCCGCAGTTATTTTTTCTCCGGTTTCAACTTCGATTTCATTTGTAAGATCTTGGCTTCCAGCGAAAACTAGTTCGTAAGGAACAGCTGGATCATACGCTTCAGGATATTTTTCAGCTACTTTTTTGTTAAATACATCATGACGTGCAGAAGTTAGTCCATTGGAACCCATTCCGCCATTGTACGACTGTTCATACGTTGCTTTTCCATTCGATGCTAAGCCAACAATGACGTTACCGCCTTTGATGCGATGATTTGAAATAACATCTTCACGTTTCATCCGACAGGTTACTGTACTATCAACAATGATGGTACGAACAAGGTCGCCAACGTCGGCAGTTTCACCTCCTGTAGAATAGATGCCAATTCCCAACTCCCGAAGTTCCGCCAGAATCTCTTCTGTACCATTGATGATTTCAGCAATCACTTCACCAGGAATAAGATTCTTATTTCTGCCAATCGTTGAGGATAAGAGAATGTTATCGATGGCGCCTACACAAAGCAAGTCATCAATATTCATGATAATTGCGTCTTGTGCTATACCTTTCCAAACTGAAATATCACCAGTTTCTTTCCAATAGACATACGCCAATGAAGATTTGGTGCCAGCACCATCAGCATGCATAATATTACACCAGTCTGGGTCTCCACCCAAAATATCTGGAATTATTTTGCAAAATGCTTTGGGAAACAGACCCTTATCTATATTTTTTATCGCATTGTGCACATCCTCTTTCCCTGCGGATACGCCTCGTTGATTGTATTTTAAATCTGACATCTTAGGGCAAAAATAAGCAATAGGACTGAATTAACGAATCTAATTCGTGTAATTTAATCACTTATTATTACGCACCATTGTTTAATTAGATTTTCGAGATTACTTTTCGCATTGGCTGGACTTGTGCTAGGTAAGCATCTGTAAATAATGTCCGCTCTTTTGTTGAAATGCTTTAAGTATAAACTGTGCGCTTTTTGCCCGTTAAAAATAATTTGTGTGATTTTAGGGTGGGCTTCTAGCAGCTCAACAATCTGATTCGGAACTTCATTTTGTATGGCGAGATCCATACTGCCGGGACGAGAGGCTTCTGCGCAAACGTCCCAAAGACCGATGTTGTTTTTGAATAATAGATCTATCTTCTCCGTATAATTTGTTTGTTCCGGCGCATTAAACAAAGAGGTGATTACTTTCCAAAATCGATTTTGTGGGTGCGCATAATATTCATTTTCTGCCAAAGACTTGTCTCCAGGCAAAGAGCCAAGGATGAGTATTTCTGTCGTGGAGTTTACTAAAGGTAGAAAGGATCTTTTGCGCATAATCAAAAATAGTAATTTTAAATTTTCATTTGAAATATGAAAAATATTATAGTATATTTATGATATTAAAATGATATCAAATATATATTAACAAATTATGGAAAAACTAATTAAACCAATGTCTGGCTATTTAGCCTTATTGATAGCTGTTGTCTCCTTTGTGGCAGCTATATTCTCCTTCGCGAATGTCGAAGCAAGTTCCCTGTATGTTGTGCTGGGGGTGATATTGATGATTGCTACTTTTTTTATTTTAAAGGGATTGATGATTATTAATCCAAATCATTCACGTGTGCTGAATTTCTTCGGAAAATATGTAGGTACTGTTAAGGAAAATGGATTATTTTTTGTCAATCCGTTGTATTCAACGATTAAAGTAAGTCTTCGGTCGGATAACTTACAGGGACAGACACTGAAAGTAAATGACAAGATGGGAAATCCAATCGAGATTGGAGCGGTTATCGTATGGCAGGTAGGTGATACGTATAAAGCTGCTTACGATGTAAGTAATTATACATCTTATGTACGCACGCAGAGTGAAGCAGCAGTAAGACATTTGGCCGGAAGCTTTCCTTATGATAACCTGGAAGATGAAGGCGCGGAGATCACTTTGCGTGAAGGTGGGGATACCGTAAATCATATTCTTGAACAAGAATTGTCCGATCGTTTGGCTCCAGCCGGGGTTATTATTAAAGAGGCCAGAATCAGTCATTTGGCTTATGCTTCCGAAATTGCAGGTGCTATGCTTCAAAGACAACAGGCGGCAGCAATTGTGGCAGCAAGGGCAAAGATCGTAGACGGTGCTGTTGGGATGGTGGAAATGGCCTTGCATAAATTGTCTGAGAAAGATATTGTAGAGTTGGACAACGAGAAAAAAGCAGCAATGGTCAGCAATTTAATGGTGGTGCTCTGTGGAGAGAAGGCGGCGACACCAATTGTAAATACAGGTACTTTGTACCAATAAACGAAATGAAATGGCGGATAAGAAAAACTTTATGCTACGCTTAGACGACCAGATGTACAAAGCATTGGAAAAATGGGCTGCAGATGAGTTTAGGAGCGTTAATGGACAGATCGAATATCTTTTACATAAAGCGCTGCAGGAAAATAAAAGATTGGGTGCTGAAAAAAAGACTACCGATAAGAAATAGCATAGAGTAAGGAACGAAAACTGTACCTTTGGCTTCGCAATCGACAAAGCCAAGGGTACTTTTTATTTTAATGTTTTAGCGAAAAAAAGATGAATGTTAATCCAGCGTACAAGTTATTGGTCGTAAGTACAAGTACGATCTATGGTAGTGAGTTTTTAGCTTATATTAAGCAAGATTTTGTAGAATTTATTCAGTCAGACGAATTGCTATTTGTCCCTTTTGCAAGACCCTCAGGAATTTCGTTTGATGGTTATACGGCTAAGGTGCAGGACGCACTGAGAGATAGCGGTATAACGGTTCGGGGGCTGCATGAGTTTCATAACATGAAGAAGGCTATTCAGGATGCTAAGGCTATTTTTATTGGTGGAGGAAATACATTTCTACTCTTAAAAACCTTGTATGAGCTGGATTTGGTACAGCAATTGCGTGTACAAGTAGCAAAGGGGATCCCATATGTCGGTACATCTGCGGGGTCCAATTTGACCGGACTAACAATAGGAACTACAAATGATATGCCTATTGTTTATCCGCCTAGCTTTGACGCACTTGGTTTCTTACCTTTTAATATTAATCCACATTATTTGGATCCGGATCCAAATTCTACACATAAAGGAGAGACAAGGGAAACGCGAATCCAGGAATTTCATCAGCTTAATCCTCAACCAGTCATAGGCTTGCGTGAAGGGAGCTGGTTGCATGTAGATGAAGGAAATATAGAACTGAAAGGTAATTTAACAGCCCGGCTATTTAAAGCTGGTTTTGAGCCCGAGGAGCTAGCGCCTGGATTAATTAATTTTTAAGATATTGTAAAGTTCATGCGCATATCAAGTCAAATGTACTCTTCAATATGTAGTAGACGATTTTACGAAAGACTAGCAGCAATTCCCATTGGAAAAAATAGTTTTTCAGATTGTTGAAAATCATACAAAATAAGCTACTTTTGCGCTAAATCCATTAAAATATTCTTCCAATGGAACAAAATTCAGCATTACACCCAGCCGATATCGCGGAAGAAATATCGCGTTTAAGTAAGGGAGAACAACATCAACAGTTTATGGACTATCCTTTGGAGGATAGATTGGAGATCTTTTCTTTTTTTGAAATGGATGTTCAATATACGTTGATCAAATCCATGACGGAACATGAACTGTCCGAATTGCTGAATAATTTGAAGCCGGATACGCGTAATGAATTACTGTCTGAATTGCCTGATGATCTGATCAAGTATCTGATCAATCTATTGAATGAGCGCGAGAAGCAGATGGCTTTGGAGCTGATCGGATATAAAGAGGATAGTATTGCTCGGCTTATGACGCCAATGTATGTGCAAGTTCGTCCTTATTATACCGTGGATGATGTTTTTCGGCATATCAAGGTGTTTGGAAGGAAGGCCGAAACGCTTAATTTTATTTATGTAGTTGATGAGAAAAATGTGTTGATCGATGACTTGAAAATTGGTCAATTACTGCTATCGGATTCTTCTACCAAGATTTCTGACTTAATTGATTACAATTTTGCCGCGATTAAGGCTTCCACACCCATGGAAGAGGCATTCGAGATTTTTCAAAAATATGACCGAAGTGCTTTGCCTATTATTACAGAAGCAGGGGTATTGGTCGGAATAGTGACATTTGATGACGTGTTGGATCGAATTGAAGATCGGGATACAGAAGATATTCAGCGATTTGGGGGGATGGAAGAATTGGATCTGGCTTATACTAAAACTCCTTTGTTGCAATTGATTCAAAAAAGAGCCGGCTGGCTGATCATCTTGTTTTTTAGCGAAATGCTTACAGCTTCAGCAATGGGATTTTTTGAAGGGGAACTGGAAAAGGCGGTTGTACTTGCTTTATTTGTTCCTTTAATTATATCCAGTGGGGGTAATTCTGGGTCGCAGGCGGCATCTTTAATTATTCGTGCCATGGCGCTCGGAGAGTTAAAGCTGAAAGATTGGTGGTACGTGATGAAGCGCGAAATTTCTTCTGGTTTAATCTTAGGTGGAATATTGGGTTCGATCGGATTCCTACGGATATTGGCTTGGCATTTTCTTGGTCTGTATGACTATGGTCCTTATTGGATTTCAATTGGTTTTACGGTTGCTGTTTCCTTATTGTTTATTGTTTTATGGGGGACTTTGTCAGGATCGTTTATTCCATTTATTCTACGTCGGTTTGGATTGGATCCGGCGACGGCATCAGCACCATTTGTAGCTACGTTGGTGGATGTTTCAGGATTGATTATCTATTTTACTGTTGCAGCATTCTTTCTGCATGGAAAACTACTATAGTTCGGATGAAAAGATTAAAAAAAAAGCCTAAAGCATACTTATGATTTAGGCTTTTTTTTATCAAAAAATTTTTCTCGTGTCTTTATTAAAGTAATCTATCCATTCATTGGGGTCTGCACTCTTATTCTTAGCATGTTTTTTTCCCTATCGTGTTTTTATTTGAAGTAGTTCATAATGGGATACAAGGAGATAGACTGAGAAGCTGAAAGCGCATTGTCTTGTTTATAAAGTGAGTCTGCTTATAAATTGAGTTTGCGGTATAATTTTTCCTTTAAACCGCCTTTTTGCGCAATATAAATTCCTTTTTTTCCGGAAAATAAAAAAGCGACTATACACGCTATTGCTATAAATAAAATAGGCTGAATCCCAAATAATTCATAACCCATTACAATACAGGCGAGCGGGGTGTTTGTAGCGCCTGAAAATACAGCTACAAAGCCCATGGCAGCCAGCAGGCTGATGGGAAGTGGAATAACGGTGCTTAATGCACTTCCCAAGGTTGCCCCGATAAAAAATAGCGGGGTGACTTCTCCGCCTTTAAATCCGGCAGAAAGGGTGAAAGTCGTTAAAAGCAATTTGATGATAAAGTCATAATAGTTCGACTGATCGACAAATGCGTTCTGAATCATCGGGATACCAAGTCCAATATAGTTACTGCTATGGAATAACGTAATGATAAGTACCAAAATAATACCGCCGATCACTGGTCTAAGCAGAGGGTATTTAATTCGTTTGAATTGAAGGCTAAAGAAATCGCTGGCAAACGTAAAAAGCCATGCTGTAATACCGAATAGAATGCCTGCGGCGAGGCTAAATCCAATATTGGTCAAGGACAGCATTGGAATTACATCATGAATTGGATAATGGGTGTGTGGAATATTCCATAATTGACAGCTGAAGTTCGCAAAATAGGCGGTAAATAAACAGGGCAGTATACCGAAATATCTTTTTTTGCCAATCAGTAGTACTTCCAGTCCGAATATCGTTCCGGCGAGCGGGGTACCAAACACAGCGGCAAAGCCTGCAGTGATGCCGATCGAAATTAAGATGCGACGTTCAGTTTTATCGAAGTCAAACCAGCGATTGAGCTGATCGGAAACTGCTCCACCTATCTGTACAGCAGTTCCTTCACGACCTGCAGAACCCCCAAACAGATGTGTAAGTAAAGTTCCGAATAGGACAAGAGGCGCCATGATAAGCGGAATGCGGCGTTGGGGATGAAGGTATTCTTCAATCAGCAGGTTATTTCCTTTGCTTGATGGATTGCCCCAATACTTATAGGACAATGCTATGGCAAATCCCGCTAGGGGAAGTCCATAAATTATCCAAGGATGAGCTTCTCGGTACTGCGTTACCCAATTGAGGGAAAAGAGAAAAAACGCACAAATAGAGCCTACGATGAAACCTATCGCACTACAGGAGATAAGCCATTTAAGAAAAAAATGAAGATTGCTTTGATTTGAATGTGTTATAGCCATAAGTCTACACTTTATATAAAATTGTTGTTTTATACTAAAATAGTAGACGTCATCAGCTTATTAGGGCGGTTCAGGGCAGACATCATTGCCATATTTATTTCAAATCTACAAAAAACGAATGATAATAGCAACCCAGCCTGCGATCATAAGTAATCCACCGAGCGGGGTAATTGGGCCAAGAAACTTTAGATTCTTTTTCCAGTATTCAGCAAACGATAGAAAATATATACTTACAGAGAATAAAAGAGTTCCTAGTGTGATCAGATAAAATGCGACTCGTTCAGACTGAAGCTCAAAGTGGAAATTGAATCCTAGAATCAATAGGGTTAGCGCAGCATACATTTGATATCGAACGCCGACCTCAAAGGATTCCAGTTTTTCAGCTGATAGAATTTTTTTGAATGCATGGGCTCCAAATGCACCTAGGATAATAGCGAGGCCGCCAAATAGGGCGGCTGTGATGATGACAACGTTTTGCATGCCTAAATTTACTAAATTGCGGGTTTAATCATATCAATATGAAGGATTCCATAATCAGGGTAGGGCTCGGAGATTTGTTTAAACCCTAATTTTTCATAAAAGGATTTTAAATGAAATTGCGCACCTATCTGTATCTCGCCTTCACCAAATTCTTTATAGAGAGATTCGATAGAATGAATCATTAATTGTTTACTCAGGCCGGTTCCGCGCGCTTCCTCGGCGACGATAACCCGACCAATCGAAGCTTGTGGGTAGGAAAGGCCTGGAGGAACCAATCTCGTGTATGCTATAATACGATCATCTTGTTCTGTCCACAGATGTATACAAGCAAAATCTTTATCGTCCAATTCAGGATATAAACATTCCTGCTCCAGAACAAACACTTCCATTCGAAGCTTTAAAATACGATATAATTCTGTCGTGTTGAGTTCGTCAAAACTCTTTAGATTCCACTGAAAAGCCATAATTGAAATAAAAATAGAGTCAAATTATGCGATCGATATGGCTGGAAAGACATATCCAATTTAATTTGACTCTATTGATTTAATAGTTTTATGCAAGAAGACTTTTAACAACTTCAGAGATGGTTTTTCCATCTGCTTGCCCAGCAAGCTTTTGATTTGTGGCTCCCATTACTTTACCCATATCTTTAATGGAAGAAGCTCCTGTTTCAGCGATAATTGCTTTGACAATAGTTTCAACTTCTTCTTTGCTTAATTGTTTTGGCAAATAAGCTTCAATTACTTTTTCTTCCTCAACTTCAATTTCATAAAGATCTTCACGGTTCTGATTCTTGTAAATTTCAGCAGATTCGCGACGTTGTTTTACAAGTTTTTGTAAAACTTTAATCTCCGCCTCCTGATTAAGGTCTTCGGCATGACCTTTTTCTGTCTTTGCTAGGAGAATAGCTGCTTTAATTGCACGTAAGCCACGTAATTTTGCCGTGTCTTTTGCGATCATTGCGGCCTTAATGTCTTGATTTATTTGTATTTCTAATGACATGATATTTAAATTATTTTCGATTGACAATTGTGCCTGTCGCTTGAGCTGTAGGCATTATTAATAGATCGTTTATATTAACATGTGCAGGTCTGGTAATGACGAAAAGGATCGTTTCGGCAATATCTTTCCCTGTCAGGGCCTGCACACCATTATAGACATTTTTAGCTCTTTCCCGATCTCCATGGAAACGAACTTCCGAAAACTCCGTCTCCACCATCCCGGGGTCGATAGAGGTTACTTTAATGCCCTGAGTTAACAAATCAATGCGCATAGCTTTAGTTAAAGCATCAACAGCATGTTTGGTAGCACAGTACACATTTCCATTCGGATAAACCTCTTTCCCTGCAATAGATCCTAAATTAACAATATGGGCGCCGTTTTCAGTATCCATAAGTGGTATTACAGATTTACTCACATACAGTAAACCTTTAATATTGGTATCAATCATTCTGTCCCAATCTCCGATATCACCATTTTGAATAGGATCCAATCCTTGGCTCAAACCAGCATTGTTGATGAGAACATTTATTTTTTTCCATGCTGGAGGCAGGCCCTCAATCTGATTCGCAACTTGTTCAGCATCGCGAACATCAAGCTCAAAAATATGGATCTGAATAGTAGGGTAGGCCGCTAACAATGCATCTTTTAATGCCTCTAAACGGTTTAACCTGCGCGCGCAAAGTAAAAGATTGTAACCCTCTTTCGCTAAAACTTCGGCGCAAGCCTGACCAATTCCTGAACTTGCTCCTGTAATAAAAACTGTTTTAGTCATATAATGTAACTCGTTGATATTAAAAATGAATCCGATTTGATTCAAAACCAGATCTTAGCTGGCACTATTTTGTAGCAATATAGATTGTACAGATACCAAATGTTTGCGGTCTAACAATCGTTTCGTTAAAACCTGCTTTTTTGTTGATGGCAACGAACTTTTGGCCGTCCGGAAATTGAGCAACTGATTCTGGTAGGTATTCATATGCACTGGAATCTTTTGAAAAGAATTTTCCAATGGTTGGTGTAATAAACTTGAAATAAAAATTATAAAGCTGTTTAATGGGAAATTTCTTTGGATTCGAAAATTCTAAAATAACAGCTTTCCCACCAGGTTTTAATACGCGGTATATGTCTGATAGGCCTTTCTCCAAGTTTTCAAAATTACGGACACCAAATGCTACGGTAACAGCGTCGAAAGTATTATCTTCAAATTGAAGCCTCTCTGAGTCTCCTAACGCTACCTCAAATTGATTCGCTAAACCCTTACTTGCAATTTTTTTCTTAGCAACTTCAAGCATTCCTTGGGAAATATCGACACCAATAATCTTTTTCGGATTCAAGATTTTAATTGATTCCAATGCAAAATCACCAGTTCCCGTCGCTACATCCAACATCAGTTGCGGTTTTATGGACTTCAAGGCATTGATGGCTTTTTTGCGCCATATAATGTCAATACCCAAAGACATGAAATGGTTTAAAAAATCATAGGAATGAGAGATGTTGTCAAACATGTCTGCTACCTGTTTCTTCTTCCCATCGTTGGTATCTTTATAGGGTTTTAATGTTGAGGAGTCGTGCGTCATAGTTACAAAGATACAATATATGAATATTTTTTAGTGCTAAAAAAGGGATTTGTTTTCATCTTAAAGTCAGTTTGTTTTGATGATAGTCGAGAGGATTGATTTGCTTTTTACCATTTTGCTTATTCACAATGGCTTAAGTTATTAACATTTTTTAATGTGTTGATTTTAAGTGGTAATTTTTTATTTTCAACATCTTTTCAACAGTAAGTGTTGAAAACTCACTGTGTAAATCTGTGTCCTTCAAAGCTTTTTGAGGTTTCGGGTGTGATCGTTGAATTTCTCTGTGTGTAACTCCGCATGGTGGTGAATTTTATTTTTTATACATTTGTTATCCTATCTAAAATTTATAAGGATAGCAAAGCTATATTTCTGATATAATATCATGATGAACGACAGTAATTTTGAAGCGAATAACACGGATAATAACAAACGGGGTAATTATGGCGAACGTCGTACCAAATTAAATAATTTGGTGAGTGGTTTGGGTAAACTTCCGCCGCAGGCAGTGGATCTTGAGGAGGCTGTTTTGGGAGCTTTGATGCTTGAAAAGAATGCGCTGAGTGAAATTATTGATATTTTAAAACCGGAATCGTTCTATAAGGAATCACATCAAAAAATCTTTGAAGCGATTTTTGGCCTTTTTCAAAAGACTTCTCCAATTGATATATTAACCGTTACCTCGGAACTTAGACGGATGGGGGCTCTTGAAATGGTCGGCGGTGCCTATTATATTACGCAATTGACAGATCGCGTGGTTTCGGCAGCTAATATTGAGTATCATGCACGTATTATTTCGCAGAAATATATTCAGCGTGAGCTTATTAAAGTTTCTACTGAAATTATTAATAGCTCATACGATGAAACGTCAGATATCTTCGATCTTTTGGATCATGCCGAAAAAAGCTTGTTTGATATCGCGCAGAATAACTTGCGGAGAGATTCAAGGAAGATGGACGATATTATGCGTGAGGCGATTTCTAATCTTGAGATGCTGCGTGACCGCACGGATGGTTTGACAGGTGTGCCTTCGGGTTTGACTGCCTTGGATCGTATGACTTCAGGTTGGCAGCCTTCCGATCTTGTTATTATTGCAGCACGTCCAGCGATGGGAAAGACGGCATTCGTACTTTCCGTTGCACGTAATGCTGCAGTGGAACACGGAAAAGCAGTTGCCGTATTCTCGCTGGAGATGTCATCTGTTCAGCTTGTCAATCGTCTAATCGCTGGTGAAACCGAAATTGAGCAAGAGAAATTGAAAAAAGGAAATCTTGCTGATCATGAATGGCAACAATTACATTCGAGAATTGGTCGTTTAACTGATGCGCCTATTATTATTGATGATACGCCGGCGTTGAACGTGTTCGAATTTAGAGCTAAATGTAGGCGCTTAAAGGCACAATACGATATCCAAATGGTGATCGTCGATTACTTGCAGTTAATGCATGGAAAAGCAGACGGTAAAGGTGGGGGGAACCGTGAACAAGAGATCGGTAGTATTTCCCGTGCTTTGAAATCTGTTGCCAAAGAGTTAAATATTCCTGTGCTTGCATTGTCGCAGTTGAGTCGCGCAGTAGAGTCAAGGCCAGGAAACAGTAAGCGTCCTATGTTGTCCGATTTACGGGAGTCTGGTTCTATTGAGCAGGATGCGGATATGGTTCTTTTCTTATATAGACCCGAATATTATGGTTTGACAGAAGATGAAGAGGGACGTCCTACTGCCGGTGTCGGTGAAGTTATTATTGCAAAACACCGTAATGGTGAGACCGGAATTGTTCCACTTCGCTTTGTGGGTAAATTTGTGAAGTTTGTGGATTTAGAAGATGAGTTTTCGGGTATGGGTGGTGGAGATGGATTCGGTGATGCACCGGCTACATTTTCTGCTTCTGCATTGAATCCGTCGCCAAACTTTGCTGATGATTTTAGTGCTGGGGGCTTCAGTGGGGGGATTACTATGCCATCCCGAATGAACGACATGCCTGATGATGCGCCATTTTAGTGATTAATTTTACATAAGTATTCCTAAATAATAGAAAAAACCGAATGATTTAAATTCGGTTTTTTCGTTTACAGCGACTTCGTAATTTATCTTGCTTATGTGGGCTTGTGCCTGCTATTTTTTTTGCCTTTAAAACTTGTATGTCACGCCAGCACCAACAATTTGCCTAATTTGTAGGGCAGAATTTCTCTTTCCAACTTCAACATTATCTTTAATAATCGGAATAGCTGTATTGTCATCGTAGATCATCTGTACACCTGCGTTTACTGTAATAAACTTGTTTACCTTCATAAAAAGATTGGCCGTATAGTCGATATCTACATTTTGAGGTTTATCTAAATAGTTTGAATAGAGTTTTAGTATATTTTCAAATGAAATGTTCTCCATTAAATTTACTTTATAATAAGCATCAAATGATGCGCCGAATTCAGTGCGGGACTTGCTGTTCGGATTTAGTCCATATCGTGTGGAAAGGAGTGTATCACTTACGAATACAAAGCGCACAGCCGCAGGTGAAAGATTAAATCTGAGGTTGTCCGATCGTTTGTAAGCAAAACCCGGACCGAAGCTCAGGTATGCCGGAGCTAAAAACCTGGATATTCTTTTTTTGGGTGAAGCTGTGTAATCATAACCATCGGCAAATTGTGTGTTAAAGTTTAGAAAGAAGGTATAAAGCCAATACTGAGACGCCTGATGTCCCAACAAGCTATTTAAAACTAATCGGTCATCATTTTTGCGCCAGTCCGACTCTTTTTGAAAGGTTAGCCCATAAGCCGCAAGGACCTTGTTGTCCCATGACCATTTGCCTTTTTTGTAATTGAAGTCGTAATTAAGAGTTAGGTTGCCGGAAAATGAATTTACCCCACCTGCAGCCCAATTGGAAAATGAACTTTGGTTGATCAGAAAGGTGTTTTCTCCTTTGATAATCCAGGTTTTCGTACTGTCTACCGCGGTTGTCTGAGCGTAGGTTTCATGTGCTAATAAGCCAAAAGCAATAAGAATAATTGATTTTATTATTTTCATGTGTATACTTAATTTGTTTGCATTTCCATATTATTATAATCCAAATGAGCACGTACAGTTTCACATCTTTTTAGACAATGAACGCAGCAGCTTTATTTCCGCGTATTGTAGTTGTTGAAATATCATTGTTATATACAACAATTTGATCTGATCGATGCGCTTAAAACGAGGTTATTATCCATTTTCAGCGTGTACGAGAAAATAAATGTTTTATAACTAAACGAATAAATGAGGTTAATGTTTTTTTGTCCTTTTGATTGTGTTTATTTTAAATAAAATCAGAACTTTGCTCAATTGTATGTATGCGCTATTTATTAGCGTAGCAGCTCTTGGATAAAAGTTTATGAGCAGCTTTTGACAATACCCGGAAACAAGAACAAAGCCATTATTTTGGATCGAGAAAGCCGGCTTCTATTGTGCTATTCATAACAAAAACTTATAAAATGTTTAGATGAAGATAACGCTACTTTGTATAGGTAAGACAGATGACAAGTACCTGATAGAGGGTATTGACAAGTATATTAAACGGTTAAAGTTTTATGTGAACTTTAATATCATGGTGATACCAGACATCAAAAATGTCAAGAATCTTTCTGCTGAACAGCAGAAAGATAAGGAGGCTCTTTTGATTCTAAAACAATTACAGCCTCAAGATTTAGTCGTTCTGCTCGATGAACATGGAAAAGAGTTTCGCTCCCTGGAGTTTTCTGCTTATCTGGAAAAAATGATGGTGCAAAGTGTTCAGCAAATGGTATTTATTATTGGTGGTCCCTATGGATTTGACCAAAAAATTTATGATCGAGCAAATTCAAAAATTTCGTTGTCCAAGATGACATTTTCGCATCAAATGATTCGTTTGTTTTTTACAGAGCAGCTTTATCGTGCATTTTCTATCATGAAGGGAGAGCCTTATCATCACGAATAATATGGAAAAAAGTCCGTAACTTCATCATGAATAAAAACAAGCTTATGAATTTGCCCAACAAACGAGATTATCACTATAAAAGTGACGAAGGAGAGAAAAATAGCCAATTGAATAAATACATTATGATTGCTTGTATTATAATCGTAATCGCATTGGCCTATTTTTTCGCATAGCTTAATGCCCTTCCATACGGATCTAGTAAAAGAAATAAATCTCTTACTTAATATCCGTATGGAGGATATCAGCAGATGATTTTAATAAATTTTAATTGAATTGTTTAAGCAAGAACGCTTAATTTTTGGGAGAAGGTTGGCAGGTTTTGCGCGTTCTTTTTGGGGCGGTGTTGTTTACGAATCCCCAGTTGGTCATATAGAATGACAAGGGATTAATTTCTAATAGTTTTTTCATTTTTTCTTTTTTTACCATATAATAATTTATTGATTCGCTAATAGATGATCAATAATCGAGCCAAACTAGAGTGGTTGTCATGTTCGAAAAGAAATATAGCAAATGAGGTCAATAAAAAAATAATTGAAAATGTGTTTTTTAGCATTAGGTCAACATAAAACGCAGCCCATTTGAGAAGGGCTGCGTCGAATCGAAGTATTTATTTTTTATCAATTTTATATAATTTTCCGATATCTGTGATGGCGTACAGCGCGCCATCTTTTCCCTGCGTGATATCTCTAAATCGTTGTCCTTCACCGCCTAGTAGACGTTCTTCTCCAACCACTTTGTTATCCTTCAGGATAATTCTGGCAATGTGCATGCTGCTCAAACCGCAAATAAAAAGATTATTCTTCCATTCTGGAATATTCTGTCCGGTATAGAATGTAATTCCACTAGGCGAGAGAACAGGATCCCAATAATAGACGGGTTGTTCCAGACCGTCTTTTTGTTGTATGCCCTCACCAACCTTATCTCCTTTATATTCTATACCATACGTAATCGTTGGCCATCCATAATTCTTGCCAGCTTCAATTCTGTTCAACTCGTCGCCGCCCCGTGGACCAAATTCGGTTTCCCAAAGATCGCCAGTTTCAGGATGTAAGGCAAGTCCCTGTGGATTACGATGTCCATAACTGTAAATTTCCGGACGTGCATTTGCCTTGCCTATAAATGGATTCCCAGGGGCAGGCTGTCCATCAGTGGTAATACGTAGGATCTTGCCCAATGCTGCATTCAGATCTTGTGCCAATGGTCTTGTGACCAAATCAGATCTTTCACCTGTACTCAAAATAATGTTACCTTCTTTATCAAAGATAATTCGTCCACCATAATGCAAGTTCCCTTTATGAGCAGGAGTAGCTTGGTAGATAACTTTAGCACCTTCTATCGATTTCTCGTCTGCTGACAGTTTTCCTTTCGCAACAGCCGTCAAAGTTCCAGCAGCGGTATTATCAGAGAAAACCCAATATATCATACGGTTTGACTCGAATTTTGGATCAAGACGTAATCCCAAAAGCCCACCTTGCCCACTGCTATTGACTTGAGGTAAACCTTTAATTGGTTCACTTAATTTGCCGTCTGCCGTTGCAATGCGAAAATCACCTTCTTTTTCTGAGATTAATAATCGACCATCGGGTAGCGCAGTGATACCCCAAGGAGATTTTAATCCCTCGGCAATTACTTTACCTTCGAATGGCGTGCTCGTCTTTGCACCTCTAATTCTGGTTTGTCCAGCAAATGCTGGTTTATAATTCGTGTTTGCCTTTTGTGTTTCTACGGGAGGATAACTTGTTGTATCAGTTGCAGAATTTGCACTGCTATCCGAACTTGAATTTGAATTGGCATGGTTGGAATTACATGCAGTTAATCCTAAAGATACTGTTAAGAGGCTTATTGTCAGTTTGGTTTTCATTATCTGTGACTTGTTTTTGGTCTGATTATCTGCTTGAAGATATTAAAAATTAATGAAATATTATTTTTCAGAATGTAATAATATAAATATATAACTCATACTAATAAGAAAGGGGAATGCTAGTCCGCTAATTTGTTTATAAGTATTAAAGGAGTTATTTTCCCGCCAGGCAGTTTCTTACGATTCGGTGGAGCTCAATATCGTTGTTTATATAATAATCACTTATATCTAGAATGGTGTTTGTATTTAAATTGTAAATACACACGGGAACGTAGTTGGGTTGTGCAGAGGTCTCGAAAGTCTTAAAATAATCTGCACTTTCCTGTATGTTTGAAAACTCTTTGGATTCGCAATGCTGTGTATCCTGATTATAAGCAATGGTTATAAAGTTCTTTTTCATTTTACTCGCCTTTTATCAGAATAACGAAAATTGGGAAGTAAAAGTTTTAAAAATTATTGCCTTTTATTTTCTAAACACTGATATGGCTTGCGGCTATTGGCTGTCCAAAAAATATTTTTGCTTTGTTTTCAAAGTCCCGTGGATCGTCTGTTGTATAAAAGGCCAGTTGGCCATTTTGAGAACAAATTGTTTCAATTTCCCGGTGTCTATCAAGATATTCTTTTAAGCTATTGGCAACAATAGGTCCCTGGGAGATGATTTTTATATTACTTGGTGTATATTTTTGGATTACGGGTAGCAATAATGGATAATGGGTGCAGGCAAGTACAATGGTGTCGATTTGATCGGATTGCTGTAAAAGTTCTCGTAAATCTTTTTCTACAAAGTAATGTGCGCCTTCTGTATTGATTTCATTGTTTTCTACTAAAGGAACCCAAAAAGGGCAGTCGTGCTGAAAAACTTCAATTTCTGGATTGAATTTGTGTATTTCTATTTTATAGGATTCAGATTTTACCGTTCCTGTAGTGGCTAAAATACCGATCTTGTTAGTTTTCGTAAAATTGTGTACGATTTCGGTTGTGGGTCTGATGACGCCAAGGACTTTCTTTCCAGGGGGAAGATCATGCTGTTGAATAGTCCTTAATGCTTTTGCAGAAGCCGTATTACATGCGAGAATAACGAGATTACAGCCCAAGTCAAATAATTTAAAAACACATTGTTTGGTGTAATTATAAACGGTCTCAAAGGATCTTGTACCGTAGGGAACACGGGCGTTATCGCCTAAATAGATATAATCGTATTGAGGTAAAAGTTCTTGAATTTCCTTGAATACGGAGAGTCCTCCATAACCGGAATCAAAAATACCAATAGGACCGGGGGTTGTTAAATTATCCATAACACAATGTTATAAGTTCTGAAACTTATAACATTGTGTTACAAGTTTCAGATTTATTGAAGCAAAGATGGTTTCTCTTTATATATTTTCCAAATTAATTCGCCAAATAATGTATTTGTCCAAGCAAACCAATGTCTTGTGAATTTTTTAGGATCGTTTTTATGAAAAGATTCATGCATAAATCCTGTTCCACCATGTGTATTGACCAGTGTTTTAATACAATTACGAATCTCATCATCATTTGTTGAGGTCTGCGCCCGCATAATAATGGACATCGGCCAGATCATATCTCTTCCTATGTGAGGTCCACCAATGCCTTCTGCTGCTGTTCCCTTAAAAAAGAATGGATTTTTATCAGACAAAACAAAGTTACGCGTACGTTGATAAACTTCGTTATTTATATCTACAGCTCCTAAATATGGTAGGGCCAACAAACTAGGGATATTTGCATCATCCATCATAAGATGGCTCGAAAAACCGTCTACTTCAAATGCGTAAATCCGGCCCAGTGTCGGGTGGTCGATGATACCATATTTATTGACTGCTGCTTCGACCTCATTGGCAAGCGCTTCCATTTTTGCAGCGAGTTCGTGTTCATTTTTAACCTTTTTCAAAATTTCAGCAGACTGTCTAAGGCTAACAATCGCAAATAAGTTCGATGGAATCAAAAATGAGAAGATTGTAGAATCGTCCGACGGTCGAAAACTAGAGCAGATCAAACCAACTGGATTTACAGGATATCCGTAGCCATCTACCTGTAATGTGTCGGATCCTCTAGAGGTTGTTCGCTCAAATTTATATGGGCCTAGACTATCTTTACGTTGTTGTTCAACGAAAGTCTGATATATTTTATGTTGTGCTTCTAACCATTCTTCATTAAATGGACTGCTATCATTTGTTTCTTTCCAATAATGATAAGCTAATCGAATTGGATAACACAATGAATCGATTTCCCACTTTCGTTCATGAATTCCAGGTTTCATGTTTGTGTGATCACTGAACCATTCGCCTTTTTTTGTTGGATCGTTATAAAATGCATTGGCATAGGGATCAATATTGATGCATTTACTCTGTTTTTGGATTAAGCCAACAATAAGATCTTGTAGTTTTTTGTCCTTTTTCATAAAAGGGAGGTACGGCCATACCTGCGCACTGCTGTCACGCAACCACATGGCATCAATATCCCCTGTAATCACATAGGTATAATTTCTTCCGTTTTGGACATAGGGAAATACGGTAGTATCTAGGGTATTAGGAAAGCAGTTGTTAAATAACCAAGCCAGTTCCTTATTTTTAACATTTTTCTGAAATTCTACAATTGCATCTTCGATTATCTTGCTCGAGAAAAGTCTTTTCTCTTTACCTGTCCGTACGGTGGGAAAAGAATGTTCCTGAGCGAATGAAAATTTGCTTGTAAGTGCACCTGCGGTTAACAGGGTTGCGTTTTGGATAAATGTTCTGCGTTTCATGCTTATTAGGGCTGTTTTTTATGATTTAAGGTTATTTACTGAAATGCAAGATATAAATATTTTTGAATAAAAGAAACAGCAAATACGATTTAGCATGATAAAATTGACTGAACATATGAATAAAGTCAATTTTATTCGGTTAATTTGCGTTTAGGAATGCATTTTGCTAGAAAAAATAATCTTTGAAATAATTTTATGAGGCTTAATATAACAAAAAATAATAATTTACTCCGAATCGTGCTGGCAGGCATGGGAGTAGGTATTTCCTGCGGAGGTTTTGCCCAGATTAAGAGTCAGCCCTATTCGTATCATTTTTATCAAAAAATGAACGATGCGGTTTATTCTACGGAGACGAGAATGCATACTTCTGCTAAACCATTCGTCATAAAAGACTCTTTATTGTTAGCTAAGTTTGATTCAATCCAATCTAATAAACCCGTTTCTTCGTCTAATTGGTTCATGCGCAAGATCTTTAACGAACATCTTGTGCAGGTTGAAAAAGACGATTACACATTTTACGCAGACTATTTGCCTGATATGTATATTGGAAAAGATATGCAAGGTGACAAACGTCGTACTTGGATGAATGGTAGAGGATTTCAGGTGGGATTGAATGTAGGAAACAAATTTACATTGAATACCTCTGCATTTGAAAACCAAGCTGTCTTTCCTAAATATTTAGATGATTATATTGTTGCACATAAAGTTATTCCGGGTCAAGGAAATACAAAATTTCAGTCCAAGAATAAAATGGACTGGATGTATGCGACAGCTAGTATGACTTATGACGCCCATAAGTATATCCAGGCAACTTTGGCTTACGACAAAAACTTTATCGGGGATGGCTATCGATCGATGCTTTTATCGGATTTTTCTTCAAACTATGCGCATCTGAAATTGACCGGGACCATAGGGAATGTTCAATATACTTCGATCTGGGCGTATATGAATGATCCGACGCATCCTAGGCAAGATTTGACGGGTACAACTCCGATGGAAGGGCAGAATAATACACGTTTAGGAGACGGAAAAAAATGGGGTGCTTTCCAATACTTGGATTGGAATGTGACAAATAAGTTATCGATAGGCTTTTTTCAGTCTGTCGTTTGGGCTGCTCAAGATGAAGCTGGTAAAAGAGGTTTTGATTTTAGTTATATTAGTCCAATTATCTTTATTCGACCTGTTGAAAGTAATAACTCAACGTCGCCTGACAAAATGTTTTTGGGATTGACCTCCAAATATAAATTACCTTATAGATTGACTGCATATGGACAGTTTTTACTGGGTGAATTTACTGCTAAAGAGTTCTTCGCCGGTAACGGCTATGCGCACAACAAATGGGGAGCACAACTTGGCGTAAGGGGATATGATATGTTTGGTGTGAAGAATTTAAATTTTCTTGCCGAGTATAATACAGCAAGACCATATACTTACGCACACTTTAAATCGTATTCAAACTACAGTAACAATGCCGAACCATTGGCCCATCCGAAAGGGGCAAACTTTAGAGAGCTTGTTGGTCTTGTGAATTATGCCTGGGATAGATGGGACTTTTCGTTACAGGGCATGTTTACCCAAAATGGGCTGGATCTACCTGATGGAAGTAATATGGGCGGAGATATTTTTCAATCCTATCGAACGATACCAAATCTATATGGAAACCATATAGCGCAAGGAATAAAGAACAATATCTATTATGCGGATGCTAAGGCTGCCTATGTGCTTAACCCCAAGTATAACCTTCGCTTAGAACTTGGTTATACCCAACGTTACGCAAAAGCACAATATGAAACACCGGTAGTCAATAAGTCCGGCGTTGTTTCATTTGGTCTTCGCTCAAGTTTCCGGGCAATTTATAACGATTTATAGAAATTATATAAATCGAACTATATTTGAAATAGGACAAACTATATTGATTCGACTATAGGATCAATATAGTTTGTTTTTAAAACCATGTCTCAGGAAAAATGGACAACATAGGAGAGAAAGCTTTGATACAGCCAGCATAAAATATCCGATGGTTGACGATCCTTTCTTATGATTTATTACGGCTTAAAAACGATCTATTTAAACAGAAAATGGCATGGGTTCGCTCCGTTAGCCAATGGACCAGTGCAAAAATAATTATATTTCAATGAAAAAAATCCTCATACTGAATGGCCCAAATTTGAATTTGTTGGGTGTAAGGGAGAAATCGATTTATGGTAGCCAGGACTTCCTTAGCTACTTTGAAGAACTTAAACAACAGTTTGAAAAGGTACAATTGCACTATTTTCAAAGCAATTCAGAAGGAGGGTTAATCGATAAGATCCACGAAGTTGGTTTTGAATTTGATGGAATTGTGTTGAATGCTGGAGCGTATACGCATACATCTGTTGCTATTGGAGATGCAATTGCGGCTGTTACAACACCTGTAATTGAAGTTCACATAAGCAATGTCCATCAAAGAGAGGAGTTTCGCCATCATTCGTTCCTGGCAAAGAATTGTAAAGGGGTGATCTGTGGTTTTGGCCTGGATAGCTACAGATTGGGTATCGAGGCGTTTATTAAATAATATCTTCTTTTGTGCAAGGAAGAGAAAAAATAGTTATAAAATAAAAAAGCGGGAATTCCCGCTTTTTTATTTTATAACTAACAGACTTGTTCTAACCAATAAGACTTCTGATTTCGACTTCGTCTGCTTTGATCTGAGCTTTCATTTCTTCAAGCGAGTCAAACCGCTCATCATGTCGGATAAAATGAAGGAACTTGACACGTAGTGTCTTGCCGTAAATATCCTGATCGAAATCGAATAGGCTGATTTCAATAGCACGATTCATCCCATCAACAGTGGGTCTGGTCCCTATATAGCCCATACCTTTCGCAATTGAAACCGGATTTTCCTCTTTATACTCGCCAGTAGTGATGTTTTGGATATGATTATAGATGTAAACCTCAACAGCATAAATACCATAGGCCGGTATGAGTTTATGAGGTTCGTGAACCTGTAGGTTTGCTGTTGGAAATCCGATTGTACGCCCGATTTGGTCGCCTCTAATAACAGTTCCCGTTAATTCGAAAGGATAGCCTAAATAGAGATTAGCTGTTCTTATATCGCCTTTTATAAGCGCTTCACGTACTCGTGTAGAGGATACTGCAATATCGTTGATATCCTGCTCCGGAATTTCGTCAACACTGTAGTCAAATATAGATGCAAACTGTTCTAAATCGCCCATAGTACCCTTTCGGTCTTTTCCAAAATGGTGATCATAACCTATCACAATCTTTTTTGTACCCAATTTGCCTACAAGAACATTACTAATATATTCTTCCGGAGTCTGATTTGAAAAATCACGGGAAAAAGGAATGATAATTAAGTGGTCAATTCCCACTTTGCTTAATTGACTGACCTTTTCTTCGATATCGTTGATTAGGCGTAAACTATCATCATCTGGATTGATAATCAACCGTGGATGTGGGAAAAAAGTAAGCAAAATTGTCTCACCATTAATTTTATGAGCTGCTTCCTTTAAGTGAGCCAATATTTTTTGATGGCCAATATGAACACCATCGAAAGTACCGATGGTTACAACTGCATTTTCAACTGGTGAGAAATCATCTAAACTTCTGTAGATTTTCATTTATAGGAGTTTTTGCAAAAATAAGATAAAGAATCAATAAAATGGGAGGGTAAAGTTATTTAATGATTTCTTTATGACGTTTTATTTCAGCGATAAGTTGTTCTAGATTCCAGGCATTTTCTACCGAATAATCTCCACTTTTGGTGCGTCTTAAAGAACTCAGATGTGATCCACTCTGTAAGATTTTTCCAAAGTCATAGGCCAATGATCTAATGTAGGTTCCTTTTGAACAGGATATGCGAAAATACACGTTGGGAAGCTCGATCTTTTCAATGAGAAAGCTATTGATGCGTACCTGGCGGGATTTTATTTCAACCTCTTCGCCACGACGGGCCTTTTCATAGACGCGTTCACCATTAATTTTTATGGCTGAATGGGCTGGAGGAAACTGCTGAATTTCGCCTTCAAAGGATTTTGCTGCTTCGAAGATCATTTCCTCTGTGATGTGATCGATTGGAAAGGTTTGGTCAATTTCTGTTTCCAGATCGTAAGAAGGCGTTGTCGCTCCTAATGTGATCGAACCTGTATATTCTTTGTCTTCAGCTTGGTAGCTGTCTATTTTCTTTGTTAGTTTTCCGGTACATACAATCAGTAGACCTGTTGCCAGTGGATCTAGAGTTCCTGCATGACCGACTTTTAATTTTAATGGCTTGATTGAGTTTCTAACTTTACCAACAACATCAAAACTTGTCCATGTTAAAGGTTTATCGATCAACAACATTTCTCCTTCAGCAAAGTTGAACTTTGCTGAATTTTCACTAACCTCTATATTTTCCATCCGAAGATTTTAGATAATTTGTAAACTATGGCCCGAAAGTAGGAGGGCAAGAATAATAACACCAACGATGATTCGGTACCAACCAAATGCTTTAAAACCATATTTGGTCAAAAAGCCAATAAAAGACTTAATGGCTACAATTGCAACAACGAAACCAATTAGATTTCCAATAATAAGCAAATTAAGTTCTTCTCCTGTGAAGGTGTTACCTTCTTTAAAAAACTTTAAAAGCTTTACTGCAGAAGCACCAAACATCATAGGCAAAGCAAGGAAAAAGGAAAATTCCGCAGCAGCTTTACGGGTTAGTTTCTCAGCCATACCGCCAATAATTGTACTTGCAGATCTTGAGGTACCCGGGATTAATGCAAGACATTGGTATACCCCGATCATAAAAGCTTGTTTGTAGGAAACCTTGTCCGAATCTTCAACAGTTGGTTTGTTGAACCACTTGTCAACGAAAAGTAGCACTACGCCGCCGACTACCAACATCACTGCGACCATTAAAGGACTCTCTAATAATGCATCAATATAATCGTTGAATAGCAAACCCAATATAGAGGCTGGAATAGCTGCAATGACCAATTTGTAGTAAAATGATAGCGTTTTAAAAAAACGTTTGTAGTATAGTACCAGAACCGATAATATTGTTCCTAACTGGATGACAATCGTAAATAGTTTGACAAATGCCGATGGTTGAATACCCATTAAGGCAGTAGCAATGATCATATGACCTGTCGAAGATACAGGCAAAAACTCCGTTAATCCTTCAATGATAGCAAGGATGATAGCTTCAATAATAGACATCTGTTTAAGATAAGATTATGCTTTAATTTGATTTGTTTTTGGGACGATATAGGATTGCCGCAAAGCCTATCGCAAACCCAAGAACAACAACAATAGGGGCCAAGGTAATCTTGGTAAAACTATAGATATCAGTTTCACCAGACATCAATGTAAAGCCTATGATTACAATAGCTAAGCTCGCTATGAACAGTTGGTAATTTACTTTGGAGAATACAAATGAACCTTTGTTGACTGATTCAGTAGATTTCTTTATTTGAGCCATTTTTATCTGTATAAATCGTTAGATTGTGCCTTTAAATATTTTGTTACTGCGAAATAGGTGCTAAGTCCCGAAATGAGAATTCCAATCAAGATTACGCCTAAAAAGATCACCGCAAATTCGAACCAATTGCGTAAAAAGACCAGTTCTGGTATTTGCTGTTGTGCAAATTTCAGCGTTAAAATAAGGAGTAAAATCGCGATCAAAGATCCCAGTAAACCATGAATGATGCCATACGTTATAAATGGTTTACGAATAAAGTTTTTAGTAGCCCCAATCAATTGCATACTTTTGATTAAGAAACGTTGTGAATAGATCGCAAGACGTATCGTATTGTTGATTAAAGCTACGGCGATAATCAATAGGATAACCGCAAAAGCAAGAACAATCATTCCGATTATACGTACGTTTTTGTTGACCATGTCAATTAATGACTCTTGGTATACAACTTCTTTAATTTTATTGTTTTTGGAGATCTTTTCAATAAAAGTTTTAATGCTATCTGTATTGGCATAATTCTCTTTCATGTAAACATCCAAAGAAGGTAGAAGTGGGTTATGTCCCAAATATTGTACGAAATCTTCACCAAGATCTTCTTTCAAGTTTTTTGCAGCCAATTCCTTACTAATATATTCGGTGCGAAGCACGTAAGGATCTTTTTCCAGGTCTTTTTGTAGAGAAAGGACATCACCTTCACTTGTGCCATCATTTACGATGACATTTAAGACGATATTTTCCTTAACGTATTTCGAAAGATTTTTAGCGTGCACCAAGAGTAATCCCAACATACCTGTTACCAACAACACGAGAGCGATACTGATAACCGTAGATACATATACAGATTTTGTTTTTCTTTTTTGTGTGCTTAATTCGTATTCTGACATAATAAGCAAAAATTTATTTGCGAAAGTAACTATTTGAGTGGAAGATTTCGAATTAATCTTGTAATTACTTTGATAAAAATCAATTCGAAGGCTGTTTTCTTCCTATGTTTAATTAACTTTTCAATACTATAATTTATTGTTCAAACTACAAAACTTTTATCACATTTCAGTATTAAAATCGTAATTTCGCAAGTCATAAAAATTCCTTACGAATAAAAATGGAGTATAATCACAAATCATTAGAGAAAAAGTGGCAAAAGTTTTGGGCGGATCATCAAACGTATAAAACCTCCGATACGCATCAAAAGCCAAAATACTATGTATTGGATATGTTTCCTTATCCTTCCGGAGCGGGGCTGCACGTTGGTCACCCGCTGGGATATATTGCTTCGGACATCTTTTCAAGATATAAACGTTTGAAAGGTTTCAATGTATTGCATCCGATGGGATATGATTCTTTTGGACTTCCAGCAGAGCAATATGCCATTCAAACTGGTCAGCATCCTGCAGTGACGACTGAGGTAAATATCAATCGATATCGTGAGCAAATGGACAACATTGGGTTCTCTTATGATTGGAGTAGAGAAGTGCGTACTTCTGATCCGTCATATTACAAATGGACACAATGGATTTTTATGAGATTGTTTGATTCTTGGTATAATAAGGAATCAGATAAAGCTGAACCGATCGGAACGTTAATCGCGAGGTTTGTTGCAAGTGGTTCAACTGGCATTTCAGCAGTTTCAGATGAAGACTTCTTGGAGTTCAGCGCTGACGAATGGAAATCTTTTGATGAAGAAAAACAGCAACGGGAATTGTTGAAATATCGGATTGCTTATTTGCGTGAAAGTACAGTAAACTGGTGTGCTGCTTTAGGTACAGTATTAGCGAATGACGAGGTAATCAACGGTGTCTCTGAGCGCGGTGGTTATCCTGTGGAGCAAAAGAAGATGATGCAGTGGTCTATGCGCATTACTGCTTACGCGGATCGTTTGTTGAAAGGTTTGGATACAATTGATTGGCCAGAACCTTTGGTTGAAATGCAACGTAACTGGATCGGAAAATCGGTAGGTGCCTCGGTGAAATTTCCCGTACCACAATTAAATACAGCAATTGAAGTGTTTACGACGCGTGTAGATACTATATATGGTGTTTCTTTTGTCGTTTTGGCTCCAGAACATGAATTGGTTGCAGCATTGACTACCCCTGAGCAGCAAACAGAAGTAGACGCCTATATCGAGAAAACTTCGAAAAAATCTGAATTGGATCGTATGGCCGATACAAAAACAGTCTCTGGTGCTTTTACGGGTTCTTACGCTAAACATCCAATTTCTGGACAGGATGTACAGATTTGGATCGCAGATTATGTACTTGCTGGTTATGGTACAGGTGCTGTAATGGCAGTTCCTAGTGGCGATCAACGTGACTATGTGTTTGCTAAACATTTCACTCTTCCTATTATTCCTATTTCGGATACCCAAAATATTGAAGAAGAAGCTGATCCAAATAAAGATGGAAAATACATCAATTCCGATTTTATCAATGGTATGACTTACCAAGAGGCGGTTCCTGCTTTGATTGCTAAATTGGAAGAATTAAAATTAGGTAAAGCGAAAATAAACTTCCGCATGCGTGATGCTATTTTTGGGCGTCAGCGTTATTGGGGAGAACCCGTGCCTGTCTACTTTAAAAATGGATTACCTTATTTAATTAAAGAAGAAGAATTACCGCTCTTATTGCCCGAAGTTGATAAATATTTACCAACGGAATCGGGTGAACCTCCATTGGGAAGGGCCAAAGATTGGAAATATGAAGATCAATATGAGTATGAATTGAGTACGATGCCGGGATGGGCAGGCTCCTCATGGTATTGGTTTAGATATATGGATCCAAAAAATGAAGGTAATTTTGCGTCCAAAGAGGCTGTGGATTATTGGAAAGCCGTAGATTTATATATCGGTGGTTCTGAGCATGCTACTGGACACTTGTTGTATTCGCGTTTTTGGAACAAGTTTTTGAAAGATTTGGGTTACCAAAATGAGGAAGAGCCATTCCGCAAATTGATTAATCAAGGTATGATTCAAGGGCGCTCTAATTTTGTGTATCGTGTACTTGATGGCGAAGGGAGAGGTACAAATCAATTTGTGTCTTATGGATTAAAAAATGAATACAAAACTATTCCTTTGCATGTAGACGTGAATATTGTTCATAATGATGTGCTGGACTTGGAAAAATTCAAAAACTTCAGGCCGGATTTTGCAAATGCTGAATTTGTATTGGAAAATGGTAAGTATATCTGCGGTAGTGAGGTAGAGAAAATGTCGAAATCCAAATTCAATGTGGTCAATCCTGATGATATTATCGAATCCTATGGAGCAGATACATTGCGTCTATACGAAATGTTTTTAGGGCCTTTGGAGCAGGCTAAGCCTTGGAATACAAATGGTATTGAAGGGGTTTATAAGTTCTTACGTAAAGTATGGCGACTGTTCCACGATGCTGAGGGTAATTTCAGTGTTTCCAATGAAGATCCATCCAAAGCAGAATTTAAAGCCTTACATAAAATTATCAAAAAGGTGGAAGATGATATTGAACGTTTCTCATTCAATACTTCTGTTTCAGCCTTTATGATCTGTGTCAATGAATTGACCGAGTTGAAATGCAATAAACGACAGATATTGGAACAGCTCGTCATTGTTCTTCAGCCTTATGCACCACATATTACGGAAGAGTTGTGGGCGCTGTTGGGTAACGACGCCGGTACACTTTCTTACGCTTCATATCCTGTGTTCAAAGCAGAATATTTGGTTGAATCTGAATTTGCTTATCCGGTATCTTTCAATGGCAAGATGAAATTCAATCTATCATTAGCGCTTGATTTAGATCAAAAAGCAGTAGAAGATACGATTAGAGCACATGCTGATGTACAACGGCATTTAGATGGGAAGACAATCAAAAAGATTATTTTTGTCAAAGGAAAAATAATCAATATCGTGATTTAACCCACTCAATACAGTATAAAAAGCCGTTTTATCGACAGGATAAAACGGCTTTTTTATGCCAATACATCTTGAAAAGCTATTGTTTTATCGAAGATAGCTTTCGCATAGGGACAATTTGGGATAATTTTGGCGTCATTCTTTCGGGCATAGTCAACAGCCTCCAGTACCAATTTTTTTCCCACACTCATTCCCTGATACTCATCGTAGACTTCTGTATGATCAATGGAAAACTCATGATCGTTTTGCCAGGTATACTCTAAAATTCCGGCTTCATTATTTTCAACTTCTGCAATAAAATTGCCTCTTTCGTCCCTTTCGATGTTTCTTATTTCCATAGTTTTTTTTAAAAATAACGTCCAAATGATCTTTTTGTTTTATGGAATTTTTCAATTTTGTGATCGAAATAAATCTTGTTTAAAAAGATCGAAAGATCGATGGGCTTCAGGTAACTGACTGTTATCAGGGCCCATTGTACGCGACTAGGTTTAGACAAAAATTTATGAACTGGATATTTGTGTTTAAAGTCGAAGAAACGAATCGGTTCCAGGTTAAGATCACTTGGTGCAGGATCGCTCAATATCCCTTTTTTAAAGAATTTTTTGTACCTTTGCAATTATCTCCTTAGAACACATCGCATTTTTATCTTTTCAACGAAGCTCTAAAGGTCCGTAACCTCCTCGGGAACATTTATTTTAATCCATATTGAATGAGCAAAAGCCAAATTACATTTAACAAAAAAGAACGAGAAAAAAAGAAACTACTCAAAAAACAACAAAAAATTGAGAAAAAAGAATTCAACAAAACAAACAACGACAAGGGGAAATCTTTGGAAGAATTGTTTGCTTATGTTGATGAACATGGGAATATTTCAGACAGACCTGCGATAAAATTGAAAGAAGGGGAGAGTCCAAGCATGGCCTCAAATCATCATGACGAGTATTCCTTCGGAAAAGTTGTCCATTACAATAACGACTCCAACTATGGGTTTATTAGAGACAACGAAACTCAACAATCTATTTATTTCAATGACCGTCTTGCTGGACAGAAATTGAACTTGAATCAGAAAGTGAAGTTTAAATTTAAAAGTGCTAAACAAGGTGCTCAAGTCACTGAAGTCTTGATCGAGTATTAGCTGAAAAAGTACTCTTAATCGAGTATTGATGATTATAAGGCCTTTTGTTTGATGTCAGGGTATTTGGAGTCAAACAAAGGTTTTTTTACATTTATCCGAATGCCTGCTTTCCCGCTAAAGGTATTCTTTATAAAGAGAGGCTTCCCGCAGTTTCAGCGTTTAAATCGCTTTCATTAATCGCTGTTGAGAGCGAAAAGAGTTTTTTTCTACCGGTATAATTTCACGATTTCTGCTTATTGTTCCTCTCTCGGATAAGTTGATGATTTTTTTTGATATAGAAGGATTGATGGAAACAGAAATAAAATAACCCTCCAGCAAAGTAAGCTGCGACGTCAGCAATATCTCCGGTATTATAAGTGGTACATTGAGGCATGATCCATTCAAAAAGTAAGGAGGTGAAGAATGAAATTATCCAGATTTGGTAAAGCGGATAACCATGGGCTCTGCCATTGTTGAATACATAACTACCTACTATAGATGAACAATGGATAATAATCGGTACAAAAACGAAATCAGTCAGCCAGTCGTTTAGGAAGGGGATAGGGAAATGATTAGCCCGAGTAAATCGAATAAAGAACCAACAAAACCAGTAGAAGATAAATAAGCCGTCAAACAGCTCCCTACTTAATGAGCGAAGGAGATGGCGATTAACATTGCTATAGCACCGCATGCCATTAAAGTTAAAAACATAAAGAAAGCAGTCTGTTTACCGAATTTCTTCCAAGAACTGTCGTTTGGATGAGCTGGGATTAAAGTTTGTTTTAATTCGATGTATTGCCTTTTTAGCCAATTTCCCGTTGATTTTTCCATGTATATGATCTTATTTTTAGTTTATGATGCAAAATTAGAACAATTGTTCTAATTTTGCATCATGAATACGAAAGAAAAAATTATTGTGGGTGCGTTGAAGCTTTACAATCGTGATGGTATACGTACGGTAACAACGCGTCAAATTGCTCAGGAACTGAATATAAGTGCCGGTAATCTTCATTATCATTTTAAACATACCGAGGATATTATTTTTCAACTTTTCCAATTATTGCAAAACGAGTATGAAAAGATGATTTTGAAACCTGAAGATGATGCAAGCACATTTCGCCGGGTGCTGGATAGTTTTATTGATGGCTCTTATGCGCTAATATCGAAATACAGGTTTATTTTTGAGAATTTTGTCGAAATTTGCAACTGGATCCCCAGTATTGCAGAGGCTTACAGAAATTTGGTGGCACAGCGTGAAGAGCAACTTGTCTCTCTGTTTTTGTATTACGCTGAGCTAGGCATGTTTCGCTCTGATATACCCTTGGCAAATTTACAGGGGTTCGTGCGCCAACTTTTTATCATTTCAGATTTTTGGAGCTCAAGCTATGCTGTTTTGGGTGCACACCAAAATGGAAATCCACTGGAAGATTATAGACAGACGATTCACACGGCCTTTTATCCATATCTTGTTTAAAGGAACGGGTCAAATTGAATCGATCCTTGGGTTGTTATTCTTTCCTTAACGTGAAAATGGTAACCTCGGGTCGAGCGTTGAATCTGATGGGGATGCTGTGGCCCAGTCCGCGGTTGATATACAATGTTCTGTCTCCGCTTATTTTCTTGATTCCTTGATCGTAGTTTTTGTTTTTGACGGGAATAATCGGGGAGCCCCAAAAAGGAATTCTTACTTGGCCAGCATGCGTGTGTCCTGCCAGTATCCAGCCATTGTATCCATTCCAGCCGTCGAGGTCTGCGGCATCCGGATTGTGACATAAAACTAAACTGGCTTGAGATTGATTATAGTCTTTCATGGCCTTTACAAGGTCAAAGTTCGTTCCCCAAAAGTCATCTATACCGAATATTCTTAATCCTTGGGTTATTACGCTTTCATTTCTCAATACTTTTATCGAATATCCATTGAGTAGGCTAACGATTGAATCTGCCGCTGCACTGTCCTGAAAATTCTTTCCATAGTCATGATTGCCTAGAATTGCCAATGTTTGAAGTTTGCCTTTTGGGGCATCTTGCATGACTTCATCGAGTTCTTCTAAGGGAATTTTATTATGGACAAGACGTACAAAGTCGCCGGTGTATACCATGATATCGGGCTTTAATGCCGCGATTTCCCGAAAGGTTCTTTTTATAAAATCTTTATCCACGTAATTGCCAATATGGATGTCCGAGATTTGGATCAATGACTTTCCTTGCAATGCTTCGGGTAAATGTTTTACAGTTAGATTGATTTGCTCATATTTTACCCAATGTGGCTCAATTTTCCAGCTGTAAAAACCGAGTAATGCGCCAATTACGAATAAGTAAATCGCTATATGCTTTAATTTTCGCTTATTTTTCATGGTGCTAAATTAACTTTTCCAATCAGATTTGCTAATCTTCATGTTAAGGCTTTTCCAGGTTTCGTTGCCAATTGTTACTTCCGAAATCATATTTTCGTTAATCCGAAAACCTACGGATTCATAACATCGGATTGCATTGTGATTCCAGTCATAGACATTTAAATCGGCTGTTTCATAATTACCTTCAATAAAAAGCCGCCTGAGGAGTGTGTTCACAGTGCTCTTGCCATAACCTTTATTTCGTTCGGAACTTTTTGCAATTAGGATGCGGCAAAGTCTTGGAATGTCCTGTTCGAAGCTTAATTCGCAGTGGCCGATAATTTCTTTGGTTGCTGTGTCGATAATTTTAAAGGCGTTTCGCTTTGGGTCTTGAATGTATTTTTCAAGTTGGTCATCGGTAAGCGGAAACGAAAAATACGGCCCTGCAAATTGTAATAGATCCTCAGCTGATCGAATCCATGACTTAAAAAGCGGGAAATCTGATTTTTCGAATTGAAGTAGTGTTATCATGATTATTGTCTAGTTGCCGTTCTGAAGGTAAATCAATTTAGAAAATTCTCGAGCCCGATCCTAAAGAAATTACTGAATTTTACGAAATTCGTGTGAAATATATTAAAAGAGTATTATGCCGCAGCTTATTTTAGATACAATTATAGAAGCTCCTTTATCGGTTGTTTTTGACTTGGCACGTAGTATTGATCTGCATATGTATTCGACAAAGAAAACTGGGGAGAAGGCAATTGATGGGGTGACGACAGGATTAATCGAGGCAGGTCAGCATGTGCGGTGGCGTGCAAGGCATCTTGGAGTAAAGCAAACATTAACTGTACAGATAACAGCGATGGAAAAACCTCATTTTTTCGAAGATCGAATGACTCAAGGAGTGTTTCATTCGATGGATCACCAGCATATTTTCAAGGAACTGGAACATGGTAAAGTATTAATGCGCGATGTGTTTAATTTTAAGGCTCCTCTCGGAGTTCTGGGAAGGCTTGTAGAATGGCTATTTTTAACCCGATACATGTTGCGCTTTCTTGAAGAAAGAAACCAGGTGATCAAAGAAGTTGCTGAGTCGGGTAAATACCTGTTGTATCTTCCAGTCTAGTTTCCTTCGGGAATAAGCGATAGGTTGTAGGTGTCGACTGTTGGTTTTCGCGAGAAGCATAGGGGTTAATTTTTCAACTGGATCACATTTAGCAGTTCAATGAACGATGATATGGGGATGCTCCGCTTTTTCGCTGAATTATCTGAAAACTCGTATGTGTTTAATGGTTTCTAGCGACAACAACTATCGCTGGATTTTCCTTCCGAAGCTGCTCCTGTAAGAAATCAAAAGCTCCTTTCTGATTCATGGTTGTCTGATAGATTTTGTTGAATTCATTATAGAAATAGACGCGATAGCTGTTGGGCCCTCGGTAGCTTCTGATGATTTTTGTTTCAATGCGATGGATTTGACTAATTGGGATCTGTTTGTTTCCAATAAATGGGAAAAATAAAATTTCATTTTCACAAAAAAGATAAGGGGCAATAGCTGAAAAGATGCGGACCAGTCGTCTGCTGTATTGTTGGTAGATGTAAAGATCATCGTCGTTTAGTTGCCGCAGTGCATGGATGAATTTTTGGTTTTTAATATAAGCTATCCAACACAACAGGCCGAACGCAAAGCCTAGATAAACGAAAAGAAAGGATAGGGTAGGGAGTGATTTGTAAAAAAACGACAGCCTGTCTTCACTGTCCGACCATTTCTGAAAAAAAGCCACCAGAAAAAATCCGTAACAAAAAACGAATATCGCGAGGAAGATACCAATGATCACATTGCGGGTTTTCCTGATCTTTATAAGTTCGGTTTTTAAAAATGATCTCAATACAAAGGGGGTGTTACTCATGGTTTGTTGGGAAAACTTAAATATAATAAAAGCGTTTGTTTTGTTCTGTGTGAATTTGATTTTAATGGATTTGGGTAGTTTTAGTTGTAATGTTTTACTTAAAGTTATTCTGTTTATTTAGCTGTATTAAATCTTCTTATTGATTTTTTTGTTGTTTTTTGACGCTGTTGGATATACCGAAAGGGTTGTCTAACTCATCACATTCAAGTGCTGGTCCGATGCTGTGAAGGTTGTTTTAAGCTCGTTTTTGCTTCTCTTTTTCTTGAGTGACCGTATGGTGCTTTACTCGGAGAAGATGTCTTAAATCGATTAAAAGAGGGCTAGAATTAAGTCGGGTGATTTGGGTCGTTGGTCTTGGTTGCCGTAGGTCCATTCAGGTGGGAGTTGCCTGTCTAATTTAACGGGGAGTTTTTTGAATCATCCTATAGTTTTGCTGAAAGGTTGTTATTATTCGTTTTAAGCGACTTTGTGTAAATTGTGGGTAAAGGCAATGATTATGTAGGGATATTGTCTTAGATCGATTCAAAAGGGTGTTAAATCGTGTGTTTGCTTACTCATAATGAAGTGGTCTTTACAAATGGACTAGCTTGAGGGGCGAAACGTTTCGCATGATGTTGGGAGAAGCGCTAAAAAAATATAGTAACGTCTATGTGCTCGCTCTACTACATGGATGCTCTTTTCGTAGGTAATCATCGTTAATGGCGGGAACTGTGACCTCGAACTGTACAATACACATGAAGAATTTAAAGATTGTGGTCTCCTGTATTTTTTTGTATCCGGCACTGGAGGGAATGCCCGCTTTAGCGCTATCCATGAATAACAGAAAGGGTGTGGATAAAATTTTATCCACACCCTTTCTGTTATAAAAATCAAGCTTTTTAAACCGTTTTATATGTGTTTTATTTATTTATATAAAATATGTAATATGTTGTTGTTTAGATGTTAATTTGTATTTTTTTTGGTTTTATATTAAAAGCTGCAAAATTGTATGAAAATGGTGTGATAGTCAGAAAATAATTCATGTTTTTTGGGTTTAACCCAAAAGAAATACGTCAAAAAAGGAGCATTGTTGCCTTGGTATAGGCTGACAAAAAGCCTATTTCCTTGTTTCATGGAGCGGATTAAATAAAAAGTGAGGGTTACTTTCAGGGAGTTATATCGAGTTTGGTGGCGACCTGATAACAAGTTTAGAAATGGTCTTGGGGTATCCTATTTCGCGTAATTTCAATGATTTGAATAATTGGATGCCGGGACGCTTAAATGCGATACATTCTAATGTTTTGTAATTTTTATATTGCTTTTAATCAGCTGTGTTATGTGGATTATGTGAACGTGTAGTTTTATACGAAAAAAAGCGAATTTTACGTCTTCCGAATTATTTTCAAAACGGTACTCAATAGAAAAAATGAAGGAAAAAGCTGAAGATTTAGCCTGTTAATCCAAGGAATTACCCGTGGTTTTATTCGGGTCGATATGGCTTTTCGTTAACAGGATTTTCCCTTTAATCAGGTCATCATTGAATTGGCCGACCGTTGTTTTTTGAAGCATTTCCGAGAGGTTGTTGCGTATGCTTTTGAACTCGTGATGCAAGGGACAGGGATATTGTTCGGAGCAGAATTCAAGCCCCATGCCGCAGCCGACAAATAGACTTTCACCATCGATCGCTTTGACGACTTCGGATAGTGGAGTGGACATGTCTTCCCTATCGAGGTAAAATCCACCACCAGGTCCCTTCATGGATCGAATGATACCTGCACGGCTTAGATTCTGTAGTATCTTGCCTAGAAAAGCTTCCGGAGAATGGATGCTCTCTGCTATTTCTTTTATGCTCACGCGTTTATTTTCTTGGGAGCTTTGTGCGATAAAAAAAACTGCCCGTAGTCCATATTCACATGTTTTAGAAAAAATACCCATAATCTTTTTGCTTTTTGCAAATGTACAAAATCAAAAATAGCCATCCGCCAATGATTAAAAATTAGGGATGACTATTTGATGAAGTGGGGTAGTGCAATTAATTTAGTTGCAAAGATGCTGGACCAAATTCTTCGAAATGAATGTTCTCAGCGTTGACACCCTGATTCGTTAAATATTGGAAGTGCTTTTTGATAAATCCTGATGGGCCACAGAGGTAATAGTTTGCCTCCTGTGGAAGATGCGAAGCATCTATTTTAGCGAGATCAACCCAACCCACAAGTACGTCGGCATCCGCATCTTGAGCTTCGTCATAGAAAGAAAAACTAGTTATGTTTTGATGTTGATTTTCCAATGTTATTAATCTTTCTTTAAACGCATGTAAATCAGGGTTACGGCAACCGTGGATCCAAGTGATTGGTTTGTCTTCTTTCTTGTCAGCTAAATGCTCTAACATGGCAATTAATGGGGTCTGACCAACTCCACCACTAATAAATACATGTGGTTTTTCACTTTCGATAAGTTGAAAGGAACCTGTAGGTGCTGTGAGTTCCAGTTGTTTTCCAACTTCAAAGTATTGATGTATATAATTACTCACCATACCCTCAGGTTTTCCTTCCGTAGCTTCTCTTTTTACCGAAATCCGAAGGTACTCTCCATTGCTCGCATCGGAAAGACTATATTGTCTTGGTTGATACAGGTGTAATTCGGGAAGAAATACACGTACACTTACATACTGGCCTGCCTCATGTTTTGGAAGTTTTCCTTGATCTGTTGGCTTGAGATAAATAGACTGAATCTCGGCGGTCTCAGATACCACTTTTACAATGGTGAATGGCTTCCAACCCGTCCATCCGCCCTCGTTCTGGATCATTTGATCATACATATCCTTTTCGACTCCGATCATCAGATCTGCTAATTGAAAATAGGCAACTTTCCAGGCTTCAATCAGTTCTTCTGTTGCTGCATCCCCCAATACTTCTTGAATGGAGGCCAATAGATGCTTGCCAACAATCTGATAATGCTCCGGACGAATATTGAGACTACTGTGTTTTTGTCCAATATGTTTCACTGCAGAAAGGAGGACTGCGGGATTCTCGATATGCTCCGCATAGGCTAACACAGCTGTAGCCAACGCCGTTTGTTGTCGCGCATTTTGTTGGTTTCCCATATTGAAGATATGTTTAAGCTCAGGATTGTGGGCAAACATACGTTTATAAAAATAACTAGTCAGCGCTACACCATGTTCTTTTAAAATCGGTACAGTGCCTTTGATTAACTCTTTTTGTGCTTCAGTAATCATAATAAAATATTTAAATACCTTTTTATCTTTTATTTGATCGGAATAAAAAACAAAAAAATCCACCTCGCTACGAGGAATTTTGTAAACCTTGATAGGGTTCATTTGCAAGTGACTATCGGGTACAAAAATAGAAATTTATAATAAAAGACAAAAATATCTTTTATTATTTTTTACCTGTTGTTTGGTCATCACCTGATCGATTGAAAAAGTATTATTATGATCAGCTCTGGCTATTCACAAGTTTTTAACCCTGGCTATTCCCATGTTTTGAGGTTTTTAGGGTAAAATGTCCATTCAGGGGTTTTTATAATATCCTGGTCTATATCGTACCAAGGACTAAGCGTGCTGTTGTTCCAATTGTTTAAAATTTGTATTTCTTGGGCTGGCATGTAACTTTGCGCGAGCAGCACGATTGTTTTTCCAGTATTGTCCTTGGCTAGATCAACTACAATGATTGCGTGGCCAATGGGTGATCCTTTCTGGATAAAAGTATCTCCAATCTTAACTTCCTGAGTCGTTTTTGCGCTGGGCAGCTCATCGTGTAGCGAAGCCGTATTGGCATAGGCAAACACATATTCCAGGTATTTCCAATAGGTTGGGTAGGAGGAGTCTCCTTTTGCATAGTTTGTATATGCGCGGGGCTTGCTATCGGAAAGGAAGTTGAATTTGATATCCTTATACCGCTTTTGTTGGTATAAGTAATCTGCCCTGAGTCGCATTACAGCATCGGCGCATTGGTGTAAATCGCGCTTTCCTATGTCTAGCTTCACAACACTATTGTAGATGTTATTTCTAGGTTTAATTTTTCCGTTATAATAATGTACCTCCTGGTCGATGGGGTATAATGGAAGATTTTCGAGAAAATTTCCAAATTCTTCGACCCGGTAGGTAGGCCTTTTAAAGCCTTCTGGTAACAAAATGCGCGATTTGATCGTCATCCCATCGGGGTTGATAAACTGATTTCCGTCAGGTGCTATTGACGCAGTAGTTGCCGGATTCAAAGTTTTGTTATTAGGTGCAGCAACATTTGGCTGCCCACATCCACTGAAAACCTGACACGAGAGGAGTGGAATGAGTACATATATTGATCTCATATAAAAGTTTCTGAGCTAGTGTATTGCGTTTTATCGAATATACTTAAATTTAGATATAATTCGAAGTGTGAATCATTTGAAAAAATTAAGAAATTTTTAAGCTATTCATCAACTTTTTGGATCATTTTCTGATGTAGCTTAGCCGAAGTTAATAAGAATACGATTATGTCAGGAAAACAGATTTTTCAGACGTCAAGCAAAAAGCGCTGGTACGCTTTTTCATGGATGAGCAGAGCATTGGTGATAGGTTTGATCATTGGTGTTATCTGTGTGGTTTATACATTGGGAAAGATTCAGATTCCTCCTTTTCCAACAATTAATACCAACACAGCATTGACTGAAAAGTCCACCGCCAGATTAAAAAAATCCAAACAATTTAAGGAGTTTACCATTGTAAAATCCGAATTGGAGAAGATTAAACGTGACCGGGAGCTGAAGCATTTGAAACATATTGGTACCAAAGATAGAATCAATATGGGGTTTTATGTTAGTTCTTGGTCTAATGAAGTTCGTGAGCAGTCTTTATCGGATCTACGCCGCAATATTGGTCATTTGGATATGGTTGCTATGGAATCCTTTTTTACTGTGCCTAATCAAGATACAGTAGTGGATAAAGCAGATACTTCTGCGCTTAAGGTCATTCATCAATATAAGCGCAAAGCTATCGCACAGATTTCCAATTTCAGTGGTAACGATTTTGACGGGCAGACTGTAAAGGCTATTTTACTTAATCCGGATAAACAACAGCGTTTTATAGACGATATCCTTCTTAAAGTGAAGCGCAATGGCTTTGCTGGCATAAATATTGACTTTGAGAATTTACAGTTGGATGACCACAAGGCGCTGAATGATTTTATGGGCCACATCTATACGGTATTTCATACAGAAGGCCTACTTGTCACGCAGGATATTTCACCTGAAAATGATGATTACGATCCCATTGCCTTACAAAAGTACAACGATTACATCATACTTATGGCTTATGATCAGCATTCCATTAAAAGTAATGCCGGCGCCATTTCACATCAGGCATGGGTCGAAAAAAATCTTGATGAACTTTGCAATAAGATCGATGCAGACAAGGTGATCCTGGCTTTGGCCTGTTATGGATATGATTGGCCAAAAGGCAGTGTCGGCAAGACATTGACATATGATAATGCTGTTATTTTGGCGCATAATTACAATGCTAAGATTACTTTTGATCCCGAATCTGCAAATCTCAACTTTAGCTATAAAGATGGGACAGGGATGCATCATGATGTCTATTTTACAGACGCTGCAACCTATTTTAATCTTATCCGCAAAGCAGATGACTGGGGGCTAGCTGGTATTGCACTTTGGCGTTTAGGAAGTGAAGACTCCCGTTTATGGTCATTTATTTCAAGATCATTGGACCGAGAAAATCTGAAAAAAGAACCTTTTGACTTTGGAAAGATAAGCCAGATCAATGTCGGGGGTATTCAATATATTGGGGATGGGGAAATTTTGGACTTGGTCAATAGTCCTGCTCCGGGGGAAGTGAAATTCACTTACGACCCATCAACGCTTATGGTTGAGAATCAGGAGTATGTAAAGACGCCAAGTAATTATGTAATCAAACGCTTTGGAGAAAGAGATAATACTGTGGTCCTGACCTTTGACGACGGTCCCGATCCTACGTATACACCACAAGTATTAGATATATTAAAAAAGGAACATGTTCCCGGAGCTTTCTTTCTTGTTGGTGTTATGGCTGAGAAAAATATGGATCTGGTTCGGAGAGAATATCAAGAAGGACATGAACTCGGTAACCATACCTTTTTTCATCCTGATATGTCTACAATAGGCCCAAATCGCGTTACGTTTGAACTGAATGCCACCCGAAAGATCATCGAATGCATAACCGGTCATAGTACAATTCTTTTCCGGGCCCCTTTTAATGCCGATGCCGAGCCACAGACTGTTGCCGAAATTCTGCCTGTTGCTCAGAGCCGGAAAGAGAACTACATCAATATCGGCGAGTATATTGATCCCAACGACTGGTTACCTGGTCGTACGGCAGATGAAATCTATAATGAAGTCATAAAACAACGCGATAATGGAAACATTATTCTATTACATGATGCCGGAGGCAATCGAGAAGCGACTATAGCCGCCTTGCCGCGCATTATTCATTATTTTAAATCACATGGTTATAAATTTGCGACGATTGGAGATTTAATGGGGAAAAAACGTGATGAACTGATGCCTCCTGTAGAAAATGCTTCCGATTCGGGATTTAGTGGATCTTCCAACCGCTTGTTCTTAGGAACATTGTTTTACGGTAACATCTTCCTTAACTTGGTTTTTTCCGTTGCAATTGTATTGGCAATTTTTAGAACAGCAATGATTGCTTATCTGGCAATCCGACAAAAACAAAAAAGTAAAAAAGAGCGATCTCAATTGGTTGTGGAACCTCGGGAAAAGGTGAGTGTGATCATTCCTGCCTATAATGAGGAAATAACAGTGTTGGCAACGATAAAAAGCCTGTTGAATTTGGATTACCCCAATTATGAATTGATTTTTGTTGATGATGGATCAAAAGACAAGACTTTTGAGATTGTCAGTAAGGTGTATGGCGATCATCCTAAAGTAAGGTTATTTACAAAACCAAATGGGGGCAAGGCTTCTGCGCTTAACTATGGTATCCAACAATCCGAAGCACAGTTTGTGCTTTGTATCGATGCCGATACACAATTGAAAACAGATGCGTTAAAACAGTTGATGAAATATTTCAATAAACCTCAGATCGCCGCTGTTGCGGGTAGTGTTAAAGTGGGAAATGTGCATAATATATTGACACATTGGCAATCGATCGAATATATCACCTCACAGAATATGGATCGGAGAGCGTTCGATTTGCTCAATATGATATCGGTCGTACCAGGAGCAATTGGGGCCTTTCGTAGATCTGTTATTTTGGAAGTGGGCGGATTTACTACGGATACGTTAGCGGAAGATTGTGATTTAACCATGCGTATATTAAGAGCGGGTTATACCGTGCGAAATTCATCTGAAGCAATCGCTTATACGGAAGCACCGGATACGGTCAAAATGCTCTTCAAGCAACGTTTCCGTTGGAGTTTTGGTGTGTTGCAGAGTTTTTGGAAAAATAAACAGACCTTGTTGAATCCCAAATATGGCTATTTTGGTATGGTCGGAATGCCTAATATTCTGATTTTTCAGATTATACTTCCTTTATTTGCTCCTTTGGCCGATATTTTTATGTTATTCTCTCTAGTGAGTGGTCTTTTCTCCTTAAGCGAGGTAAATGGTATCAGCTGGACGGGAATTGCAGGATTATTTTCACTGCATAATGGTTTTGGTCAAGTGATGTTTTATTACTTCCTTTTTGTATTCGTGGATATGTTCTTTGCAGGTATTGCCTTTAAAATGGAAGGCGAGAAGCTTAGCAATTTAATTTATTTGTTTCCGCAGCGTTTTTTCTGGCGTCAACTGATGTACTTCGTTTTATTCAAGTCTGTCAGAAAAGCCATTAAAGGTGAATTGAATACCTGGGGTACCTTGAAACGTACGGGCGGAGTGAAAGAGGTAACAATAAGTGAATAAAAAGCCGGTAACAACAAGTGAATAAAAAGCAGACACGTGCATGAGCTAAACGATAGCGATCTGATGTAGTTCCTTCGTGGGATCGTACACTAGGATCACTATCGCCAGCCTGCCAAAAAATTATACCGAGATTTTTAATTGACCTTGAGAATAGCTACTTTCAATAAAAATAGCGACCAAATGAAGATACTTTCCGCTCAGCAGATAAACAGGATTGATAGTGAAACCCTAAAGGATCAAAAAATCAGTAGTCTAGACCTGATGGAACGAGCTGCAACAGTTGTTTTTGAGGAAATTAAAAAGCTTCATCCCCGATTGGAGCACAGTACCTTTTTCATCTTCTGCGGTAAAGGAAACAACGGCGGCGATGGCTTGGTGCTGGCTCGTCTGTTGGATCAACAACAGGCCCAAGTCAAGGTTTATTTAATGGATGTAGCGGATTACTCCGCTGATAATCTTGCCAATCAAAAGCGTTTACCCAATCATATGATTCAAAAAATTGCAGCGGAAAACCAGATTGATATCCCTTCCGATGCAATCGTACTGGATTGCTTGTTTGGTTATGGATTAAAGCGTGTATTAACAGCTGATTGGAACGGTATAATTTCCAGTATAAATGGATGTGGTGCAAGGATCTATTCCGTCGATATGCCTTCTGGACTACTGGCAGATAAAAAGACTGCTGCAGATGTTCCAATTGTAAAGGCAGATTTGGTTTATACCTTTCAGTTTCCCAAGATGGCCTTGCTGCTGCCCGAAAACCAATGGTATGTAAAAGACTTCAAGGTATTGGATATCGATCTTAGCCAACGAGCAATTGAAGCGGCAGAAACCAATCTTTTTTATGTCGACGAGCCGCTTGTCAGGTCCTTTTATCGACAACGAAGGAAATTTGATCATAAGGGAACATTTGGTCATACCCTTATTATTGGCGGAAGTAAAGGTAAAATGGGGGGCGTTCAGCTTGCGTTAAAAGCGGCTCTTCGAGCGGGCTGCGGTTTAGCTTCCGCTTATGTACCTGACGGTGGTAATACCATCTTACAGACCGCTGTGCCCGAAGCGATGGTGTTGACTGATCCTGAACAAGATTTTATTAGCCAATTCCCGGAAATCGATGGCTATCAGTCTGTTGGTATCGGAATCGGCATGGGAACAGCGCCGCATACAATTGATGCGCTAAAGGTATTTATAAACTGTGTTAATGATACTCCTTTGGTATTAGATGCTGATGCTTTAAATATTCTTGCCCGCGAACCGAATCTTTGGGCTTTTGTTCCAGCGCATAGTATATTGACTCCCCATCCCAAAGAACTTAGCCGGATATTGGGTGCTTGGCAAGATGATTTCGAAAAGATTGAGAAAGTGAAAGTTTTTGCGCGTAAACATCAGTTTTACGTGTTAATAAAAGGGGCTAATAGTGCTATGGTTATGCCTGATGGGATTGTGTACTTCAATAGTACGGGCAATGTTGGGATGGCAACAGGAGGCAGTGGTGATATACTGACAGGGATTATTACCTCCTTGCTTGGACAGGGCTATTCTTCTAAAGACGCTTTAATTATGGGGGTATATATCCATGGGCGCGCGGCAGATATTGCAGTGAAGACGATCGGCACCTATTCCTTATTACCTTCAGATACCATCAATCATCTTTCCGACGCATTTATGTCTTTAGAAAAAGGATTATGATAGATTGGTACATTGAACAAGTTTTTGCCGCCCGGACCTGGAAACTTCGAAAAGAGGTTTTCGCTCCGGAAGGTAAGTTGGCCGAGGTGATGTTGGAGGGCGATTTTGAAGCGACGCATTTTGCGGCCTACGATGGAAACGAAGTGGTAGGCGTGCTGAGCCTGATTAGTTCAGGTGGTACTTATACAATCCATTTCCTCGCTGTTGCTCCACATGTAAGGCTGAAAGGTGTAGGCACAGCATTATTGAAGCATGCGGAACTATTTATCCATACATTTGCTGGTCAATATCTTCTTGCAAATGTGGCCGGCGATCAGCAACATTTTTGGACAAGTAATGGATTTGTTCTTCTAAAACAACATGAAGCCACCGTCACCTATTCATTATCTTTAACAAATGATTCTGTAAGTTAACAGTAAGTGGGAAGATAGATCGTTTTCTTATAAATGTGCCCCATGTTATCCCTTGTGACCTGTGTTATCCCTACAGATTTTCAGTATAGTTGATCCGATCCGCTTCGGTAATGTTACGTATCACCCGGCAAGGATTGCCTGCAGCTACGACATCCGCTGGTATATCTTTTGTGACGACCGATCCAGAACCAATGACCGAATTTTTTCCGATTCGCACGCCGGGGTTGACGACAACATGTCCACCGATCCATACATTATCTTCGATAACGATCGGCAACGCAAATTCCCAACCTTGATTTCTTGCTTCAAAATGTAGGGGATGACCAGCTGTAAAGAGGCTTACATTGGGGCCGAATAATACATTGTCACCGATGGTAACCGGCGCGCCGTCTAAAATCGTACAGTTATAGTTGCTGTAAAAGTTCTCACCAATAGCAATATTATAACCATAATCGCAACGAAAAGGAGGTTCGAGAAAGAATCGAGTTCCTGTTGCTTTAAACAGTTTTTGAATAATCTGTTTTCTGAATTTCAGTTGTTTAGGCTCTGAATCGTTAAATCGCTTCAGTTCTTCTTTTGCGTATTGTCTTTCCTTAAATAATTGCCCCTCCGAATCGATATAGGGAAGTCCGGCAATCATTTTTTCCTTTGCTGATTTCATTCAATGCCCGTTTTTCTGTAACAAACTTAGATAAATTGATTTTTAAAAGCAATAGCAATCTACGTGTTGTGAATCTAGGATATTGAGCGCTCTTATTTCGCATAATCAAGGCTCTGTTTTCTACTAAGCATAATCAATGGATACCCTGTTTTCCAACAAATTATACTGTTTCCAACAAATGGACAGCTTTTCAGCGCCAGGTTTTATAGCAACGTACTGATCTGCACAAAGTGTCGTCCAACCTTCCTCCGATTTAATTCATACAGTTGTGACAAACAATTTTCGTTCGAAACGCATTTAGATAGTGGAGCACACGATGCTATTGCCTTTGTCCGGGCTATATTCAAAATATTATTCCAATGAAGATTGCTTATATAAGTACCTACTTGCCCAAAGAATGTGGAATTGCCACTTTTACATCAGATTTATTGCATGCTGTAGCACTGCATAATCAGGAACCGACGCAACATGTTTTTGCGGTCGCGGATCGGGACTATGTTTATCCCAGTGAGGTCGTGTTTAAAATAGATCAACATCGTCAATTGTCCTATATTGAAGCCGCAAATTATATTAATGAAAACGGGTACGATTGCGTCATACTCGAACACGAATATGGCATTTTTGGAGGGAATAGCGGCATATATATCTTATCATTGATTAATGCATTACACATTCCGCTACTTGTTAATTTTCACACCATTCTCGAAAAACCCAATGTTGATGAAAAGGCCATTCTTATTGAAATTGTAAAACGGGCTTCCATTGTAATCGTCATGAGCAATTATGCAATTACATTACTCAAATCGATTTATCGGGTCAATACCTCCAAAGTTAGGCTGATACACCACGGTGTGCCGGAGTTTACTTTAGATCATGAGCTTGCCAAGCTTAAAAAAGGACTTTCCGGGAAGAAAGTCTTATTGACCTTCGGTTTTTTGGGGCGAAACAAAGGAATTGAAATGGTGATTGAATCCCTCCCTGAGGTCGTCAAAGATGAACCGGATCTGTTGTACCTCGTTGTTGGTAAAACGCATCCCAATGTATTGGCACATTCCGGCGAGGAATATCGGGAATACCTGGGCAGTCTTGTGGAAACCTATCAGTTGCAGGAACATGTGAAATTTGTTAATTCCTTTGTTAGTCAAGCCGATCTTGTGGAGTATCTATGTGCCTGCGATGTTTATGTTACACCTTATGTCAATGAGGCACAGATTACAAGTGGAACATTGTCTTACGCCATCGGTGCCGGAGCTGCGGTGGTGTCCACTCCTTATTGGCACGCCAAAGAATTGCTCGCTGATGGAAGGGGAGTGCTCGTCGAATTTAAAAATTCAGCCAAGATGGCCGAGGTGCTCAAAAATCTGTTTTCAAATTTGGACTATCGCACAACACTAAGAGACAATGCCCGTATATTTGGTAAAGAGATGACCTGGAAAAATATAGGCCTTCGGTACACACGAATTTTAGATAAGATTATTCCTACCTATGATAGCCTCAAAGAAAATGTTGGATTTAGTATAGAGGAAATGCCCAAATTCAGTTGGAAGCATATCGACAGACTGACCAATCAGGTCGGTATCTTACAGCATGCAACTTATTCGCTACCGAACTACAAAGAGGGCTATTGTCTGGACGATAATGCAAGAGCACTTTTAGTTACTTTATTGGCGCAGCAAGATTTTGCTGACAAAAGGCTCGATCGTCGCATCTCGACCTACTTGAGTTATATCTATTATCATCAGCGCGAAGATGGGCTTTTTCACAATTTTATGAATTTCCAACATAGTTTCCTCGATGAGGTCGGTTCGGAGGACTCCTTTGGACGGACCATGTGGGCATTGGGCGTACTTCTTCGGGAGACAAAATTGACAAGCTATTATCAATTGGGGCATGAACTGTTTTTTAGGGCCGTTCCAAATTTTGGCCAGTTGCGTTCCAACCGGGCGATAGCTTATACTGTACTGGGGATTGCGGAATATTTGCATCATCAATCCAATGACGAGGTGATGATAGAGTTGATGCGGGCCCTTATCGGCAAGCTGGTACGGGAATACGAGGCAAGCTCAGATGAAAACTGGCAATGGTTTGAAGCGGTATTGAGTTATGATAACGCAATTTTGCCCTATGCGTTATTGACGGCCTATCCTTTTTTGAACGATGAAACAATAAAACAGTTGGGATTATCGACTTTAAAGTTTCTCGAAAGTATGACTGTCCAGAATGGCGCGCTTTCATTGGTCGGAAACCAGGAGTGGGCCAAGCAAGGGAAGCATATCAGCAAGTTTGGTCAGCAGCCACTTGATGTCACGGCAATGGTATTTATGTATCGTGAAGCTTTTCGATTGACCAATAAAAAGGTCTATTTTACCCGTATGATTGCTTCTTTCCGCTGGTTTTTAGGAGAGAATGATCTTCGGCTCGGTTTGTATGATGAGGAAACCAAAGGTTGCTGTGATGGCCTCGAATCCTATGGCATCAATAGAAACCAAGGGGCGGAGAGTACCCTTTGTTTCTATTTGGCTTATATCGTAGTTTACCGTGCTTTTATTGATAACGATCAGGATTCAAGATAGCGAGCAATAAATCTTCGAGCTTGATGGTCGCATAGGTTGATGCATAATCGGAGATCGCATAAGGTAAAATGAGGTGTTCGTTGTGTACTATCGCTCCGCAGGAATAAATGACGTTTGGTACATAGCCTTCTCGCTCTTCGTCATTGGGCGTCATCAATGGGCTATGTAGGCGTCCAATTTCCACATGCGGGTTGTCCAAGTCCAAAAGAGCTGCGCCTAGGACATATTCACGCATTGGTCCAACGGCATGGGTTAAAATCAGCCAGCCGTATTGCGTTTCTATCGGCGACCCGCAATTACCGATCTGAACAAATTCATACGGATATTCTGGCTGTTGAATCCGGATGGCCGTTTCCTGCCATATATTGATATTATTGGAGTAGGCGATGTAGTTGTTCTCACCATCAATGCGGCAGAGCATGGCATAACGTCCATTTATTTTACGTGGAAATAGTGCCGCCCCCTTGTTGGCAATTTCACCATAAATAGGTTTCACTTTAAAATGGTAAAAATCTTTTGTGGTGAGTAATTTCGGGAGGATGCTGAATCCATCGTAAGCGGTATATGTTGCATAGTACGTGCTCTCACCTCTTTCGTTTTTGAACTGAACGAAACGCGCATCTTCAATACCTCTTTTTTCGGTATCGGCAATCGGAAATATCACACGTTCTGAAATGGAAGTATCCAGGGAGAAAGTCATTTCATAATGCGACGAAGCGAGCCAGAGCGCCTGTTGTAGAAATGTCACATTTTCCAGGTTTTCGTCGCTATCGCGCCGTACTTCATCGATGTACCGTTTGAGTTCCTCGTAGGTAAATGTCTCCGTTAGCTTAGCTTCCAGTTTGGACTTAACTTCCGTTGGCTCGGCATGCAACTCATTCATTTTCTTTAAGAATGACTCCTTGTGATAACGGTGATTTTTGACTTGCATAGGTTTATCCAATAAACTGCCGACATAATCGATATGTATATTGTTGTCAACATCCAATGTTCCTGATCGAAAAACGATCGAAGAGACATGGCCTTCTCCGGTTGCCCTGAAACTCAAAATAACCCGTTTTTCACCCCTGAATAATTCTGTCTGGTCCGGATGTTCTATAATGGAGGGATTAAACAATGCCGCCGATTCAATTGAATATTCCATCGTGAAATAGGAGCCGATCAGTAGCTTGTCAATTTGGCTCAGTTTCTCTTTTGGAAATGGAATCTTTTCCAATAAGTGGCTTATGCGGTCAAAATTACGTTCAAAGATATGGACTATACTACGATGTCTTTTTGTATAGCTTCGGAGTACCTGGCCAAAGACTTCTTTTCGCTCCGATTCATTCAGGGATAAGATACGTTTGAGAACTTTAATGGTACGATCATCCCCCAGTGAGAAAAAACGTGCTAAAACTCTCTTTTTATCTGGTTTAAAGTAAATATCCTTCCGTTCAACTTGTACTGGTCTATGCATAATGATATGTTGATGTTTATACCCTGTATTAGAACGAACAGTGATTGGCTTTTGTTTTTATTCTAAGCCAATAATCACCGGATATCTAATAAAAATGGAGTAACTTTGACCAAGGAAAAAATTTAGATATGATTGAAAATAATTTAGAACCAAAAGCAATTTGGAAAAATTTCTCTGCATTGAATGCGGTCCCGAGAGCTTCTAAAAAAGAAGAGCGCGTGATTGCCTTTATGGTAGACTTTGGTAAATCCTTGGGTTTAGAAACAAGCGTTGATGAGATTGGTAATGTGCTCATCAAAAAATCTGCTACTCCGGGAATGGAGGATCGTAAAACGATAGTATTGCAGTCGCATTTGGATATGGTGCACCAAAAAAATAACGATACTGTTTTTGACTTCGATAATGAAGGCATTAAGATGTACGTTGATGGTGATTGGGTAAAAGCTGAGGGTACCACTTTGGGGGCAGATAACGGTCTTGGCGTTGCGACAATCATGTCGATTTTGGAATCATCCATTATTGAACACCCTGCCATTGAAGCTTTGTTTACGATTGATGAAGAGACAGGCATGACGGGAGCTTTAGGTTTAAAAGGCGATGTGCTTTCTGGTGAAATCCTGTTGAATCTGGATACAGAGAATGATACTGAAATCGATATTGGTTGTGCTGGCGGGATTGATGTGACGGCAACACAGTCCTATGTTGCAGAGCCTTGTCCTTTTGATACGTTATCTTTTGAAATTACAGTAAAAGGACTACATGGGGGGCATTCTGGTATGGACATTCATAAAGGTTTTGCCAATGCCAATAAAGTAATGAACCGTTTGCTATTTGGCACGAATGCACATTATGGATTGCGTATTGCTTCTTTATTGGGCGGAAGTCTACGCAATGCAATTCCGAGAGAAAGTGTTGCAAAGGTGGTTATCAGTAAGGATAAAGCAACTGACTTTGTTCATAATTTGACACAATTGGCTCAGGATATTAAATTGGAATTTGCAACGACAGAACCGGCTATGGAAATTGTGGTGAAGCAAACTGATGCTGCTTATGCAACTGTAGTTCCAGTAAACGTGCAGGAAAACCTGATCAACAGCGTTTATGCGGCCTTAAATGGTGTTTATCGTGTGAGCGCCGATTTTGAAGACTTGGTAGAAACCTCCAATAATATTGCTAAAGTAGAAGTAGGTGGGGAAAAGGTTTCCATCAAATGTCTAACCAGATCTTCTGTTGAAACGTCTAAATTTGATTTAGCCCAATCTTTAAAAGCTGCATTTGAACTGGGTGGTTTTACCGTCGGTTTTTCGGGCAATTATCCAGGATGGGCACCTAATCCGAATTCTGAGATTTTAGAAGTGCTCAAATCAATTTATACGAGACAACATGGTGAAGCTCCAGAAGTGGTGGCTTGCCATGCCGGACTTGAGTGCGGTATCTTGGGAACAAACTATCCTGAAATGGATATGATTTCTTTTGGACCAACAATCTTAGGTGCACATTCGCCTGCAGAGCGTGTCTCCATTTCTTCGGTACAGAAGTTTTGGAGTTTTGTGCTCGAAATTCTCAAAGAGATCCCTAAAAAATAAATTTTCAACAAGGGCCTATTGCTGTTTTTTTTTGACGATAGGTCATGAAAGCAAAAAGAGATAGGTCACGGAAACAGAAAGGTATGGTGTAAGCCATACCTTTTTTATTTTCATTAATTTTTCATTTTCCTTGCAAAAAATGAAAAATAACCTTACTTTCAGGATGAAAAAATGATTTAATAGACCAAATTTTATACAAGCTCTCAAATTGAGGGAAAACCTAATAGTGATATAATGACTATAATCCTCATTGTAATCAGCATTTGTTTGCTTATCCTTTGCATAACTTATTTTAAGATCAATGCCTTTCTTGCTTTTTTAGTTGTTTCCTTACTCAGTGGACTTTGTTTGGGTATTCCACCGGCACAGTTGGTGGGGACAGTTGAAAAGGGCGTTGCGGGAGTTATGGGGAGCCTGACTTTAATTATTGTATTGGGCGCAATGTTGGGGAAAATTGTCGCTGAAAGTGGGGCCGCCGAGATTATTGCTGAGCAAATGGTCCGCCTGATGGGAGAACGATATCTTCAGTGGGGGCTTATGTTGACGGGGTTTATCGTTGGAATACCGTTATTTTATGGAATCGGATTTGTCTTATTAGTTCCCTTGATATTTTCTATTTCCTACCGCTATAAGTTGTCGGCAGTATATATTGGATTACCGATGCTGGCAGCCCTGTCTGTAACACATGGCTTTATTCCGCCGCATCCTTCCCCAGTTGCATTAGTTGCCCTGTTTCACGCTGATATGGGACTGACACTTATCTATGGTCTGTTGATCGCCATACCTGCTATTATTTTGGGTGGGCCAATTTTTGGAAGAAGCCTCAAAAATATACGGGCAAGTCAGGAATCAATTTTTAGCGAGAAAGATCGTTCGGAGTCAGCGCAGTATCCGCGCCCGACAGTGGGGGTAAGTCTGGCTGTTGCCTTGCTGCCGGTATTGCTCATTGTCTTATTTACATTGCTTCCTTATTGCTATCATACAACCAATATAGCGCTGCAGCAGGGAGTTAAGTTTATCGGCAACCCTACCGTTGTTATGGTTATTGCGGTCGGTGTAGCAACCTATTTATTAGGATTGAAATTGGGACGATCGATGGCCAATGTGATGACAATCTATGAGTCTGCGGTGAAAGATATTGCCATGATTCTATTGATTATTGCTGGATCGGGAATCTTTAAACAAGTTATGGAGGACAGTGGAGTTAGTCTGTTATTGGCCAATACCCTGCAGCAGCTCCCCATTTCACCTTTACTGTTGGCTTGGTTAATTACAGCTGTTATCAGAGGTTGTGTCGGCTCGGCCACAGTAGCCGCCTTGACAGCCGCTGGTGTTCTGCTACCTATTGTTACAGGGGGAAAAGCGGACCCTAACCTTATGGTATTGGCGATAGGAGCCGGAAGTCTGATGTTCTCCCATGTCAATGATGCCGGATTTTGGCTATTTAAAGAGTACTTTGGCCTAAGCGTAAAGGATACGTTATTTTCCTGGTCGATCATGGAGGTGATTGTTTCCATTGTTGGGCTCCTTGCTGTTTTACTATTGCAATTAATTTTATATTAGCTATTATTTTAAACTTTAAAATCGTTAAAGATGTACAACGCAGACGAACAATTCGAAAAATTAGGTTTGACATTACCTCCAGCACCGGCACCTAAAGGTGTCTATAAACCATACGTCATTGACGGCAAGTATCTGTATCTTTCTGGTCATGGTCCCGTACAAGATGATGCTGCATTAATTATCGGTCGCATTGGAAGTGATATCAGTCCTGAAGAAGGCAAACTTGCAGCGAGACAAGTAGGCCTAACCATGTTGTCGACCATTAAAACCAATTTGGGCTCATTGAACAAAATCAAGCGTGTGATCAAGGTATTGGGTATGGTCAACTGTACCTCGGATTTTCTTTATCATCCAGGTGTAATTAACGGCTGTAGTGAACTATTCGCTGCGGTTTGGGGAGAAGAGAATGGTATTGGAACACGTAGTGCAGTTGGATTTGGATCTTTGCCCGATAATATTCCCGTAGAAATCGAAGCATTATTTGAGTTATACTAATCGGAATTGTATGGAAACTTGGTGCCATATACATGATGTTGATCAGGTCGATTCGCCAGCCTTGCTGGTCTATCCTGATCGCATTGTCAAGAACATAGACCGCGCTTTACATATTGTGCATGGGCGGGCTGATCGATTGCGGCCGCATATCAAAACGAACAAGTGTCGGGAAGTATGCCAACTGATGATGGATAAGGGGATTACAAAGTTTAAGTGTGCAACCATTGCAGAAGCTGAACTATTGGGTGTTATCGGTGCAAAAGATGTTTTGTTGGCATACCAGCCCGTAGGGCCAAAGATAGATCGTTTTTTGAATCTTGTAACCGCCTTTCCGGAGACACATTTTGCCTGTCTTGTGGATCATGTCGATGCAGCACAGGAGATTTCAAAGTGGAGCTTGTCGAAAGGCTTACGCAGCGCTGTTTATCTGGATGTTAATATTGGCATGGGCCGAACAGGATTACCTTTAGAAGGGATTGAGCGTCTCCTTATGGATATCCATCTTTTGGAAGGTATTCAGTTGGTAGGTGTGCATGGTTATGACGGTCATATTCATGACAAAGATTATAAACTTCGCGAAAAGCAATCCCAACATTCGTATAGTATACTCGAAACCGCCTATCTTATGGCGCAGGTATCTACTTCTAAACCTTTGACTAAAGTTATTGGCGGTTCGCCAAGTTTCCCTTTTCATGCTGAACGCAGCGATGTAGAATGCAGTCCCGGAACGTTTGTGTTTTGGGATTTCGGCTATGCCGAAAATTACGCAGAACAAGATTTTATGCTTGCGGCGGTACTTTTGACGCGTGTCGTTTCTATCGTTGATCACAAGCACCTTTGTTTGGACCTGGGGTATAAATCAGTTGCATGTGAATCGCCGCAACCCCGCGTCAAGTTTTTCGATCCCCGTATTGGCGAAATAAAAATGCAGAGTGAAGAACATTTGGTCGTTGAGGTAACAGATAGTGCCCAGTTTAACTTAGGCGATGCGCTGTATGCCGTGCCACGACATATCTGTCCGACAGTAGCTTGTTATGGCGAGCTTCAAGTTGTCAATGAACGGCAGGCAGATCAAATTTGGACTGTTTATGCGCGAAATAAAAAAATAAATTATTGATATGTACGAATTTGAAATGCCATTTTTGGTCGATGCACATTTGGATTTGAGTATGAATGCCATGGAATGGAATCGGGATCTTCGATTGCCGATTACTGAACTGAACCGTAGGGAAAAGGGGATGGATGACAAACCCGATCGGGCTAAGGCAACAGTCACTTTTGACGAATTGCGTCGTGGTCATATTGGTTTGGTTGTTGCCACTCAAATCGCTCGATTCGTAAAACCCGAAAGTTCTTTACCAGGCTGGTACTCACCGGAACAGGCATGGGCGCAAACACAGGGTCAGCTTGCATGGTATAAAGCAATGGAAGCCGATGGCCAAATGAAAATGATCTGTACAAAAACTGATCTGGACCAGCATTTGGCGCTCTGGTCAGAGGGGGGCGATCATGCCGATAAGCCAATCGGGTACCTGCTGAGTCTGGAAGGTGCCGATTCCATTGTGGATATCAGCTATCTCGAAACAGCTTATAACTATGGTTTAAGAGCGATTGGACCAGCACATTACGGGCCAGGTAGATATGCCAATGGAACAGATTCATCCGGCAAGCTTAATGAGCAGGGAATAAGGTTGTTGCAGGAAATGGAGCGATTGAGGATGATATTGGACGCGACACACCTAAATGATGATGCTTTTTGGGATGCTGTACAACGTTATCAGGGTGCGATTTGGGCCAGTCACAATAATTGCCGCAAGTTTGTGGACCATAATAGGCAGTTCAGTGATGAAATGATTAAGACACTTGTGGAGAAAAAAGCAGTGATCGGTGTAGCGCTCGATGCTTGGATGATGGTACCGAATTGGGTCCGCGGTGTATCCGACCCTAAAACAAGCAATTGCTCCATGGATATCATGGCCAACAATATTGATCATATTTGTCAATTGGCAGGAAATGTAGATCATGTTGGCGTGGGGAGCGATTTAGACGGAGCATTTGGCCGTGAGCAGTGTCCTTATGATCTGGAAACGATTGCTGATATCCAAAAAGTATTTGGTATCCTGTCAAAAAGAGGGTATGATAACACGGATCTTGAAAAGATTGCCAGCAAGAACTGGCTTAATTTTATGCGAAATGCATTGCCAGAATCTTAAGAAAAGATAATCGAATCTTAAGAAAAGAAATGGAGACATCCTTGAGCACAAATAGGTCAATAACCTACCCAGATGATAGCATGTCTTGAAGAGCAAATAGTTAACTAATAGCGAAGCCGATTAAACGAATCAAAACAAACACCTCCAACACCAATTAATAGATGAAACCAGTATTACGCGTGCAATTGTCCCTGATGATGTTTTTAGAGTATTTTATCAAAGGGGCTTGGTTTGTAACTTTGGGAACATACCTCATTAAATCGCTCAATGCCTCGGGTATGGAGGTCGCAAATATTTTTGCGACACAATCCCTTGGTGCTGTATTTGCTCCTTTTTTTGTGGGTTTTGTCGCCGACAGGTATTTTAATGCCGAGCGGGTACTTTCAGCATTACATCTCATTGGAGCTGCACTACTTTACGGGATGTCGCAAGCACCGGATGCGACACATTTTTATCCCTATGTATTTGTCTATTTTATGGCTTACATGTCTTCGCTATCCTTATCCAATGGGATCGCATTCCGGCATATTGAAGACGCGAAGAAGTATTTTCCGGGGGTACGCGTGTGGGGGACGATCGGTTGGATCTGTTCGGGACTTGTGATCAGTTATTTGTTCCGTTGGGATGCGCCCGAATCGATACAGGCAGGTGCTCTGCATAATACCTTTATTATGGGCGCGGTTTGTTCGTTATTATTGGCGGTCTTCAGTCTAGCATTGCCAAAAACACCACCACAGGTGAAGCTTAGAGATGAAAAGTTTGATTTTGGAAAGGCAATCGGTTTGGATGCATTGAAGCTTTTAAAACAGCGGAGTTTTCTGATTTTTTTTGTAACAGCAATTGTCATCTGTATTCCCATTTCGTTCTATTATCAAAATGCGAACCCATTTTTGGTCAACGCCGGAATACCCAATCCCACAGCAAAAATGGCATTGGGGCAATTTTCCGAAGCCATCTGCTTGTTGTTGATTCCATTTTTCTTTAGACGCTTGGGGTATAAAAAGATGATTTTACTGGGCATTGCGGCCTGGGCACTCCGTTATTTGTTTTTTGCTTACGGCGACGGACAGGAACGGTCATTCTTATTGCTGTTCGGAATTTTATTGCATGGCATCTGCTATGATTTTATGTTCGTAGTGGGTCAGATCTATACCGATCGAATTGCTGGTGAAAAATACAAAGCTTCTGCACAGGGTCTTATTACCATCGCGATGTATGGTGTAGGTATGCTGATCGGATTTTGGGTTGCCGGTGCTGTTTCAGATTACCTAAAAACAGCTTATGCTGCTCAATTTTGGGAATATCTTTGGTTTATTCCAGCAGGTATTTCTGGTTTTTGTCTTGTGCTATTTGCCCTGTTTTTTAAAGAGGAGAAAGCGGTGCCGGATATGAAAGCTAGCTAAAGATGCGCTACGTTCAATTAAAGGCAGAACGTTCATAAAAAACGATAACATGGAGCATCTTTGATGGGAAGGTGCTCCATGTCTTGAAAATGTTGATTAGATCATATTGAACCATTCCTGGTATTTTTCACCGATAAAGGGGAGTGGTTTCCGCTCTCCGGAAAATGCGGATATTAATCCTAATATAAGAGCAATAAGTAGGAGCAATCCAACAATACTAATGGCAATTCCGCCAATACCTGGAACAAAACGTAACAGTCCCAACGCCATTCCTGTTACTGAAATTCCTATACTTTGTCGGATATGGAATTGCGCTAAAGCAGTCTTTTCCTTGTTGTTCATAATGATGGCAGCAACAAGGCCGATGATGGTTAAGTAAGAAATAATAGCAATTGTTTTTCCGTCACTTGACGTAGCCTTCTGAATAGGGGTTCTCTCCATGATCCTTTAATGTAAAATGTTTGACTTAAATATTTAAGTCAAATTTAGGAGAGATATCCCTTACATCCTTTAGCTGAATTCAGGGATATTTTAATTATCCTTCGACACTTTCGAGTAATTGCTTTTCATGGAGTTCAAAATATTCACCTCTTTTCTCCATCAATTCAGCATGTGTACCCTGTTCCACAATTTCTCCTTGATCCATCACCAATATATGGTCTGCATTCTTGATTGTCGAGATGCGATGGGCAATAAAAATACAGGTCTTGCCTTTCATGATGCGGCTTAGCGAACGGAGAATTGTTTCTTCTGTTTTTGTATCCACGGCTGAAAGACAGTCATCAAAAATCAATACTTTGGGTTCCTTAATTAAAGCGCGTGCGATGGAAACCCGTTGTTTTTGTCCACCGGAGAGGGTGATACCACGTTCCCCAACGGCGGTTTCAAATCCATCTTCAAAAGCTATAATGTTGTCGTATACAGCGGCATCTTTGGCGGCCTGTTCCACTTGTTCCTGTGTAAAGTGATCTAAACCAAAGCCTATATTATTTGCAATGGTATCTGAAAATAGGAAAACATCTTGTGGGACAAATCCAACTTGTTGGCGCAAACTTTTGAAATCAAGGTTTTTAATTTCAAGACTATCATAATGAATACTTCCTTTGTCGATATCATACATCCGAAGGAGTAAGTTGGCCAGCGTAGATTTTCCGGATCCTGTTTTTCCGATAATAGCAAGTGTTTTGCCGACCGGAATTTGGAACGATATATTTTTAATCGCCTGAATACCTGTTTCTGGATAGGTAAAGGAGATTCCATCAACCCTGATTTCACCCGCTAGTTCTTTGGTAGCTGTTCCGTTAACAATTGGAGATTCAGTATGGAGAAATTCGTTGATGCGTTTTTGTGAGGCTGCAGCACGTTGTACCAATGAGGTAACCCAAGCCAAAGACATGGCAGGGAAAGTCAACTGGTTGACATAGATGATAAACTCAGCAATATTTCCGGCAGTGACTGTTCCTTTGGCAACTTCAATTCCACCAATATAAATGGTGATTACCGTGCTGAGCCCAATAAGCAATAGAATAAGCGGAAAGAAAACAGCCTGCACTTTGACGAGATCAAGAGCCGTATTACGGTAAATGGTACTTTCCTTCTCAAATTCCTGCATTTTATTTTGTTCTCTGGTATAAGTCTTGATGACGCGGATACCTGCAAAAGTTTCCTGCACAAAAGAAGAAAGGTTCGCCAGTTGTTTCTGTATTTTTAAGCTACGCTTGTTAATAATCTTATTGACAAATAAAATAATAACCGATAGAACCGGTATTGGCGCCAATGCATAGGTCGCCAACCGTCCGTTGACGCTATACATCGCATAGATGACCATGATCGATAAAACTACGGTATTGATCGCATACATGATGGCGGGTCCGAGGTAGTTACGTACCTGATTGACATCTTCGGTGGCTCGGCTCATGAGATCTCCGGTATTGTTCTTCCGAAAGAAACCGAAGTTTAAATCTTGGTAATGATTATAGATCTCATTTTTGAGGTCGTATTCAATATAACGCGACGTTAAAATGATCGTCTGACGCATAAAGAATAAAAATATGCCCCGCAACAGCGAAAGTAGGAGAACGACGAAACCAAAAAACAGGAGACTGGTGCCAAAAACCTGGTAGATGAGTTCCTGTCTGTCGAAACCATCAAATAGACGGTATAGATAGATGTTTTCCTGTACCAAATCAAATGCTTCGCGGATTACCTTTGCAGGCAATACCCCGAAATAGTTGGAGATGATAACAAAAATAACCCCTGGAATCAGTTTCCAGCGGTATTTATAAAAGTACTTATTTAAGTAGGCGAGGTCCTTCATATTACGAATACAAAAGTAGGACTAATTCATCAAAATGCTTTACGATTTGAGTGAATTTACTGTCATTCGGAAATCAAATGTTAAGTCTTGGATAAAAAAAGTTGTTATGCACAACGAATAATTTTCCTACTTTTGCATCAAGTACCTTAAAAAATTAAAACAAATTAGAGTAGTACATTTTATGTCAACATCTCAAAATTCTATTTTTGAATTGATGAGCCAGTCTGGCCATCAAAACTTATTTTTCTGTAATGATGAATTAGTGGGCTTGAAAGCTATCGTTGCGATCCATGACACAACCTTAGGGCCTGCGATAGGAGGGGTTCGTATGTTACCATACGAAAGTACAGAAGAAGCTATTGAGGATGCTTTACGTTTATCCAAGGCCATTACGTATAAATCAGCCATCACTGGATTGAATTTAGGCGGTGGTAGTGCTGTTATTATTGGGAATAGCCGTTTGGACAAATCTGAGGTTTTATTGCGCCGTTTGGGCCAGTTTATTGAAGGATTGAATGGTAATTTCATTGCTTCTTTGGATGTAGGTACCACACAACGCGATTTAGAACATATTTATACCGAAACTGACCATGTTGCAGGTTTACCAAAAGCAATTCATGGCAGTGGCGTTGGTGATCCTTCGATCTTCGCTGCTCAAGGTGTTTATTTCGGTATAAAAGCATGCTTAAAGGAATTATACGGATCGGAAAATGTTGCTGGTAAAAAAGTAATTGTACATGGAGTAGGTGGTGTTGGTGAGCGTTTAATTGCGATGTTGCGTGAAGAGAATGCGCGTGTATATGTAAGCGATATTACGGAAGAAAAAATGCTAAAAGTAGCGGCTAAGTACAAAGCTGAACCAATACCTTACGGTGAAGTATTCGATCACGAATTTGATGTATATTCTCCCTGTGCATTAGGTGGTACCGTAAATCCAGAATCGGCACAGAAAATGCAATGCAAAATTATTGCTGGTTCTGCCAATAATCAATTGAAAGATGAACTTGTTACAAGTTCTATCCTTCATGAAAGAGGTATATTATACGCTCCTGACTATTTGATCAACGCTGGTGCATTAATCGGCTGTTATTCAGAAATTCAAAATTATGGCGTAGATCACACTGAATTTGTGATCAAAAATATTTATAATGCGACTAGAGACGTGTTAAAAAAATCAAAAGAAGAGAATATCTCTACTTTTGAAGCGGCTAATCGCATCGCGGAGAAGCGTATCCAAGATATTAAAAAAATCAAGAGATAGTCTTCATCCCAAAATCGTTCTTATTTATTATTTTATAAAAAATCGTTCTTTAAAATTACTATGTTAAACAGGAGACACCTGAGGGTAAAAGTAGTGCAAACGCTTTATGCGTACAGTCTTTCGGAAGATAAAGACATCAAAACATTTGAAAAAGCACTATTAAAAAATGTGGATGAAGTTTATGAGATGTATATGTGGACACTGAATCTTTTAGATGAAGTATCTGATTATGTCTTAATAGATGCAGAGGGTAGGGCCAATAAGTTTTTACCAACTGAAAAAGACTTGTCTTTAACGACCAAGTTAAGTACAAACACTTTTATTGAGTCATTGAGACAAAATCCACAATATGGAGAAGGTGTCAAAAAGTATAAGATTTCCTGGAGCTTTGACCCGGAGATCGTACGTACTGTATTTTTGCAGTTAAAGGATTCTGAAGCTTATTTGGAGTACTTGCAACAAGAAGATCGTTCGATCGGTACGGAAAAAGATATCATCAAGCATATCTTTAAAAAGATCATCTTGAAATCGCCGGTTATAGAGCAGGTTTTTGAAGAAAAATTCATCAACTGGCCGGTAGATAAAGAAGTATTGCAAGCTTTGATTGCGAAGACTTTTAAGAATTTTAGTTCTGAAGATCCACGTAAAAATAAACTTGCAGAGATTACGCAAAACTGGAATGATGATAGCGACTATGTCATTGCATTGTTGGGTAAAACTATCCGCAATACAAATGAGTATCAAAAGCTTATCTCTGAGAAAACGAAGAATTGGGAATCAGATCGTATTGCCTTAATGGATACATTATTGATGCGTATGGCTATATGTGAATTGGTTAATTTTCCATCTATTCCAGTGAAAGTGACAATAAATGAGTATATTGAAATTTCTAAGGTATTCAGTACATTGAAAAGTAATACATTTATCAATGGTATCTTGGATAAAATACTGAACGATCTGAACCAACAAGGAAGAATCCAGAAGGCAGGTCGTGGTTTAAGAGATTAAAACCAAACGCATAAATAATTTATACGAATGAAAAACTTTGGCAAATATTCGGTTTTAGCTTTGTCGGCAGTACTTTTATTTTCTTGTGGAAATGCACAAAAAGGAAAAGAAGAAGGAGCCACGACAGCGACTGAAACAGCAGCTGCGGATAGCCTTTCTAAGGCAGCAGCACAATTGGGAAAAGTAGAATTTGAAGAGTCTGCATTTGATTTCGGTCAGGTAAAAGAAGGCGCACAGGTAAAACATACCTTTGTGTTGAAAAATTCTGGTGATGCACCTGTTATTATCTCGAAAGTAACTGCTTCATGTGGTTGTACACAACCTGAGTTTTCGAAAAGCCCTATTTTGCCAGGTGGAAAATCTGAGATCCATGTAACTTTCAATAGTGAAGGACAGGTTGGTAAACAGCAGAAGATCATTACGATTCAATCGAATGCTTCCAATGGCTTAACAACGGTGCAGCTAAAAGGTGAAGTATTAGCAAAATAACACATTATTAAACGATATAATAGAAGATGAACACAGTATTATTACAAGCAGCGGGAGGCAATTTGATGAGTTTTTTACCAATGGTTTTGATTATCGTGGTATTTTATTTCTTCATGATCAGACCGCAAATGAAGAAGCAAAAAGATCACAAAAAATATATTGAAGAACTTGGTGTGAACTCTAAGGTTGTTACAACAGCTGGTATTCATGGCCGTATTGTAGAAGTATCAGACACTACTTTCTTAGTCGATGTAGGTTCGGGTGTAAAAATCCGTTTTGATAAATCAGCAATTGCTTTAGATGCTTCTAAAGCTGCTAACAATACGGAGAAGAGTGCTTCATAAGCTTTTTCCTGAAAGAAATGAAAGCCAGTTTTTGTAGAAAACTGGCTTTTTTTATTATGTTCCCGGTAAAACGATTACGCTGGGGAACGAATCCCGAATATAAAAAAGGTGCACTGGTATCCCTGATTTTTGATAACATAAAATAATATTTTGGTAGCAATTTTATAATTTCGTCTTACGAGATTTAGTCTAAAATGTATCCCTATTCGAATTAGTATAGTGAATATTTTGTATATTTAGACATCGGAGGTTATTATGACATCATTAGAATTGAAAGAAGAACGCAGAAAATTAAATCAAGCAGCGAAACAGGCTTCTGAAATTGCGAATAAGGAGAACCGGGCTTTAGATTTATCGATCCAGATCATTGAGGGCGGATATGTTGTTGAAAAACGTGTAGACGGAAGTCGTCAGATTATTAAAAAAATAGATCGGATAAAGAGTAAAGTTAAATTAAAAAAAGGTATTGTTTTATGCCTAGGGCCAAAAGATTGAGGGTATTTGCCGGTCCAAATGGTTCGGGTAAATCAACTTTATATAAGCAAATCAGTAGCCAGTTTAATACTGGCTATTTTGTTAATTCAGACGAAATTGAACAGGATATTAGTAAAGCTGGATTTATAAATCTTAATAGGTTTGGATTAAAACTTACTCAGGAAGACTTGGATCAATTTCTAGGCAGGGATCAATCTATAAGCCTATTACGGAAGGCCGAAGAGTCAGGACACCCTATATCTATTGCTATCCGTGAAAATATGATCGTAGATAAGTCTAGAGATACTCATAGTTATGAAGCGTCACTTATTACCTCTTTTATACGGTATCATTTACTCGAAAATGGTATCAGCTACTCATTTGAGACTGTTATGAGTCATCCATCTAAATTGGATGAAATTGATGAAGCAAGTGAAAGAAAATATAGGACGTATTTTTATTTTGTTTGCTTGGATGATCCATTGATTAATATTTCTCGGGTTGAAATTAGAAAAGAGAAGGGGGGGCATGGTGTGCCAAAAGATAAAATAGTCGAAAGATACTATCGTACACTGACCAATTTATTGCCAGCGATAAGAGCTAGTGAAAAAGCTTATCTATTTGACAACTCTGGTGAAACAATGGTTCTGATAGCAGAAGTATTGCGTGGAGGGGTTACTGTTTTATTGCCGGAAAATAAGCTTCCAAATTGGTTTATTCAATACGTTGTTAATAAAATTGACGAATAAGCTTTTTCCTGAAAGAAATGAAAGCCAGTTTTCGTAGAAAACTGGCTTTTTTTATGCTGTTAATAGAAAGCCCAGGCAAGAGCGTTCATATAAATTGTTAGCATAACAAAGCTTTAGATTACTCCACAATAAATGGAATTCGAAAAACCGCCATCTAAGGTATCCCATATTGCGACATAGACATGGAAATCAGTGATTTTTCGCTTTAACCGGTCAAATTGAACGGAACAAGATCCATCACTTACAGGTGCGATAGAAGTTCTTAAATGGGATTCATTAAAAGGGTCCAATAATACCAGGTTGATTTTATATACGCTATCACTATAGTGATCATCTGCTTCCCAGCTCAGGTCGATTACATCATTGTTGATACTGACTTGGCAGTTGGATAATGGGGTTAGCGGACCAGAAAATAGAAGCAGTCGTTCTGGATTAACAAAAGGGTTATTCTCTGCGTCTATTTCGATGGCCTCTTTAAAAATATGCCGTTGTGCCAATTGGAATGCACCTACGCGACTTCCTTTTTCCGCTAAAAACTGGTAACCAAATTCAAGAAGCCGCTTATTATGGCCGGCAAACTTACCGGCTACTTGCTGTTTTTTTCTGTTTAAGAGCTCCGCCGCACTTGGTGGGGAGCTGCGTTTTCGTTTTGGGCCGCGCACCACATTTTGATCCTTCAACATGTAGGCACTCACCGATCCAAATTTACCAATAATAGGTCCATTCGGACCGTTTTGTAAAATTGCCATAGCTATTCCTCTTTTAGTTTATAATTCTTGTATTGAGCTTATTGTCAATTTACTACTATTTTCTTAATTAATTTAGTAGTAACACTATTTTTACAGGGTATTAACAAGGGGTTATCAGGGGTCAATACCCTGTTATACCCCTGTTAACCCCCTGTAATACCCCCGTTAACCCCCTGTAAATATAAAACGTAATAGTTATCAAATACAATCGTTTTTGCGATGTTGTTTTTCATTTGTTTTTAGGATTTGATCCACTGATGGAAAACGCAGGTACTGGAGGGGCCTTGTTTCGAAATCTATATCGTGACTTTATTAAGGAAAGTTATGATCTGCTCGGAATAGAGCAGATCGCTGAGGTTCACCATGAGTTTGCGCAGATTGCATTATTGTGGACATCCCTGGCGGAATTGTTTGGTCAAATTGCGGAGACAGCCAGTTTTGATGATGTGCAGCAGGCATCAGAAATTTTCAGAACCCTTGCCACAAAAGAGAAAAATGCAATGGAAATATTGCTGTCTTTAAGATGAAATGCAGATAAGAACACAGATTTTTACGCAAATTGATTAAGTTTGTATCATGGCGAATGCAGTTCGAATAAATAAGACCCAACGGCGTAAGATTAATGTCTTCGTGCGTTGTGTTGGAATTTCGTTGTTAGCTTGGTTATTGTTTTCGATCTCCAATCAATATACTGTTTCCGTCAAGGCGGCGATTGAATATGTCAATCTTCCCGAGAAACGCGCATTTCACCCCCAGCAATCCGATACGGTAAAAGTGAAGCTGGAGATGACAGGATGGCAATTCCTGTTTTCCAAAGCTGCATTGGAAACCCCAAAGGTTCAGGTGGACCTAAGCTCGTTAAAAACCAAAGACTGGATTGTTTTTTCCAACCAATTGGGCTTTATCAACCGACAGTTTCCACATGAACAACGCGTGGTGTCAGTTAGCCCAGATACCTTGTTTTTTGATTTTTCCAAACAGACCCAGCGTAAGGTGCCTGTAAAACCCCTTGCAAATATCGGATTTAAACGTGGCTACGGTTTTATCGCTGATACCAAAGTTACACCAGCTTATGTGACAATCACCGGACCTTACGAGGATGTTTCGGCTATCGAGTATTGGGAAACGGATACCGTTAGGGGGAAAGAAGTCGAAACCGACGTTCGGACCGTGGCCAACCTGGCACGTAACCAAAAAGCGAATATCAATGTTTATCCGACTTCGGTCGAGGTGCTCATGCCTGTAGGTGAATTGACAGAGAAAATAATCGAGTTGCCCGTAAAAGTGGAGAATGGCCAACGTTATAGCTCGGTCAGGCTTAGTCCGAGCAAAGTTGTCGTCACGGTGTTGATGTCTGTCAAAGATTATAATAACTATACATCGCGAGATTTTGAAGCGGTGGTGGATTTGTCCGATTGGGAGAAAAACGAGGTGCAATATCTGCCTATTTTGTTGACCAAGGTACCGGACTATTGTAAGGTAATTAGCGTTGTGCCTCAAAACGTGGACTTTTTTGTACGTAAATAACAATATTTTCATGAAGATTGGAATAACAGGTGGAATTGGATCCGGTAAAACATTTATCTGTCAGCTTTTTAAAGCCATGGCTGTACCTGTTTATAATGCTGATGATGAGGCGAAGGAATTGATGAATACCGATTTGCGAATCAAAGCACGCTTGATTGCGGAGTTCGGCGAAGAGACCTATAAGGATGGGAAACTGAATCGGGCTTTTTTGGCTGAACAAATATTCTCCGACAAGGCGAAGCTCGAACTTGTGAACAGCATTGTACACCCCATCGTTATTCAGGCGGCAAAGGACTGGGCTGAACAGCAAAAGTCCCGTTATTCACTCAAAGAGGCTGCTTTGCTTTTTGAAAGTGGGTCCTACAAGGATCTTGATTATACCATACTGGTTACTGCGCCTTTACCCATACGCGTTAAACGTGTCATGGAACGTGATGCTGTTACTGAGGAACAGGTCATGGAGCGAATTAATAAGCAACTATCTGACGAAGAAAAATTAAAATTGGCAGACTTCGTCATCATTAATGATGGAACCACTCCGCTATTACCGCAGGTGTGGACTTTGCATCAAAAGTTTCTAAAATAATATGATGTCTACACTATTGGCTGACTTCTTAGTCAGAAAGCCAGAAGGCTATTACTGCCGTTATGGTGATTTTTTTATTGATGCCAGCAATCCCGTTATGCACAATGTCGTATCTCATGCCCATGGCGATCATGCCAGTTCAGGACACGACTATGTGTATGCCACACATGCGACTTCAGTTTTTATGACTTATCGGTATAAACAAAATCGCAAAGATTCTTATCAGGTCAAATTGTTTAATAGTCCCTTTAAAATAGGTGCAGTCGAAATCACATTTTTACCAGCAGGTCATATACTGGGTTCAGCACAGATTCTAATGGAATATCGGGGGGTACGTTACTTGTACACCGGCGATTACAAGTTACAAGCTGATGATACCTGTGAGCCGATCAAAGTGCAGCAGGCTGATGTCCTCATTACGGAAAGTACCTTTGCAAATCCGGATATCAGCCATCCCGATCCGGCGGAGGAGATAAAAAAACTTGATGGACATGCCAGTAATATCTTATTAGGTACTTATGTGTTGGGCAAGGCGCAGCGAATTACTGATTTGATCAACAGGTACTGCCCGGATCGAAAAGTGCTTGTGCATAGTGGAATATTGCCTTACCATCGCCTTTATGATCAACACGGGCTGAAGAAATTAGACTACGAGCCCTACAACAGAAAAGAAATGAAACAGGGCGAACAGAACAAAGTTTACTTGGTACCGCCGATGACCTTCAATAGTTATTTTAGGGCGACCAAAGTATTACGTGCATTTGCCTCAGGCTGGAAACGTTTACAGGTACAGAATGATATCGAGCTGTATATTTCTGATCATGTGGACTGGAATGACATTCTTCAGTACATTAAGATGGTAAATCCCAAAGAAGTTTGGACACTACACGGTGACGGAAGCATTTTAAAACGTTATTTCAACGAAAAATTGATCGTGCGTGATGTGCTTTCTGCATAAGTAAGTTGTGTCGATAACTCCGCTGGTAAACACGGCGGAGTTCACTATTTCATATTGACAATTTTGTCAACGATATAAACCGTGTTTCCGCGCCAGGGAAGCACACCGTGATATTCTTTGTAGCGCAGATCGAAGTATTTTCCACTATTTAGCTCCAACTGACGGAATATTGAATCATCTTCAATAGAAAATTCAAATTGATTGCTGGCGATACCACCCGTTTTGATACTTCCAAATCCCTCCTGGATGAGCTTGCCTTCGTAGGTCTTGAAAATATTGCCCTTTTTTACAGCATAATTAAGATAGCCGGATTTTACACCTTCACCGAATACATAGTAATACTTCCAGTAAACATAGGAACCAGCCCCCACAAGGAGGAAAAGGATCAGCAAGAGTAAGAACTTCTTAAATCCGGATTTTTTCGGTTTTTGTTCGGGTAAATTTTCCATCATGTGTGCTAATTAAAACCATTTAATGCAGTGACTAGGACTATGCGCCGGAACGATGATTTTTCTGTCCAACGGATAGTTTCACCTAAAGATAAATAATTAACAGCATAATGACGAATGCATTATACCTAGATTAACGCTTGGTTAGCCGAGTGATTGTCGTTTTGTGCTGTATTACTAATTCTATTAGTTATTTGTCGGTTTTCTTAGTCTATAATGCTAATTTTTGTAAATTTGGATCATGGGTCCCGAACAGGTACATCGCAAGATTATTCATTTGGATATGGATGCATTTTATGCCTCTGTAGATCAGCGTGATTTTCCCGAATATCGGGGAAAAGCGATTGCAGTAGGTGGTTCCCCGGATGGGAGGGGAGTCGTTGCAACGGCCAGCTACGAAGCGCGAAAGTTTGGCGTCAAATCTGCTATGAGCTCCCGAAAAGCTCTCCAGTTGTGCCCCCATATTATCTTTACCTATCCTCGCTTCGATGTTTATCGCCAGGTTTCATACCAAATTCGGGAGATTTTTCTCCGTTATACGGATTTAATTGAACCGCTTTCCTTGGATGAGGCTTTTTTGGATGTGACCATAGACAAACAGGGTATTGGTTCGGCTATTGATATCGCCAAAGCCATTAAAGAGGCTATCCAAGAAGAGTTGAATCTGACCGTTTCTGCTGGTGTTTCCGTCAATAAATTTGTTGCAAAGATTGCTTCGGATATGGACAAGCCCAACGGCTTAACATTTATAGGTCCTTCGAAAATTGTCAAGTTCATGGAGTCATTGCCCGTGGATAAGTTTTTTGGCGTAGGAAAAGTAACCGCGAAAAAAATGCATGAACTGGGGCTTTTTACTGGGCTCGATTTAAAAAAACAACGCGAGGAGGATTTGGTGCGCTGGTTTGGAAAGACTGGGCACTTTTTTTACCGTATCGTACGCGGGATCGACGACCGTCCTGTTGTCCCCAATCGCAGCAGTAAATCGGTCGGGATTGAGGATACTTTTGGCGAGGATGTAGAAGCATTTGAAGAATTAAATACCATTTTGCAACGGCTCTGCAAACAGTTGTGGACACGCATCGGGAAAAAGGAAATCTCTGGAAGAACCTTAACCATAAAAATTAAATATGCCGATTTTGTTCAGTTGACACGTAGTATAACCTTAGAAAATAGTTTTGATTCGGAAGACAAAATTTACGCCACTGCCCATAGTTTGTTGAGTAAGGTTGAGCTGGTGAACAAAGTAAGGTTGTTGGGTGTTTCGATATCAAATTTTGTGGAAGAAGCTGATTTTCCAAAGGAAGGTATACAGCTAACACTTTTCGAGCATCGTCCTTAGCAAGGAATCATCCGGCTTAATCAAGTCTTTGCTAAGCCATATGGTACGCGCAATCTGAATTAAGCTTGTTACAGGCAAAATCGTCGTTATTTGTCACAATTCTTTATCTTAGCCAAAATAATTAATAAACATATCTAATAAACATATCCAAAAATTAATGAATACGGTTTCAAGAGTACTCTTAGGTGCGTCTATCGTTTTTTTAGTGCATGAGGTTGGTTTTGCACAAAAGAAATTGGATTTTGCACAGTCCTGGGGGCAAAAGCCATCGTTGACAGTTCGCACGAATCAGTATCCTGGCTGGGCAGACGGGACAGCTTATCTGGAAAATGATGTAAATGATGGTCGTTTATATCAGGTTAACATTAAATCAGGTCACAGAAGCATTTATACAGTTCCTCCTAAAGAAGGGACGGTTGTCTATGTCGAAAACAATGATATCTTCCTGAAAAGTACAGATGGTGTAGCCAAGAAGTTGACCAACTCTCCTGATGTTGCTGAACAGAATCCGACCTTATCGCCGGATGGTAAATATGTTGCCTTTACCCGCAAAAGCAATTTGTATAGCGTGGACGTGACTTCGGGAAAGGAAATGCAATATACAAATGATGGTACCGACGTTATTTATAATGGTTGGTCATCTTGGGTATATTACGAGGAAATTCTTGGGCGTCCAACAAAATACAAAGCTTTTTGGTGGTCTCCGGACAGCCGTAAAATCGCCTTCATGCGTTTCGATGATACCAAGGTTCCTATGTTTCCGATTTATTCGTCCAAAGGCCAGCATGGTTACCTGGAGGAGACAAGATACCCCAAAGCTGGAGACCCAAATCCGGAAGTGAAGGTGGGTATCGTTCATCTCGATGGGGGGAACGTTACCTGGGCTGATTTCAACGAAAAAGATGATCAGTATTTTGGGCAGCCTTACTGGGCCTTTGATAGCAAAAATTTGATGGTGCAGTGGATGAACAGGGATCAGAACAATTTGAAGTTTTATCAAGTGGATCCGAATTCTGGTTCTAAAAAAGAAATCTACGACGAGCGTCAGGCTTCATGGATCAATTTGGATCACGATGAGCGTATCACCTATCTTGCGGACAACAAATATTATATCTTAAAATCGGATAAGACGGGCTGGGCGCATTACTACCTCTATAAATTGGACGGAACATTGGTCAATCCAATTACTTCCGGCGAATGGCAGGTAACCGAATTAAAACGGATTGATGAAAAAAATAAGGTGATTTATTTTACCGCACGTAAAGAAAATTCGGCACGTTTTGATTTATACCGCGTGGATTATTCGGGTAAAAATTTAAAACGTCTGACTTTCGGAGAATACTCACACGATGTCAATGTATCGCCTGATGGCAAGTATTTTATTACCAAATACTCCAATGTGAGTACACCCGATCGGTTTGCTTTGTTGGATAACCAAGGTAAAGTCGTCCGTCAGTTAGCAGATAGTAAAGCGGCTGATTTTGCTTCGTATACGTATGGTAAAACCGAATACTTACATCTTAAATCAGATGATGGTTTGTTCGATCTTCCATTGACAATTACTTATCCGACAAATTTCGATAAATCAAAAGTTTACCCTGTTGTTTTCAGTATCTATGGTGGTCCTGATGCTGGAACGGTAAAAGATACCTGGAAAGGAACGAATAATCAATATTGGGCTAATGAAGGAATTATTCAAGTCTCTGCAGATCACCGGGCATCTGGTCATTTTGGTAAACAAGGTGTTGCTTATATGCACCGCAATCTTGGTCACTGGGAGATTATTGATTATTCAACGATTGTTAAATGGTTAAAATCGCAACCTTGGGTAGCTAAAAACAAAGTGCTTATCACCGGGCATAGCTACGGAGGTTATATGACTTGTTTAGCGATGACGAAGGCCGCAGATGTATTTGATTTTGGTATTGCCGGTGCTCCAGTAACCTCATGGGATCTGTACGATAGCCATTATACTGAAAGATGGATGGATACGCCTCAAGACAATCCTGAAGGCTATAAAGCTGGTTCTGTGTTAACCTATGCAAATAACTATAAAGGCGTTTTGCGTATTATGCATGGCGATATGGATGATAATGTTCATTTACAGAATACAATCCAACTTGTTGATAAATTGACAGATCGAAGTGTTCCTTTTGAGTTGATGATCTATCCGGGAAGCCGTCATGGATTTGACCGTTCGAAAAGTAAATATGATTCTAATGAGCGTGCGCGTTTCTACTATCAATACTTATTGGAGAAGCCGCTTCCCAAAGAATTTAAATAGGCATAGTTCGATATACCCTATAGAATCCCCTGTCCATTCGGATAGGGGATTTTTTTTTATGTTAAATATTATAAAAAAAATGATTTTTATGGGAGTGTAAATTGTTGAAAATTAAAAAATATGGCATCTTTGTAGAAGTTTATTCAAAGAAAAAATGATTCAATTCCTAAAGGAAAGTACTTTTGCTGTTAATGAGGTTTTTAATAAGTCATGGGAGTTGCTGAAAAGACATTATTTTTCAGTGGCAGGGCTTTGTTTTTTACTGTTCGTGACCTCCGGACTCTCTAATTATCTCGCGACCACCATCAGTGATTTCAATGTGGTATTGAGTGGTTTTATGGCATTTTTTTTCATGGTGATGTATTTCGGATTGAATATGACTTTATTTAAGTATATCTTAAGTCTGATTGATGGAAATCATGATAAGAAATTGATCCAATGCATCCCTAGTTCTAAGGAGCTCGCCTATTTTTTTGGCGCAATGTTAAGTATAATGGTGCTCTCCATAGCACTCCTGATGATTTTAGGAGCCATTTCTTTACCATTTCTTTATCTATTTGAAAATGGTGACAATCGGATGGAGTTGATGAGCAACTTTACGATGTTTGTTGTTTTTGTCGCGGCAATATTGACTTTCATCTTGATTATTAGAGTGGCATTTTATCCATTTTTCATTATTGATAAACACGCGGGCACATTGAGGTCATTACGCTTCAGTTTTGCACTGACAAAGGGCAATGTATTCAAACTATTATTGATTTTGGCTGTATTTGCTTTTTTTCAGTTATTGCAGATGTATTTTAATTATTTAGAATATTACATAATTTTTATTATTTTGAACCTCGTGAGTTCTTTCTTGGTGGTACCTTTGGCTAGTATTGTTGTTTCGGTCGCTTACCGATCCATGATGGCGGATTACCATGGGGGAGAGGATCCAAAGATTTTAAATAATATATTTTAATTAATAGCAAAGGTTTTGAGTAAAAAAGGAATTGCCATTTTAGGGGCAACGGGAAGTATAGGTACACAAGCCTTGGATGTGATTAGAGCCTTTCCTACTAAATTTGAAGCAATCGTTCTGACCTGTGGTAGCAATGCCACATTGTTGGTTAAACAGGCCTTGGAGTTTAAGCCCAAAGCGGTTGTTGTAACAGATTCCCTTCAGTACAGTTATGTGCAGGATGCTTTAAAAGGACATGATATCGCTGTTCTTTTGGGAGAAGCAGGATTGGTTGAAGTGGTGCAGTACGAAGAAGTAGATGTTGTTTTGAATGCGATCGTTGGATCTGCGGGATTAAAACCCACTGTTAAAGCAATTCAATCGAAAAAAGATATTGCGCTGGCCAATAAGGAGACGCTGGTTGTAGCCGGTGAGCTGATTATGGCTTTAGTGAAAGAATATGGTGTACGCATGCTTCCTGTAGATTCGGAGCATTCGGCGATTTTCCAGTGTTTGGCTGGCGAGGAGCATAATCCAATCGAGAAAATATATATCACAGCTTCCGGAGGACCCTTTCGTGGTAAAAAGAGAGCAGATCTTCTCGCAGTGAGTAAGGCTGAAGCCTTGAAACATCCCAATTGGTCGATGGGTGCCAAAATTACGATTGACTCAGCATCCTTGATGAATAAAGGGCTAGAAGTGATTGAAGCAAAATGGCTCTTCAATCTGTCAATAGATCAGGTCGATGTGATTGTACATCCCCAATCTATTGTACATTCGCTGGTTCAGTTTCAGGATGGTTCCATGAAGGCCCAAATGGGGGTTCCTGATATGAAATTGCCAATCCAGTATGCACTGACCTATCCGGCACGTTTTGAAAACAGTTTTGAGCGATTTAATTTCATGGACTATCCAACGCTCAGTTTTGAAAAAGCAGATATGGAAACTTTTCGAAATTTGGCACTTGCCTATGAGAGCCTTCGTGCCGGCGGAAATAGAAGCTGTGTATTAAATGCAGCCAATGAAGTTGTTGTGGATGCTTTCCTGAAAGATCAAGTTGGTTTTTTGGAGATGAGTGATATTATTGAACAGACATTAGATAAAGTAGAATTCATTACGACACCAACGCTGGATGATTATCTGGAGACGGATCGTGTCGCAAGATTAATAACGAAGGAAATAATCAAAGATTAAATTTTAAAAAGCATACATGGGTGTTTTAATTATGGTCGGACAAGTGATTTTAGGCTTGTCAATTTTAATTGTTCTACATGAGTTAGGACATTTCTTAGCAGCACGTGCATTTGGTATCAAGGTGGAAAAATTTTATCTGTTCTTTGATGCCTGGGGAGTGAAATTATTTAAATTCAATTATAAAGGATGTGAATATGGTATTGGCTGGTTGCCTTTAGGTGGTTATGTCAAGATTGCGGGTATGATCGATGAATCGATGGATACTGAGCAATTAAAGGGTGAGCCACAACCTTGGGAATTTAGATCAAAACCAGCTTGGCAACGTTTAATCGTTATGCTTGGGGGGATTATTGTCAATATTGTGGTCGGCGTTGTTGTCTTTTGGATGCTGACTTTTAAAATGGGCAATACAGATATCAAAATGGATCAGCTGGTAAACGGTATTGTTCCGGGATCCATTGGTGAATCCATTGGTTTGAAAGCTGGCGATAAAGTGATTTCAATAGACGGGCACCGTATCGAAAATTACTCGGAGTTGATCAGTTCTAAAGTATTGATGGGCGGAGTGGCACTTACAGTTGAGCGCAATGGTGCAACAACAGAAGTAAAAGTTCCAGCCGATTTATTGAACACGCTTTCAGATAAGAAAGGGGAAAAGTTCATCGAGCCACGTGTTAAAACAACAAGTGTTGCTGAAGTATCACCTGGATCGGCAGCAAGTAAAATGGGTTTTGTGAAAGGCGACAGCATTATTGCGGTGAATGAGGTACAGGTTCCTTTCTTCGACGAGTTTAAAGCACAAATAAAAGCGAATATCAATAAAGCTGTAGCGATTAAAGTTTTACGCAAAGGAACTGAAGTTTCATTGCAAGGGAATGTTCCTGCGGATGCCATGCTGGGAATAGGCATTAATCGTGATTATTCCATCAAATCTTTTACAACGCAATATAGCTTGATGGAGGCATTTCCAATCGGCGCTAAAAAAGCATTTACCGTGATTACGGACAACGCCAAAGGATTTGGCAAGATTTTCAAAGGGGAGGTACGTGCCGATAAAGCATTATCTGGTCCTATTGGAATTGCGACCCTGTTCGGCACAGAAGTGGACTGGATCCGTTTTTGGTCCTTAGTAGGGATGTTGTCTATGGCATTGGCATTTATGAACCTATTGCCTATTCCAGCTTTGGATGGCGGTCACGTATTGTTCTTGTTGGTTGAAATGATACAAGGTAAGCCATTGAGCGAAAAATTCCTGGAGAAAGCACAAATGGTCGGTTTCTTTATTTTATTGGCTTTAATGGTCTTTATATTCGGAAACGATATTTTTAAGCTATTTAAATAAATTCAATTGGTCAAACAGCCAATATGCTGATGGCCTACATCCCATAAAAAAAGGCTTAAAGCCAATCATGGTCGGAAGAAATTCCGACCATTTTTTATGGTAAGGAGGTATTGAATAAAATAGCCTGCAGTTCGGTTTATACCATTCATCTACGCTATTGGGTTTCATTTGCTTTCATTGTACCTGTTCCAAAATACGAGACGAAGGTTTTTCTAACAATAAATTGTTTATTTATATTGCATTTAAAAAACAATTTTTCTAAGTTTGACCATGGATGGAAGAAATAGAGCAGATGTAAAGCCAGGCATGTTGGTGAATATAATCTTAAAAAAGGACCAACGTACAGGAAATTTAACAGAAGGCATTGTGAAAGACTTGCTGACATCATCCTCATATCATTCGAGGGGAATTAAAGTCAGGTTGACGGATGGCCAAGTAGGAAGAGTGGCTGAAATTATTGAAGATGATTTTTAAGGTATAGGCTACCGATCTTTATTTCTCTTTACTTAATCTTTTCTAACGGTATTGACACGGAGAGATTTACTACCTATGATGTTCTTATTGTATAAATCAAACTAAAAGCTTGTTGGATTGTTAATAGTGAACATTTTGAAATAAAATTTGTATAATAACATAATTATTGCTAACTTTTTTCTGTATTTTTTATTTTATTACATATTTATATAATATTGTTTTTATAATTATTAAAATGATAGCTTTTTCAAATGGATACCAAAAATAAATGTACGGTTGTCTACGCAGATGATGCGCTGATTCATCATGTGTTGATGCGAGCTATGGCTCAATCTCATTTATTGGATTTGGTTTATTGTGCTTCCAATGGTAGGGATTTAATCGACTACCTCGATGAAAATGAGCACGAACTTCCTGAAATATGTATATTAGATCTGCATATGCCTGTATTAAACGGGATAGAAACGGCAAAAATCATACGGGAGAGGTTTCCCTCTATTCGAATATTTGGGCTGACATCAAGTAGTGATGAAAATGAACGGATGGAATTGCGGGACGCTGGGGCAGAAGAGATCTTTTCGAAAGAACAGATGCCACTATTAATGAAACAACTTGCTCCTAGCATATAGCTATAAATAAAGAAGAGGTCTAACAGATGTTAGGCCTCTTCTTTATTTTCTAAGGCATCCTTGAATTTAAGAAGTCTAATCCAGGATGGACATTTGCTTAGATCTTTTTTCCATAATCCAACATGGATAAAACTTGTGCTCAAGAAACGTTGTACGTCGAAGACCTGCATATCTTGCTGTATTTCTAACGATTCAGGCAAGTCTTTGGATTGAAAATATTGTTGTAATTCTTCTGGAGTCATATCACAAAAATAGCGTTTTAAATCCTTATCTCCAACCTCCTCCGAGTGCCCGGTACAGATCCACAAATGCATCTAAATGCTGTTGCCTTAACTCGACCAGATCGAGGTCACTGTTTAGGGCATTGCTTTGCGCTGTAATCACCTCTAAATATGTGGCGTAGCCACTTTTAAAGAGTAAACCCGCGTTTTTGACGGCAAGATGTGCATTATCGACTCTTTCTTTGGCCAAAGACAATTGCTCCCGTTGCTTGTCGACCGTGACCACTGCATTAGAGACTTCGGCTACGGCTTCCACGACCTTTTGTTGCAATTGGATTTCGGCTTTATCACGTTCCAATTTAGCTACCTCATACTGTGTTTTCAAGGTTTTGTTTTTGAAAATAGGTGTAGTCAAATTCCCGGTTATTCCACCGAGCAATGCCCCTGGTATATTGAACCAATTTTTAGGGAGCATACTATTTACCCCCAATACACCGCCCACGGTCAATGAAGGGTAACGCATGGCCTGTTGGATATTGGCATTCGCATTGGCTGCCATCAATTGAAATTCAGATGATCGGATATCTGGTCTATTACGCACAATTTCGATCGGGGAACCGAGGGAGATGTCTTTGCTTTCAGCGAAGAGATGCTCGTAAGAAGTGCCTCTTTTGATGCTATCGGGTAATTTTCCAGTAAGCGTCTGAAGCGCATTTTCCTGGATGACAATTTCCTTTTCGATTTCGGGGACGAGGGATGCCGCCAATAGGCGCTGTGATTGTGTTTGTTGGATCGCCAAGGCGGTGATCTCACCCGCTTCATATTGGAGCTTGATCATACGCAGCGTACTATCGTTCAATTGGACGTTACGTTTAGCAACCTCGATCTTGGCATCGAGCATCAAGAGATTGAAGTAACCTTTTGCGACAGCAGTTATGATAGAGGTTTGTATCGCATTTTTTGCCTCCTGTGTATCCAGATACTCGGCTAACAGCTGCTCCTGTTTGCTACCTATTTTCTTCCAGATATCTATTTCCCAGCTAAAATTAATATCGGAACCAAACATAGATTGATACACGAACATATTTTGCGGTGCTGTTTCACCTTTGTGATCATAATATTTGGTCAGGGGACCACTACCAAAGTCTTTCGATCGCCAGGTACGGTTTCCATTGGCAATTGTCGCATTTACACTCGGCAGATAATTGGCTTTGTTCTGCGCCAAAACTCGGGTTGAAATCTGCAGGTTGAGCAATGCTGTCTTCATTTCAAAATTATTCGCTAAGGCAGAATCAATCAATAGTTTCAATGTGGGATCGTGAAAGAAGGATTTCCAATGGATCAGTCCCATACTGGAGGTGTCTCCGAAATAATCCAGCGTATCGCCACGAAAGTTTTCGGGAAGTTTGAGTTTGGGCTGCACATAATCTTTGCCGATCTTACAGGCATTCATCAGGCCTAAGAGACCAATGATGATCGATATTCCCGAAAGGTATTTTTTTATGTTTTTCATTATTCTTCCTCTTCTTTAGCTAGTTTATCATGTAGTTTTTCATCCAGGCTTTTGAATACGACAAAGAGTACAGGGATGATAAAGATGCCGAATGCTACACCAAAGAGCATGCCGCCGGCGGCGCTGAAACTGATCGAATGGTTACCGATCGCCGAGGGACCAACCGTCCACATCAAGGGTACCAGGCCAGCAACAAATGCCAAACTGGTCATCAAGATTGGCCGTAACCTAAGTTTTGAGCCGTTAATGGCAGCTTCGACGATACTTTTGCCATTTTTACGCTCCTGCACGGCAAATTCGACGATCAGAATAGCATTTTTGGCCAAAAGACCAATAAGCATGATGAGTCCTACTTGCACATAAATGTTGTTTTGAAGTCCCACAAGGTTGATCACGGAAAATACGCCGATCAGTCCCACAGGTATAGACAGTAATACTGCCCAAGGAAGAATGTAGCTTTCATATTGAGCGGAAAGCAGGAAGTAGACGAATAGGATACTAAGCGCAAAAATCAATATCGTCTGTGAGCCGGATTGACTTTCTTCATAGCTCATGCCCGTCCATTCAAAACCGTAATTACCCGGAAGTTTGTTGTCGGCCAACTTTTGGATAGCCTGCATCGCATCATCTGTACTATAGCCTTCCGCGGGTGTAATATTTACTGCAATTGCATTGTATAGATTGTAACGCGTGATGGTTTCTGGACCCACAGTCTTTTCTAAGGTCAATATGGTGTTAATAGGCACCATTTCGCCTTTACTGTTGCGCACAAAAATTGAATTGAAGGATTCGGGATCTTTGCGGAAGTCGAAATCTGATTGGACATAAACACGGTATTGGCGACCAAACCGATTAAAATCGCTCGCCTGTACACGCGCAAAATAAGATCGGATTGTGGACATGAGATCTTTGATCTCAACTCCCAGGGATTTTGCCTTTACGGCATCGATATTTACTTCATACTGAGGGAAGTTTGATTTAAAACTTGTGTAAGCACTTCGTATTTCCGGTAAGGTATTGAGCTGGTTGATAAAGGTATCTGCAATGGTGTTAAAATCCCGAATGTCACCACCCATTCGATCTTGAAGAACCATTTCAATTCCGGCAAAGTCGCCAAAACCCTGTACGGTAGGGCGGGGGAACACCGTAAACGTTGCTTCATTAATCTGGGATAGATCATGCCTGATGGTATCCATAAATGCATTAATATTTTTGATGTGCTCGCGTTTGGCATGTGGTTTTAAGGTGATGTAACCAGCGGCAAATGCCGGGCTTGAGCTTCCGTCCAGGGCATTAAAACCAGAAACTGTTGTCATTCCATTGATGTCCTGTCTTTTCTTTAAAATACTATCGGCACGATGAAGAACCTCAGTTGTTCGGCTCAATGAAGCGCCGGGAGGGAGGGCAATGTTGTATGTGATAAATCCATCATCCTCTGTCGGAATAAAACTTTTAGGTGTTTTAATCATAAACACAATGCCAAGTGCTGTAATTAAAATTAAGCCTGCCCAGGCTATTTTCTTATTCTTGATCAGTATTTCTACAATCGAGACATAACGGGCGGTCAGTCGATCAAAAGAGGTATTGAATGCTTTAAAGAAGCGATCTTTAAATTGATTGATTTTGCCGTTTTTTTGATTGGTATGCTGTTGCGGGGCTTTCAGGAGTAGCGCACATAGGGCTGGACTTAACGTCAATGCATTGAGTGCTGAAATCAGAATCGCTGTTGCCAGGGTGTAAGCAAACTGGCGATAAAAGATACCTGCTGGCCCTTCCATAAATCCTACAGGCAAAAATACAGCAGCCATGACCATGGTTATGGACAGGATAGCTCCCGTAATTTCGGACATCGTCGATAATGTAGCGGCTCTGGGTTTCATTCCTGTGCTGTGCATTTTTTCGTGGATGGCCTCAACGACGACAATGGCGTCATCCACTACGATTCCAATGGCTAACACCAGGGCAAACATCGTGAGGACATTGAGCGAAAATCCAAAAAGCTGCAGAAAAAAGAAGGTTCCCACCAATGAAACCGGGATTGCAATTGCAGGGATCAAGGTGGATCTAAAATCTTGCAGGAAGATAAAGACAATAATAAATACCAGGATAAAGGCTTCAAAAAGGGTGTGCTCAACCTGGTTGATCGATTCATCGATCTGGTCACGTACAGAGTAGGTCACCTCATAGTGTATGCCTTTTGGAAATGTTTTGGATTGTTCCTCGAGAACCTTTCTGACGGCAATATCAATATCATGGGCGTTGGAACCACTGGTTTGTGTTAAGTTGAGTGTAAGACCGGGATGTCCATTTACCTTATTGTCGCTGCTTAGATTTGTAGCACCGAATTCGACGCGTGCCACATCTTTTAAATAGAGCACGGAACCGTCGGTGTTGGTTTTGATCACAATACTCTGGAATTCCTCCGGAGTGGTGAAACGCCCTTTATGACGGATCACTGTTTCGAAAGCTTCATCTGAGGTTTCTCCAAATTTACCGGGGGCAATCTCAAAGTTTTGATCTTTTATAGCATTGGTGACATCTTGTGGGACGAGGTTATACAGGGCTAGTTTTTCGGGATTCAACCAAAGTCGCATCGCATAATCCCTTGCTCCCAAACGGGAAACCTGGGCTACACCATCAACACGCAGCAAAGGCCGCATCAGGTTAATCTGTGCATAAGCCTGGAGAAAGGTTTCGTCGTAGGCACTATCCTGATGATCAGAGTAGAGATTGATGGTCATAATGACACCCGTTTGCCGTGGCATGACCGTGATTCCGGCCTCATTTACTTCTGCGGGAATGGAACTGATTGCTTTGGAAATCCGTGTCTGTACGTTGACCGAGGCAATATCAGGATTGGTACCTGTCTTAAAATAGACCGACACACTTCCCGATCCTGAATTGGAGGCAGATGACTTGATATAGGTCATATCCTCTACACCATTGATGGCTTCTTCGATAGGTAGTAAAACGCTTTTTGCTACAGTCTCGGCATTAGCTCCCGGATAACTTAGTGAAACAAGCACACTTGGTGGTGCAATTTCTGGAAAACGCGAGACAGGCAGAAGTTTTAGCCCAACTAAGCCCAAGATTACCAGGATAATGGAAACCACCGTGGCTAATACAGGCCTATTTATAAATGTTTTTAGCATATATATGGAATTTTAAACACGCTACATGAAGTGTACAGTATGTCTGACACCTTGTAGCATGTAAAAATGATAGATAATTATTTCTGTAAAATCGGGGTTACTGGTGAACCGTCGGTCAATTTGTCAAATCCACTGGTAATAACGCGATCGTTTTCCTGTAGTCCTGAGTAGACGATATAATTGTTTTTACTTTTGCCTGTCAGTTGGATATTTCGTTTTTGTGCTTTGTTGTTTTGGTCCAGTATATACACGAAGGTTTTATCCTGCAATTCATTGACTGCAATCTGCGGGATTTGAAGAACGTCTTTTTTAACCTCTGCAATTTTAAGTGTACCACTACTTCCGGACCGAAGTATATTGTCGTGATTTTGAAATGTCGCACGCAAGGAGATCGCACCTGTAGTACGGTTGATCTGACCATTGACGGCATCCACTATACCTTTTTTTGCATATTCTTCGCCATCCGCAAGGACGAGCGTAACTTCGGGAAATACAAGCTTCTGATTCTGGTTGTATTTTTTCCCTTCCAAGCTATCTTTTTTTGCCTGTGCTTTGGAAAAATAAAGAAAGTCAGATTCATTCATGGAGAAATAAACATAGACTTCCTGGATATCTGAAAGATAGGTGAGGGGTTCTTTATCACCTTTTGAGACCAGATTCCCGATACGTTTTGGGATCCGACCAATGTAACCGCCTACCGGAGCGGTGATAACCGTAAAATCCTTACTGATCTGAGCGGAACGTACGGCTGCGATGGCCTGATCCAGTGTCGCCTTGGCTACCTGATAATCTGATTTGGCCGAAGCCAACCTGACATCGGAGATAACGTCGTTTTGAACCAGCGGCTTCAATCGGTCGACTTCGAGCTGTGCATTTTTAAGTTTGGCTCTGGCGACCTGCTCTGTAGCAACCATGTTATTGAGATTTTCCTGATAAGTAGAGGGGTCTACTTTGAACAGTTTCTGGCCTTTTTGAACAAAAGAACCTTCATCGATATAAATTTCCTGAAGCAGTCCTTCGACCTGTGGGCGGACCTCAACGTTAACTTTACCTTCTATGGTGCCCAAATAATCCTTGATGGTGGTAGCATCTGATTTAGTGACGGTATAGACGGGCAAGGCCACGTTTTTTTCTTTGGTTTTATTTTCTTTTGAAGAACTTGAAGAACAACTTACCTGTGTGGCTAAGGCTGAACAAATCAATAGGGATACTTTAAAAATAGATAATGTTTTTTTCTTCACAATGCTTGATTAATTTTTACGATATATGTGTTGGGTAATATGAATATTACAATATAAACGCCAAATAGTTTAATTATTGTGAAGATTAACATTTGTTAACATCTCAAATTTTAGTTAATAACTGTTCAATTATTAATCAATAATAATGTTTAATAGTTTTAAGTATTTGATAGTTATTGTTTTATAGAGAGGAGTGCATCATATTTTCCCGCCAAAGGAAAATATGATGTTGCTTGCATTGTACCTTAGAATTTAAGGTGCTTCACGGTCAATCCGTTATTGATAAGCTGTTTTAAAGCATCAATACCTATACCGATATGTTCTTCCACATATTTTGCTGTAACGGTTACATCACTGACCGAAGTTTTTACTCCTTCTGGCACCATCGGTTGATCTGAAACTAGCAGTAAAGCACCTGTTGGAATCTTGTTGGCAAATCCGACGCTGAATATCGTTGCGGTTTCCATATCAACGCACATGGCACGGATTGATTTTAAATATTTTTTGAAAGCTTTGTCATGTTCCCAAACCCGTCTATTGGTGGTGTATACCGTTCCAGTCCAGTAATCGCGTTGGTGATCCCGAATTGTAGTGGATATGGCCTTTTGCATGGCGAAGGCAGGTAATGAAGGTACTTCTGGTGGAAAGTAGTCATTAGATGTTCCCTCGCCGCGGATAGCGGCAATTGGAAGAATCAATTCACCTACAGGAATTTTTTTCTTGATACCCCCGGTCTTACCCAAGAATAGAACGGCTTTTGGTGCAATTGCTGATAATAGATCCATAATGGTTGCGGCCATTGGACTTCCCATTCCGAAATTGATAATGGTGATACCTCCGGCAGTGACGGATTGCATCGGTTTGTCTTCCCCGTAAATAGGAGCATTATCATGCATTTCAGAAAACAGGTGGATATATTTTGAAAAGTTCGTTAAAAGGATATACTCCCCAAACTCTTCCAAAGGCCTTCCCGTATAACGGGGAAGCCAGTTGTTCACGATTTCTTCTTTGGTTTTTAAACCTGGTGTGATCGGACTATTTACGGTATTCTTTGCACTTCTCTTTGTTGTCATAGTCATTAAATTTAATTTCTTGAATCTCTTATCTTCCTGTCAACATTCCGTTATGGCTATGTTATTATTGTAATATAAGATTTTTAATTCTTTTCTAAAAAAAAATCCCGTTCAGCGAACGGGATTTTTTTAAGCGACTTTAAGCTTTTTTAAATCGGACTTTTCGAATTTTTTCTTCGCATAGTCCAAGGTAATTTCTAATGCTTTCTGTCCCGTTTGTTCTTTTGTTGACGGAATCTCAAACATGGCATCCAGCATAATGGCTTCGCATATGCTGCGGAGGCCACGGGCTCCAAGTTTAAATTCGTCAGCTTTATCAACAATAAACGTATATACGTCAGGATCAAATTTTAGTTCGATACTTTCGTATTCAAACAACTTCTTATATTGTTTTACCAATGCATTTTTTGGTTCAGTCAAAATGCTCAGTAAAGTTTCCTTATCCAATGGATTTAAGTAAGTCAATACAGGAAGACGGCCAATTAACTCTGGAATTAAACCAAAGTTCTTTAAGTCTTGAGGTGTAATATACTTGTATAGATTGTTCAAGTCAATTTCCTCTTCGTCTTCGTTCATTTTATAACCTACTGTTTGCGTGCGCAGACGGTTTGCAATTTTCTTTTGAATACCGTCGAATGCACCACCACAGATAAATAGAATATTACTTGTATTGACTGCGATCATTTTTTGATCCGGGTGTTTACGGCCGCCTTGCGGTGGAACGTTTACAACCGTACCTTCTAAAATCTTCAATAAAGCTTGCTGCACACCTTCACCCGATACATCTCTTGTAATAGACGGATTGTCGCTTTTACGTGCGATTTTATCAATCTCATCGATATAGATAATACCGCGTTCTGCAGAGGCTACATCATAATCTGCTGCTTGCAATAAACGTGTTAATATACTTTCTACGTCTTCCCCTACATACCCTGCTTCTGTCAATACAGTTGCATCCACAATACAGAAGGGGACGTTGAGTATCTTGGCAACAGTTTTTGCAAGCAAGGTTTTACCTGTACCTGTTTCACCAACGATAATCAAATTGGATTTTTCGATTTCAATCTCGTCTTTATCCACTTTCTGATTTAAACGTTTATAGTGATTATAAACTGCTACTGAAATTACTTTTTTCGCATCATCCTGACCGATTACATATTGATCCAGGTGAGTTTTAATCTCCAAAGGACGGATCAACTTTAAAGCAGTCTGTAAAGTTTTACTTTTTCGTTGTTTTAATTCTTCTGCCAAGATTTCGCCTGCCTGCTGGATACATCTGTCACAGATGTGTGCTCCGTTGCCTGCAATAAGCATCTGGGCTTCATTTTTGCTTATGCCACAAAACGAACAGTGAATGTCTCTATCGTTATTCTTTGCCATTGTTATTTAATAATCTCCTTCTTAGGAAGTAAAATCTCGTCAATCATACCGAATTCTTTGGCTTCATTGGCTCTCATCCAGTAATCGCGATCTGAAGATTTTTCTACCCATTCGTAAGTTTGTCCAGAGTGATCTGAAATAATGGTGTATAATTCTTCTTTCAATTTCATCATCTCACGTAAGTTGATTTCCATATCGGCAGCAACTCCTTGTGCACCACCGGAAGGTTGGTGAATCATGACGCGTGAGTGACGTAAGGCTGCACGTTTGCCTTTTGCACCAGCAACTAAAAGAACAGCTCCCATAGACGCAGCAATACCTGTACAGATCGTCGCTACATCTGGTGTGATATATTGCATGGTATCATAAATTCCTAGTCCAGCGTATACGCTTCCACCTGGTGAATTGATGTAGATTTGGATATCACGTTGTGCATCGGTAGATTGTAGGAACAAGAGCTGTGCCTGAATAATGTTGGCTACCTGATCATCAATACCGCTGCCTAAAAATATGATACGGTCCATCATCAAACGCGAAAACACATCCATTTGAGCAACGTTCAATTGACGTTCTTCAACGATGTAAGGTGTAAGGTTTGTTGGAATGCTTGTCTCTGTACGAGCAATGAAGCTATCAACATGTTGGCTTCCAATACGGTGATGCTTTACTGCATATTTTCTGAATTCGTTTTTATCTATATTCATCTTTTTATTTTTTCTATTCTGTAGGACTAATATAAAACTATATTTTAAAAATCAAATAAATTGAAAAGATGTTTTACATCTACTTTACATTTTTTCGGTGATCCCCTTTCAAGACTTGGGGGACACTGTATGTCCGGATTAATTCTTTATCTATTTCATGCATAGCTCCTTAGTCAATTTCGTTGTAGTTGGGGAGGTCTTCCAAAAATTCGTAAGACGCGTTGATAAAATCAATTTTACAATAGTAATGATTCATGCCATTGCTCACTAATAGGTATGGTATACGATGAACCGTATTATAATTTGCAATTTGCTCAAATACCTGTTGGGTGATTTTTATATGTGGCGCTTTAAACTCGGCTAACACGACCTTATGCCCGCTACTGTTGTAAATCAATAAATCACTTCGTTTCTGAAGGTTATTTAATTTCAATCCGCCTTCAATATGCATCAGTGATTTGGGGTAATTTTTCATGAGCGACAAATAATTGATCCAATGTTGTCTAACCCATTCCTCCGGTGTTAATACCAAGTCCTTTTTTCTGAGCTCATCAAAGATGTAAATCGCATTGTTCTTCTTGGATATTTTAGCTTTAAATGGCGGTAAGTTCAGTGGAGTCGGTGAAAACATACACAAATATACTAAAATATTAGCAAAAGAAATAAATTCGTCAAGTCCGAAGGATGGTGTTTTTTTGACTAGTCTGATTTTTTAGGCCGGGGGAAACCCGAGGTCTGTATTTATGATGCGATTACTTAGCGAGATGGTGAAAGTTATGTTGCTAAATGTTCATGGCATTAAATCAATAGTTTAATGTAATCGCGATACATGAGTCAATTATAAAAGCGTAATTTTACGGAGTTACTCGGTTGAATTGCCATTAAAATCGTAATTTTGCTTCGCATAAAAAGCCCATGGTCGAACTCGAAAGACATTTTGATATGTGGTGACATGGGGGTATTTTAGCCTTCGCAGATGGCTTGGATACCGAAAACAAATCTGGGCAACTGATCTATTGCGGACGAATAAATAGACTATATATATGAACATAAATCCGATCTTATCCGATATTAAGAACAGGTCTTTTAAACCAGTGTATTTATTGCAAGGGGAGGAGAGTTATTTCATTGATACCATTGCCGACGCTTTGGAAGCAACCGTATTGAATGATGCGCAGAAAGGCTTTGATCAATCGATTTTTTACGGAAAAGATATCGATATCTCTACGATTGTCAATGCAGCAAAGAGGTATCCTATGCTAAGTGACTATCAGGTGATTATTATCAAGGAGGCACAGGAGCTAAAATGGAAATCGGATACGGAAGAACTGTTGACTAAATACCTGGAACATCTTACACCGACAACCATTCTTGTGTTTTGTTTTAAACATGGGAAATTTGACAAACGCAAAAAGATCTATAAGGTCTTTGAAAAAAAAGGACTAGTTGTTGATGCTGCCAAACTATACGACGATAAGGTGGGCCCTTGGATTGGAGCTTATGTGAAAGATGCCGGCTGGCGCATTCATCCGCAAGCGACGATGATGATTGCGGACTATCTCGGTAATGATCTGTCCAAAGTGTCCAATGAACTTGACAAGCTCATGCTTAATGTTCCAAAGAGTCAAGAGATCAGCATGGAAGATGTTGAACGAAATATTGGTATCTCCAAAGATTATAATGTTTTTGAATTAAATACTGCATTGGCTAAACGTAATGCCCTAAAAGCTTATCAGATCGTTGATTATTTTGTGGCCAACCCCAAAAATAATCCGCTGGTAATGGTCATTGGACAAATTGCCACCTACTTCACGAAGATTCTCAAATACCATTATCTGATCGACAAATCGGTCGCAGCAAAAGAATTGGGGGTACATCCTTTCTTTTTGAAAGAATACGAGCTTGCTGCAAGAAATTACAACCGGCGGAAAACTTTCGATGTGCTCAATGTATTGAAGGAGACTGATTTAAAATCTAAAGGTGTCAATGTGCCGAGCAATTTCAATAGTGAAGAGATTTTAAAAGAAATGATCTATCGGATACTTAACTAATCCCATCCAACAGCAAGAACACCAGAAATGGTGTTTTTTTTTACACAAATTTAATAATTAAACACTTGTTTAAATTAAACGTTTGTTTAACTTTGTCGCGCATTTAGCGAGAACGTATTTTATAATCGCTATGAATATGCGATTGTATCTTTAAAAGATCGAGGTTTAAAATGGAATTTAACGAGAAACAGATTGATATTCTGCTTGCAGCAGAGCGTCTTTTTGCAACAAAAGGATTTGATGGGACTTCCGTTCGTGATATCGCCAATGAGGCGAATGTGAATGTTGCGATGATCAACTATTATTTTGGATCAAAGGACAAGCTACTGGATACGTTTTTTGAATGGCGTGTTCCTGATTTTATGATCAATGTGGATGAGTTGGCGCTTGTCGATAATGCGTTGGATAAAATTGACGCTATGGTGGATAAATCGTTTAAGTCCATGAACTCGCATCGTAAACTGTATCATATCATCACCATTGAAAGTTCGTTAAAACAACGCATGCTGATCTCGGAGGCTTTTCGCAAACTCAAGCTGCACAATCTTGAAGTGATATCGTCTGTTATCAATGCGGGGGTAGAACAGGGTGTATTCAAAGCGGGTTATGATCCCATCTTGATCCACTCCATGATGATGGGCGTATTTATGAATTTTCAGATGAATCATTGTTTTTTACAGGATCAGTTGCATATCGATAACGATGAGGACTATGCAAATTATATAGAAACAACTTTAACAGAATTTATACAGAAAACAATTAAAGCTTTATTGACATATGAAAAATAAGTTGGCCAATTTGAGTGCTTTATTGCTTTTAAGTCCTATGGGTCTGTTGGCGCAAGACAACAAACACATGACTTTGGAAGAGATAATTCACTTGGCCGCAAATCAAAGCGTGGAAGCAAAGTCTACCGATACGAAGATATTGGGGAGACAGCTCGAAGTCGAAACTGCCAAATCGAAACAGCTTCCTGATGCAAAATTGAGTGGACAATACATGGCTATGACTACTCCAAATGTGAATTTAAAGTTGGCTTTAGGTGAAGGGGGCTCTGCTCCGGATATTGCTGCAAACCAATTGTGGTTAGGACAGGCTTCGGTGAGCATGCCAATCTATACAGGTGGACGTATTAAAGGGGGAATTAATATTGCAAAAGATGTATTAAAAGCCGAGGAATACAACGCTGTAGCAAGTAAAGAACAACTGGCTATACGTGCAGTAAATCTTTATTTAAGTCTTTATAAGGCTCAGCAAACCAACTTGTTGATTGCTGAGAATATCAAGCAGTCTGAGCAGCGTGTTTCGGATTTTAAAGCGATGCTTGACAATGGTTTGATCGCGCGTAACGACCTGTTAAAAGCAGAACTGCAGCTTTCAAATTATCAGGTTTCGCTTCAGGAAGCACAGAAAAATATCAAGGTGCTGAATTATCAATTGGCTAATTTTTTGAAAATTGATGAGGATACGCAGTTGGATCAGATCAATCTGGCTGAGGTGAACGGTGTTGATTTGGGTTTAAAAGCATCTTATGACGCTGCGAAAACCTCGCGTTCTGATGTGAAATCTTTGGAGTCACAACGGTTGGTTGCAGAGGACCAGTTGAAGGTAACAAAAGCATCTACATTGCCACAGGTTTCTGCAACGGCAGGTTACAATGCTTTTGGTTTGCAAAAAGTGGTTACCGTAACAAATGCGGCCATGGTAGGTGTAGGTGTATCCTACGACATCGGTTCACTTTATAAAAACAAAAGAGAAGTGAATGTTGCGAAAAATCATATCCGGGAAATTGATGAGCACATTGAATTATTAAACGATAAGGTGAAAGTGCAGGTTCAACAGGCCAATGAAAACTATATGCTGGCACAAAAGCAGGATGTGGTTTACCATCAGGCGGTGGATCAGGCAGTTGAAAATTATCGTATTACAAAAGATAAGTACGATAATGGTATCGCGGATACGGACGATTTGTTAACGGCCGACGTACAGCAGCTTCAAAGCAAGATCAATCTTGCGATCAGCAAAGCAAATACCATTGAAAAATATTACGACCTGCTGTTAGCAAATGGGTCTTTAAACATTAAATAGCAATTAATCTAGACATGGAAAATACAGTAGAAAACGCACCTGAAAAGAAAGGTACAAATAAAAAATTCACAATTATTTTGGCTGCATTGGTCATCTTCGGAGGAGCCTATGGTGCTTATAAATATATGCACGGTCAGGCGCATGAAACGACAGACGATGCGCAGGTAGAGAAAAATATGAGTCCGATCATTCCACGTGTTGGTGGGTTTATCTCGAAAGTGTACGTAAAAGATAATGATTTGGTTAAAAAAGGGGATACGTTGTTCACCATTGAGAGCCAAGATTATCAGGTTCGTGTGGATGAAGCGCTAGCAGCCTTGGCAGCAGCTCAAAGTAGCTTTGATGTTTCGAAGGCAGATGTATCTGCATCTTCGGCGAATGTAGCCATCTCGGATGCAACGATCCAATCTAATTTGGGCAGCATCGATGCAGCACGTATTCGTGCTAAGCAAGCGAATAATGATTATATCCGCTACCAAAACTTATACAACAATCAGTCAATTACGAAACAACAGTATGAGCAGGCATTAACAGCGAAATTGGAAGCTGACAAGCAGGTTGAAATTTTGCAACAACAACGTAACGCCAGTGCTTCACAACGTAATGCAGTCGTGAGTAAGACTACAGTAGCTTCAAAGCAAACTTCTGTTGCTGAGGCAAATATAAAAAGAGCGAATGCGCAACTTGAAGCGGCTAAATTGAACCTTTCTTATACTGCAGTACTTGCTTCTGTGGATGGCCAGGTATCGAATATCAAGGTACAACCAGGGCAGATGGTCAATCCAGGTCAATCTTTGTTCTACATTGTAGATAATATTGAAACTTGGGTCGTTGCTAACTTTAAGGAGACGCAATTGGAAAAAATAAAACCTGGACAAAAAGTCGGTATTAAAGTGGATGCTTATCCTGCTATTGAGTTTGAAGGCGAGGTAAACTCTTTCTCTCCAGCCACTGGTTCACGTTTCTCTTTATTGCCTCCAGATAATGCAACGGGTAACTTTGTAAAGACTGTTCAGCGTTTACCCGTAAAGATCAAATTGACAAAAGACAATAAAGCAGAAAATGTGGCTTTGCTCAGACCGGGCATGAATGCTGACGTAGATGTGCATGTTAAATAACTATGGAAAATTTAAATCAACAAGATAGTCTGGTTGAATATGGTTTTCGTCGCGTTGTAATCACGATTACAGCGGTGCTTTGTGCGCTGTTGGAAATTGTGGATACAACGATTGTCAATGTGGCCCTGAACGATATGAAAGGTTCATTGGGGGCGACGCTGACGGATGTCGCATGGGTTATCACAGCTTACGCAATTGCCAATGTAATTGTGATTCCGATGACCAGCTGGTTGTCCCAACAGTTTGGGCGTAGAAATTACTTTGCGGCTTCTATTATCATATTCACAGTATCTTCATTTTTGTGCGGTAATGCAACCAATATGTGGGAGCTTGTTGCATTTCGCTTTATACAAGGGATGGGTGGGGGAGCCTTACTGGTTACAGCCCAGACTATTATCACGGAAAGTTATCCCAAAGAAAAACGTAGTATGGCCCAAGCTATCTACGGGATGGGCGTCATTGTTGGTCCTACATTAGGGCCGCCGTTGGGTGGGTACATCATCGATAACTTCTCTTGGCCTTATATCTTTTATATCAATGTGCCGCTTGGCATTATTGCGACCTTGTTGACCTTATCTTTTGTACGCAGTCCTAAATACAGTCAAAAGCAGTCTGCTAGGGAAGTGGATTGGTTCGGTATGATATTTTTGATCATGTTTATTGGTTCACTTCAGTTTGTATTGGAACATGGACAACAGGATGACTGGTTTGACGATCCTTTGATTTTAGGCTTATCGATTTTGTCTGTCTTTGGATTACTGTTTTTTATATGGCGGGAATTGGTGTACGATAAACCGATTGTTAACCTGCGTGTATTGAAGGATAAGAATTTACAGGTGGGTGTGGTGATGAGCTTTATTCTTGGTTTTGGCTTGTTCGGATCGACCTTTATTATTCCCATCTATACGCAGTCGATATTGGGATGGACCGCAACAGATGCTGGTTTGCTCTTGTTACCGAGTTCGATTATGACCGGTATCATGATGCCTTTTATCGGTAAGATGATCCAAAATGGTGTTCCTCAGAAGTATATGGTTGCTTTAGGGCTATGTATCTTTTTTGGCTTTTGTTTTTGGATGTATAGCCTCATGACAAACGATACAGGTTCGGAGCATATGTTTTGGCCATTGATTCTCCGCGGAGTTGGCCTAGGATTGTTGTTTGTGCCTGTTATGACACTGTCTTTATCAACGTTACATGGTAAGTCAATCGGTGAAGGAGCTGCTTTTACTGGGATGATGCGTCAATTGGGTGGTTCATTTGGAATTGCTTTGATTACGACATTTATCGCCCGTGATAGCCAAAAACACCGTGTTGATCTGGTGGCTAATTTAGATCCAAGTAAGTTTGATGTGCAACAACGGGTGCAGCAATTGCAGATGAGTTTTCAGGCGAAAGGTTTTTCACCTAATGAGGCTTTGGCCAAAGCGCATCAAATATTGGACTTGAGTGTGATGAAACAAGCAACAGTGCTATCTTACATGGATGTGTTCCTGTACCTCGGGGTTGTCTTTCTGATTTGTGTCCCTTTTGTATTGATGATCAAACAGGGGAAAACACAGATCGATATGTCCAGTGTACATTAATATTGGATTCGTCTGCTGCGCTGTTATTATAGTGCACCATCAGTGAAGAATAATTTATCGTTCAATCAGAAGTCCTCAAAAGTGTTTAACTTTTTGAGGACTTCTTTTGTGCACGTTCTTTTGTGGTAGAAAATCACGTTGAGTTGGCGTTTCTTTTTGAGTTGGCTTTTGTTATTGTCGGGACGTTAGAAAGCATACATTTTTGTCCATTGAAAAACCTGATTTAAAATTGATTGTTTAATAATAAAGAGCTTGGAAGAATTGATCTTTTGGCATCAGAAAAGACGGTTCTTGTTGAATTGCGATTAAGGTAGATTTTTTGTCTTCAAAATAGCGACTGCATGTATACAGAAAAACTTAATTTTTTGGCGTTTATCATTCCCTTATTTTTAATCTTGATGGTGTTGGAATATTGGTATAGCCTCAAAAAACAGAAACGTTTTTATTCTTTTGATGAATCGATCTCAAATCTCAATGTTGGTATCGTCGAGCGTATGTGTGATATGTTTTCTGTTAGTTTGTTTTACTTTTTTTTCGTTTGGGTGTATCAAAACTTTGCGATATTTCACATTGAAGCGAATGTTTGGACCTGGGTTATACTTTTTCTATTTACAGATTTTCTCTGGTATTGGTATCATCGGTATAGCCATGAAATAAACTTGTTGTGGGCAGCTCATGTTGTACATCACCAAAGTGAAGATTATAACTTTACCGTAGCAGCCCGGATCACCATATTTCAAGCCGTTTTCCGTTCGTTATTTTGGGCTTTTATTCCCCTTTTGGGATTCCCTCCATTTATGATGACCGCTATTTTGTTGATTCATGGCGTATATCCATTTTTCTCCCATACGCAGACCGTAGGAAATTTGGGGATTTTGGAGCGTGTATTTGTAACGCCATCTCACCACCGGGTGCATCATAGCAGCAATGAAATCTATTTGGATAAAAATTATGGAGATATCCTGATTATTTGGGACAAGCTATTCGGAACATTTATCCCGGAACAAAAAGAAGAACCTTGTGTCTATGGACTCACAAAGCCCATTCATCGCTACACTTTTCTATGGCAGCATTTTCATTATTTATTTGAAATTGGTCTATCATTTAAGCGGGCCGAAGGATTTAAAAACAAAATGCGGACTATATTTGGTAGGCCTGACGATATACAGCCTGAAATTCGAGAAGAACTGGAAGAGCGCATATTTGCAGGAGCTAGGCCACAAGTTCATGCACAGGTATTAAGCCGCTATATCTTTTTTCAGTCCATGCTGACGATGCTCTTGCTTTTCTTTTTTTTGCTTTATGGTAATTATCAGCAACTCATACAACTCCTTATTGGCGGAGGATTTATTCTCTGTAGCGTCATTTGTATTGGGGGACTTCTAGAACATGAAGACTGGGTTTTTCCACTTGAGATGCTTCGGCTATTCTTATTACTACTGTATATCAGTCTAACTTTTTATTCAGCATTGGGGCTTGTTTTGGTAGGATGTTTCGCTTTGATTCAATTGATTTTTTATAAAACGTTAGCAGGTCACTATAAAAAAGTTTTGCGTCTTGAAAGATGTTGAAAAGTGCTTTCTGGAGAGCCATTCCCTCTAAATGATAGATGCGGTCAAATCTATGAAGTGTTACTGTCAATTATTGGTCTGCTGCTGTAACTAAGTCCGCAAATGATTGACAATAGGATCTGGCCATAATATCCCAGCTATATTGTTTTAGGGTATTTTGTTTAAATTGTAGGCTCAGGCTTTTATAATGGACTGGATTTGCTAAAATGGCTTGAAGTTGTTCGATCCATGCATTTTGGTTTTTGCTTGCCAGGAGCAGGCCATTGCAATTATGTGTTACGGCGCTTGTAATTCCTTCTAATTCGGCGGCCACAACAATGGTGCCTGCTGTAGAAGCCTCCAAACAGACGAGCCCAAAGCCTTCCATATCTCCGGGCACTTCAATATTGGGCATCAAGAAGGCCTGTGCGTTGGTCAAGAGGCTTTGCAGTTGTTCGAATGGGACTTTTCCAAGATGTTCAATTTTTTCGGGGTACGCTTTCAGTAATTTTCTGATCTCCCCCTGATCGGTCGGAAATCCGAGGAATAAGGTGATTAAATGATTTATCTTTTTGGGTATAAGCTCCAATAGGCGTTCTTTCCATGTAGGTTCGTGATCGAATGGACCTACCATCAGTAATTTGAAATCACCCTGGATAGCGGGAATGACATGTTTCATCAACCACGAGAAGCCCTTCCGTTTAACAGGGCGTCCCAAAGTGATAAAATAGGGCTTGCTTTGGCAGGCTGATTCATTGTTTGCAGTGGAGTGGTGTATCGGATCTACACCGTTGGGTATAACAATAATTTTGGATGGATCGATACCACGTAACTGGGCGGCGTCGGCGGTAGCTTGGCTAACCGCAATAAGCTGATCAAATGTATTAAACCGCGGTATGATCTTACGTTGAAAATAGCGAAAGGGAAATACAATATCCAGTCCGTGAAGCGTGGCAACTCGTTTTAAATGGGAATATCCTTTGTGAAAAGAGGCTAAAGACGCAATTAAACCATCATTAAAGTGAATAAGCTTGATGCCGGGGTTATCGTTAATTTTGGCTAGAATTCGGCGATTCAGCTGGAAGAAGAAAGCTAAAAGAGGTTCCCGGTTGTCATAGACTAAGGTGTGTACCTTCAAGTAAAGAGCCGCAGTATTGATCAGTTCAAAGCTTTGTTTTTCCATACCGCCAACACTTGGGGGATATTTGTGGCTGACAAATAGTATTTCTATTTCAGATGGATACATGTACTGGTTTCCTTTTGATGCATAGATAAAATATAAAACCCAACGCTACCCAGGTGAGCTGTCGGCCGCGACGTAATAATGAAGCACTGAGCCAAATACTACCCCCAGTAATACCGATCATATGGAGTAGGAGCTTATTGGCGATTTCTTCAATACCCAGTTGCCCTGGAATAAAAGCACCGATGCTTTTCAGCACAATGACACTCATATCTACTATTAAACCATGTATTGGTTGTACTGCAACACCCAAAAATTTTAGAATATAATAGAATTCAAGGCTGCCAATAATCCAATGTAGTGCAAAAAGTAAGTAAGAATACCAAAAAACCTTATTTTGATGCCGATAAAAGTCTTTTACGTTCCAAAGTAGTGACTGAAAATGCGCTATTGCTTTTCCAAAAAGTGTTGCTGTTGAAGCCTTGGTTTGCGAGGGACTTTTTGCAACCATTAACCAATAAAATATCAGGATCATCAAAAGGAACAAAAATAGACAGATAATATATATTACCGGGCCTGCGTAGCGTATAATTTCATTTTTTAAGGGAGAAAATACCAACCAAAGCATCGCAATCAAAAAGAGTGTCAATTGAGACAGTACGGCGGTAATACGGGATATTGCAACTGAATTCAATCCTTCTTTTAAGGGAATGTCATAACGGGTTATCAATTGTGCCTTTAATAAATCACCACCTATAATGCTTGTAGGGTTGAATAGTCCAACGGTTTCCCCGATTTGACGGATGGCAAAGAGTTCGATCAGATTGACCTTCTTTTTTGCGGAGCCCAAGCATATCCACCAAGCTAATGTGCCAACAAAATAGGCCGCGAAAGTCGTAAACAAAATAATTATAAAGCGATAACCAACGGAGGAGAGCTCTTTTTTCAAGGCATTTAAGTCGCTTTTCGCTAAAAAGACAGTGATGGACGCCAGAATCAAAAATAGAAAAATACCTTTGATGAGTTGGCTTGGGTTTGTTAGTTTGCCCATGCCAAATCGACTTCCTGTGTTTTGTCAATCAATAGTTCAATGTCATTAAAATAGCACCCAGATAGTCTATTCCAATCCAGTTGTCCGACATAGGATAGACCTTCATTGATGAGATTCTTTTTTAGGCTCATGTCAGAGAGAATTTTTTTGAGGTAGTAAACATATCCAGCTGCATTTTCAGGTTGACACTTAAATCCATTTTTCCCGTGCTGAATCAAGGAAGCCGAACCCCCACCATCGGCGATAACACAAGGAAGTCCGGATGCCAATGCTTCGACAACGACATTTCCGTACGTTTCTGAGACCGACGGAAAAACAAAGGCATCTGCCGAAGCATATAGAATTGCAAGCTCATCATGGCTTTTCTTTCCTAAGAAAATGGCATTAGGCATCTCTTGCATTGCAATTATTTTGGCTGTTCCTTCACCGACAACAATGAAATTATAGTCAAGATTCTGAGCTTGTATCTGTTGATAGATTTCAATAAGCGTTTTAATATTTTTTTCCCAGACGATACGACTGACAAAGAGGATTGTTGGTTTGTTATTCTTTGTGATAGTCTGCAGCTGAGATAGATTCTTTTTATTGGGGTTAAACAAGGCTGTGTCTATTCCTCTTTGCCACAGTTTTAATCCTTCTTGTTGTAAGCCGATCTGCTGTAATTCGTTTAGAATAGATTTGGTGGGTACATAGACAATATCACATTTGTTATAAAAGTTATTCATTGCTTTTTTCATCCATTGTTCAGTTGGCTTGACTAAGGGGAGTATGTTTTTGAAATAATAGGCAATGTATGAAATGAAGTGTGTATGATATATCGTAAGGACAGGAATACCTTTTCGTTTGGCATAATTTAATGCAAAAAAGCCTAAAAGCGAAGGCGTTGCAATATGGATCATGTCGGGAGCAAATTTATCTAAGGCGAGCTCAAGTTTCTTTTTAATAAGCTGAGGAATAGCGAGACAATAATCGTCGTTGACCGGTATTTTGAACGTGGGTACCTTGTAAGAATGAAAATTGCGAAATTGCGTAGGGCCGCCACCATAAATAAAAAAATAGTTGAATTTCTGCTGGTCTATACGGTTTATTAGCTGAAACATTGTCCGTGATGCACCGTCAAAATCCTCGACGAGTATCTCTGTAAAGAAGGCTACCTTTCTCATGTTATTCTTATTAGGGGTTGTATAAAAATAGCTGAAAGCTGTAACTCCTATGCTATGCAGGTATTAACCTTTTGTCATTATAGTGTTTATAAATTATTAGTTTTTAATAATTTGTGCATAATTATTAAAAATAGAATTAATTGAATATGATAATAGAGCTAATGTTGGCGCAGTAGCTTTGGAGTGAACGAAATATTCAATCCATGCTATTAGATCTATTGTTCGAAAAAAAAATTAGACCTAAGGGTTTTCGAAAGATTGTCATCTTATTTATTTGTGCGTCTGCGGGTGTTATGCTGGGTTTTAAGTTGAAGCCAAAACAACAGCCAAAGCTCAGTAATGCTGTGTATGCAGCTATGCCGGAAGCGACTTACGGAAAGCTAAATTTGTTAACGTACAATATAGCTGGCCTTCCTGAATTGATTTCCAGTGCTGTAACCGAGCGGTCTTCCAGTATTACGTCGATCGGCAATCGGATCAATGGGTTTGATATTGTCAATGTGCAGGAAGATTTTAACTACAACAAGTTCCTCTACAGCGAAAATAAGCATAGCTACCGAACGGCAAATATGGGTGGGGTACCTTTTGGGGACGGACTGAGCACACTTTCAAAATATCCTATTGTTGAGTTTGAGCGGGTAGGCTGGACTGATTGCAATGGCGCAGATTGTCTGACGCCTAAAGGCTTTTCTTATGCTCGAATTCAATTGGCCAAAGAAGTATTTATTGATGTTTATAATGTACATGCGACTGCTCAGGATGATCCGAATGCAACGATTGCCCGGCAGAAGAATATAAATCAGCTAAAGGCCTATATTAAAAAGTATTCGGCTGACAGACCACTTTTGATTATGGGCGACTTTAATGCACATTATGCTTACGAGCTGGATAACATCGGTTCTTTTCAGAAGGACTTAGGTTTGGTAGATGCATGGGTAAGTTTACGCAACAAAGGTAATATTCCTGGGCATCAAGTGAATTTTGAAGCGAAAACAGCATTGGAGTTGACAGAGGATTGCGAAGGTATTGATAAAATTTACTATCGCAATAACCATCATTTGCTATTTGAGGCAAAGAATTATCAGGTTCAAAAAAAGCTTTTTCAAAACGAAAAGGGACAGGATTTATCCGACCATTGTGCGGTGTCCTTACAATTAGGTTGGCGTGTTGTCAAACCTTCGGTTCAGTAAAGTAAAACTTTCTCAATTCTTTCATATCAATCGCGATTAGCACTGAACCCCTCAGTGCTTTTTTATTGTGCATCAAAAAAGCCCCATAAAATGAATTATGGAGCCTTTATTAAATTGGGATAAATTATCTTATTTATACATTTCTTCACGTTGTGCTTTCACCACATCGCTATTAATGTATTCATCGTAAGTCATCAATTTGTCGATGATACCTTTCGGCGTCAATTCGATGATTCTATTTGCAACAGTTTCAGTCAATTCGTGGTCACGGGATGTGAACAACATTGATCCTTTAAAATCAGACATTCCATTGTTCAATGCAGTGATAGATTCCAAATCCAAGTGGTTGGTTGGTTCATCAAAGATTAGGAAGTTGGCACCTTGAAGCATCATGCGAGAAAACATACAACGCATTTTTTCTCCCCCTGAAAGTACAGATACTTTCTTCATAACTTCTTCTCCAGAGAACAACATTTTCCCTAAAAATCCGCGTATAAATTGTTCGTCTGCCTCTGGGTTAGTTGTATAGTCTCTCAACCAATCGACCAAATTATCACTTTTTCCTTCGAAGAATGCGGCATTTTCAATCGGCATATCGGCAGGAGTGATGGTCACGCCCCATTTGAATTCGCCACTGAAATCGGTGTCTCTACCAGTTATAATATCATAAAATGCTGTCGTAACCAATGAATTTGGACCTAGAACAGCGATTTTATCGCCTTTATTAATCATAAAGGTAATATCCTTGAAGAATACCTCACCATTGACCGTTTTGCTTAATCCTTCGACTTGCAGCGTTTGATCTCCTGGTTCACGATTCATGGTATTGAACATGATGGCCGGATATTTACGGTTGGACGGTTTAATCTCGTCAATATTAATTTTATCCAATGCTTTCTTACGAGAAGTAGCTTGTTTGGATTTGGAAGCGTTGGCAGAGAAGCGACGGATAAATTCCTGAAGTTCTTTCACTTTATCTTCCATTTTCTTGTTTTGATCAGAACGTTGCTTTAACGCTAATTGAGAAGATTCGTACCAGAACGAGTAGTTACCCGTATAGATTGTCATCTTACCAAAATCAATATCCACCGTATGCGTACATACAGCATCCAAGAAGTGACGGTCGTGGGATACAACTAAGACGATTGCCTCGTAACTCGCTAAAAAATCCTCTAACCATGCGATGGTATTAATATCCAAATCATTGGTAGGCTCATCGAGAATCAAAATATCTGGTTTGCCAAATAATGCTTGCGCTAAGAGTACGCGGACTTTTTGGTTACCGTCAATTTCAGAAACTAACTTATAATGTAGTTCTTCTTTAATGCCCAAACTGCTCAATAAAGTTGCGGCATTAGATTCGGCATTCCATCCATCCATTTCAGCAAAAAGACTTTCCAGTTCGCCAGCACGTTCGCCGTCGGCATCAGAGAAATCCTCTTTCATGTAAATGGCATCTTTCTCTTTCATGATTTTGTAAAGCTCTTGGTTACCCATCATGACAGTTTCAAGAACAGTAAACTCATCGAAAGCATAGTGATCCTGACTTAAAACAGACATGCGTTCGCCTGGCGTGAATGCCACTGAACCTGTCGAAGGATCAACTTCCCCTGAGATAATTTTTAAGAAAGTAGATTTACCTGCTCCATTAGCGCCAATAATACCGTAACAGTTTCCAGGTGTGAATTTTAGATTGACATCTTCGAATAGTACACGTTTACCAAAACGAAGGGAGAGATTTGACACATTAATCATGCTGCAAAGATACGTTTTAATATTGTATTTTTAACTATTTACGGTGATCAGTTTCAGGAGAAATTGAAGAGAGTAATGTTGGGGAAATCCACTGTTTTTAGCTTCTTTGGCAAACCTGTATGCGCTGAAATTTCAATGGATGGAGAGGATCTTTGAAATGAAGCGTGAAATCCAGCAATGTGTGCAAATAATGAATTAATAAATTATAAATATTGTGCTGGTGATTTAAATTGGCTTCTTTTTTGTGGACAAGAGCTGAAATGAAATCAATTATGAAAAGAAATAGAATAACGGGTGTCGTTATACTTGCAGTTGCTTTTTTATTTAATATCCAAGGAGCCTCGGCTCAATTTGGAGGGCTATTGGATAAGGCAAGCAAAGCCGTTGCTTCCAAGGGAAGCAAGGTACTTGGGCTGGATAAACTTTTAAAAGAGCCCGAAGCGATTAGTACAAGTTTTGAAGATGTAAATAGGAAGGGGGAGCAAATGCCCGATTTTCAAAATACGGCTGTTTATAAACCTTTACAAAATTTGCAAAAGAATGGCAATGATGGTTACTTATTGGAGGCTGGACATTTTGAAATGACCAATAAGAGCTATTGCTTGAAAGCGGGTACTTATGCGCCTTCGAAAGGTGATGGATATATGTATGCACCTACATTGGGCAAGAAGAGAGACGTGGTCATTGCAATTTTGAAAAGCGCTGAAAAGCACCCTGAAGTTGCGCAATCAGACATACAGATGCTATTGTGGACGATCATTGCGAAGACAAAATTTATTGATTATTCGGGCCCGGTGAAAGAGACAGCCTTAAAATTGCTTACAGCTGAACAAATTTTACATTTGGAAGGTGGTGCACTCGGCGTTTTGCCATTTGACGTTGTCCAAAAGGCAAAAGACCAGATGCCACCGGCAGTACAGACAATCTTTGAAGCAGAAAATAATATTCGGCAGCTCGTTTCCTCAGGAAACTATTCGTACGCTGATTTTGAACAATATGCGATCTTAGCTGGTATGGCTGAGCCTCGTACGGACGTGCCAAGTGGTATTTGGACGCTTCATCCTGATGGTTATTATGTTCGTTATTATCCAAGTGGTTATGCGGTTACCAAAGTTCAGGTGTATGTCCCTCAAGAACTGATTACAAAGTTGAATGGTAAGAAGCTTGTATACGATGCAACAGATGATATTGCCTGTCCGGCAAATACGGGGTCGCAACGATTAGCACAAACGAATGAACCGATTCGTGATTAATATGTTGATTCATTGAAAGTTTGATGGGAAGTGAAGGGGATGTGGAAGGAAATTTAATGAATAAGGG
>NZ_DDGR01000031.1:177512-317819 GCF_002337775.1 Sphingobacterium sp. UBA1897
CCCTTATTCATTAAATTTCCTCTTTTGCCTCCTGTATAATATATAAACAATGACAATGATAGCGATGATTGCTAAAATAATGTAATGGGAACCTGAATGTTGGGTTTTATCCTCTGTCGTCTGCGCATATGTAAAATTTGCTACGAAAAGAAGCACCATGAAAATCCACTTCTTGCACATAATAAACGGTTTATTAACTATAGTAGCAAGCTAAGTATTTTTTGCAACAAAGTCAAATTAATTCGGTAAAAAATAAGTTAGATTTTTATGAAATTTTAAGGTATAACCTCTGTTTCTCACATTTGATTCGTTAGGTTCGAAAAATAAAAGGATAGCAGAAGAGCTTTTGTCTTTTTATTCGCTTTTTGGTTCTTTTACCACTAATAAAACACAGCTAATTCAGCTTTTTTACATTGGATATAGCTCCGGATATTGTTTAGGGAATTCGGTAAATGGTCCTAAAAATCGTATCTTGTGAACCTTTGTAAGCGTTTTTAGATATTCAAATCATGTCAAAACTTATCAATTTAACTGTCTTTAGAGAGTTCTTAAAATCCAGCTTTGCTGGCGGAATTATACTTTTTTCCTGTGTTATTCTGGCATTGATCGTAGCAAATACATCATTGTATGCCAGTGTAATGGAATTTCTGAACCGGGAAGTAGGTTTTGAGAGCGGTCATATTCATTTAAAATATTCCTGGTTGTTGTGGCTCAACGATGGTTTGATGGCGATTTTCTTTTTACTGGTGGGCCTCGAGATAAAACGTGAAATTGTAGAGGGTGAACTCTCATCGCCAAGTAAAGCAATTCTGCCCATTTTGGCTGCGGTTGGTGGGGCGCTTTTGCCTGCCATCATTTATTTTGCATTAAATCAGGGAACCGATACTGCAAACGGCTGGGGAATCCCTATGGCAACGGATATTGCATTTGCTTTAGCGGTTATCACGCTTCTGGGAAATAAGGTACCTGCCAGTCTTAAGATCTTTTTGGCTGCGCTAGCGATTGTTGACGACCTACTTGCCATATTGGTTATTGCGATCTTTTATAGCAATGGTATTCATGCGACCTATTTATTTATTGCTTTAGGTATATTTCTGTTTTTGATCGTGTTAAATAAATTGGGCGTTAAAGCGATATGGGCTTACCTGATTCCGGGACTATTTATTTGGTACTTTGTTCACCACTCGGGTATTCATGCAACAATAGCTGGCGTGCTGGTGGCCATGACGCTGCCGACAACACCGGATGCGGAAGAATCTCCCTTGGAAAAACTTGAGCATCTATTGACCAAACCTGTCAATTTCATTATCATTCCTTTGTTTGCATTTGCGAATACGCTTATTCCAATCCATGGGGAAATGATTGGTGGTTTGACTTCAAAATTGGGGATCGGTATTATCCTTGGCCTAATCGCTGGTAAATCAATTGGGATATTTTTGATCTGTTTTATTGCTAAAAAATTGAAGATTGCGCAATTACCGGAAGGGGCTGGCTGGAAACAGATTTTTGGTGTAGGTTTGTTGGGGGGAATCGGTTTCACGATGTCGATCTTCATCTCGATACTATCTTTTGATGATAGCATGCTGATTGAAGAAGCAAAGTTCGCGGTTCTGATCGCTTCTTTATGCGCTGGCTTGCTAGGCTATGTTGTTTTGAGCGCAGTGTCAGCCGCAAAGAAAACAGCGGTTATTGATTAGATTTTGAATAGATAGCAGTCGTATGCTTGGCTTACGGGAATGTGTAGGACAGTTGTTTTTGGTCAAATTAATTACTGATTCTCTCATGGATTATTCCTATCTGGACATCTATTTGAAAGCGGATAACGAGCTATAGGTATTAATTTTAGACTTTTATGAATTAGATTTAGTAATTTAGGGCACAACAATAAAAACAATACGTTGAGATTTGATGAATTTGGCTTTGTTCCAGCTTTGGAAGAAGGTTTAGAAAGTATGATGTTTGAGGAGGCTACGCCGATCCAAGAACAGACCATCCCGATTATTAAAGAGGGAAAAGATATGATTGCCTGTGCACAGACAGGTACAGGTAAAACAGCAGCTTATATGTTGCCGATCCTCGATGCAATAGCACGGAATTCAAGGGAATCTATCCTCGCTATTATCCTTGTTCCGACCCGGGAACTTGCTATGCAAATTGACCAGCAGATTATGGGCATGTCTTATTATACGGGTGCAACATCCATAGCCATTTATGGTGGTGGTGATGGTATGGGGTATGAACAGCAAAAACGGGCCATACGAGAGGGGGTAAATATTATTGTTGCTACGCCGGGAAGGTTGATAAGCCATCTTACCTCCATGAAGATTGATCTCTCTCATTTAAGGCACTTTGTTTTGGATGAAGCCGATAGTATGCTGGATATGGGATTTCAAGACGATATCTTACGTATTGTAAGTTATCTACCGAAGAAAAAGCAGATGCTTTTGTTTTCGGCGACGATGCCGATGAAGATCAGGTCTTTTGCCCGAAAAATTCTGCAAGAGCCTGTGGAAGTCAATATTGCCATTTCTAAACCTTCGGAAGGGATAGATCAACGTGTATATCTTGCCTATGATCAACAGAAAATGGAGCTTCTAAAGAATATACTGAAGGATCCCAACTATGTATCTGTTATTATTTTTGCATCCCAAAAAACTACAGTCAAACTTCTCGCTCAGGAATTACAGAAGCAGGGGATTGATGCGGAGGGTTTCCATTCGGATCTCGAGCAGTCGAAACGGGAAGATATCATGGCCAGATTTCGGTCTCGTCAGGTACGGGTACTGGTAGGGACAGATGTGATATCTCGCGGTATCGATGTGGTGGGGATCAGTTTGGTCGTTAATTACGATGTTCCACCGGATCCGGAAGATTACGTACACCGTATTGGACGTACTGCGCGGGCAGCAACTACAGGAACAGCCATTACCTTTGTCAATGAGAAAGACCAAAACCGTTTCGCTCAGATTGAGAATTTAATAGGTTATCCGATTGAACAACTTCCATTGCCAGAGGGGTTTGAAGCGGGACCTACTTACAATCCTGCCAAAAAGAATCCACAGCATAAGAAGAAGCGTTTCAATAGGAATAAAAATAAAAACTATCAGAAAGCTAAAAGAGCCTGATCTTAAAATACAAAGCCCCCATATGAGAAAAATATGGGGGCTTTGTATTTGAGTATATACTGTATTCAACTATTATTCAACAGTCCATACGGCCAATTCATATCCGTCAGGATCCTGGAACTGAAATCTTTTTCCTCCGGGAAAGCTAAAAATATCTTTTAATATAGTCCCGCCAGCACGGATAATCTGATCACGCGTAGCCTGCAGATCGTCGGCATAGATAACGACGAGAATACTGCCATTTATGGGGTCACCAAGTGTAAAACCACCATCAACATATTTTCCGCCAAAAGCCGTATATGCTGGCCCATAATCCGTAAACTCCCAACCGAAACTCGTTGAGTAGAATGCTTTGGCACGTTCAAGGTCGCTTGATACAAACTCAAGGTATTGGATCTGCTGGTTGACAAATTTGTTTTCTGTACTGCTATTGCTCATAACGGAACTATCTATTTAATGTATATATAATAAATTGCTTGACCGGTTGTGCCGGTTTTGGAATTAAAACCCGAACCGTCTCATAAATATAAGGCTTTGTTGAAAATGACACACATTTTTCTTTTCAACATGTTTTTTCGGGGCTACCTGTTTATCGGGGCTACCTGCTTGGCAAAAGGAGGAAACAATATTCATTTCCCAATCTTCGTTGGACTGGGAAATGAATGGAGGTTGTTAAGCGCTCTTTTTACTGCTGATCCAATACTGCAATAACACAGATGAAACAACCAAAAACAGTCCAACATAGAAGGATAGGTTTAATTCTCTTGCTTCATTAAGAAGTAAAAAAGCAATCAAAATAGCATATACTGGCTCAAGATTTAAGCTTAAGTTCAATGTAAATGCTGATATCTTCTTTAAGATTTCTGTAAATGCGAGATAGACTCCCACAGTGCAACATAAAGATAGGATGATCAGATAGAAAATATCCAGGGCATTGGGAATAAAAGTGCTGATTGGATAGTGCTGAATGTAAAAAGGAAGTAGACATGCCAGCCCTATTGTTCCACCGATCATTTGATAATAGTTAATGCATATTGCATTGTACTTTTTGGTCAATTTTTCATTGTGAACCGCATAGAGTGAGGCAAAAGCCGGAGAAATTATCCCTAAGACTATGCCAAGCTGGTGTGAGGTATCGAAGTGAAATATCAGTGCTATCCCACACAACGTAAGTCCACTCAACAGAAGTTCAGACAATCTGAATTTCGTTTTATTGATCATCGGTGCAAAAATAGCGGTGAAAAAACTTGCCATACAGTAGCAGATCACGCCGATGGAAATGTTTGAATATTTGATGCTAGCATAGAATAATAGCCAGGATGCTGTCAATAGTAGCCCATTTTTTGCAATATGCAGTTTCTCTTTGAACGTAAAATCTGTAGGTATTTTATACCATTTTAGAATAAAAAATAGGATAACGGCAGCTAAAAATACACGGTACCATGTGAGTATCCCCTCGTTGAGTGAAATCACTTTTCCAAATACGCCAGATAGTCCCAGGCACAGCACAGCGAGGTGCAGCATGAAATATGAATGTTTCATAAGAAATTGTCTTCCAGTTCCGTCCATTAAGGACGAAAGGTGTTAAATCATAAAATTGATCGTAAATAAGAAGCACAGCAAATTGGTCCATTTCTGGTATTGGGCTTCAGTAATATAGAGAAAAAATATTACGCTATTGGAGGGGGAAGACAACTCGTTCTATTCATCATATTTGTATTTACCCGAAGATAGGAAATTTTGGGCGCAGCTGCAAAAAAGGAATGAAAAAGCCCCTAGAAAGTCTTTGGTTCTAGGGGCATATATTTAGTCAGTTGCCTTTATTTTGTGATTCTATGGCGTATTTGGCGGTAAAGTATCTGTTCCGCCACCCAGTGCACGGTAAAGATCTATGGCTGCGTTGAGCTTTTCCCGTTTTACTGTAATACGTTCCAAATCATTTTGTAGCGCATTGTTTTGGGCAGTTATCACTTCCAAATAGTTTGCCATCCCACTTTTATAAAGTAAGGCTGCATCAGCGGTGGCTTTGGCGAGGGCATTTGATTTGGCATGGATAAGTTGCAGGCGCTGTTCCGTATGTTTGATTTTTGCCAAGGCATCCGAAACTTCTGAAACTGCAACCATAACCGACTGTTTAAACTGCAATGCTATCTTTTCGCGTTCGATGACCGATATCTCATAGTTTGTTTTTAGAGCACCTTTCTGAAAAATTGGCTGTGCAATATTCCCCGCTATTGTTTTCACAATCGAACCTGGTAGATCAAACCATTTGTTAAATTGAATGGAGTTTGTACCAATGGATGGTGTCAAGCTTAGGGAAGGGTACATCGCTGCTTTGGCGAGTCCCATTCTGCTTGTGGCAGCCACAACCGCGTATTCAGCTGCTCTGACATCTGGTCTGCGGCTCAAGAGTTCGGCCGGCACCCCTGTAGCAAGTCCGTCTCCAACAATCGTATCATCTAAACTTGCTGTACGTTGAATGCCCTGGGGGAAACCTCCGCAAAGAATGCTCAGTGCATTTTCTTCTACAGCCATGTTTTGATGGGCTAGGGGAATCAACAATTCAGCAGTTTTCTTCTGAGCTTCGGCTTGCTCCACGGCAAGCGAACTGACCAGTGATGAGTTGTATTGCAAACGTATCATATTCAGTGTGCTGTCGCTCAATTGAACATTTCTTTGCGCAATCTTAAGCTGCTCATCCAAAGCAATCAGATTATAATAGGACTGGATGACCTGTACAATCACCCGGGTTTTCAGAGCCGATAAATTTTCCTTTTGGCCAAAAAAATTGGCCATAGATTCCTCTTTTTGCATTTTTACCTTTCCCCAGATATCGGCTTCCCAAGACAATCTGAGCGTGGCACTATAATCGTCCATATAAGGTGTCCCGATAAATTGGTCACTCAGCGAGCCATTCAAGGAGTTGCTCGATAACCAGGTTCTATTCGCTCCAACGCTTAAATCAGCTGTTGGCAGTAACCCTTTCTTAGACTGCTTGTACGCGAGTTCCAATTGTTGCATGTTGAGGAGTGCAACATTGACGTCTGTATTGTTGGATAATGCCTTCTCAATGAGTGAGGTCAACAAGGGATCCTGTACAAAGTTACGCCAGGATAGCTGTAGCGTATCAGACGTCAGGACAACCTCGCTGTTTTTGAAATTTTCGGGCATGGCTATCTCCTGACCTGTGTATTTTTTGCCCACACTGCATGCGGACAATAACAGGGAACTGCTTGCGAAAATTGTTATATAGTGATGAAATTTTTTCATTTTAATCGTTTGTATTGTGTACTGTATTGTCCGTAAGCTTTTTACCCGAAACTTTTTCTTGCAAATATTGGAACACCAGGTATAGCAACGGTATGATGATTACCCCAAGGATAACACCGCTTAACATACCCATTGCTGCTCCGGTACTGATGGAATGGTTACCTGTAGCCGTTCCGCCGGTCGCAAACATCAAGGGGACCATACCCGCAATGAAAGCCAATGAAGTCATCAAGATTGGGCGTAGACGAGCTCTTGCGCCTTCTAAAGCCGAATCAATGAGTGAGGAGCCTGCTCTTCTCCGCTGTAAAGCAAATTCAACAATCAAAATGGCATTTTTTGCCAAAAGACCGATGAGCATGATCAAGCCGACCTGGACGTAGATATTGTTGTCCAATCCAATGGCACGTGTTCCTAGGAAAGAACCGATCATACCTGTTGGGATTGATAACAGGACGGCAAGGGGCAATAAATAACTTTCATACTGTGCTGATAGTAAGAAATATACAAATAGTAAGCTTAATGCTAGGATAAGCACAGTCTGATTGCCCGAAGACTTCTCTTCCAAGCTAAGTCCCGTCCATTCGTAGCTATAGTCTCCCGGTAACTTAGTCAATACATTTTTCTCCAATGTTTCCATGATCGCACCATTACTGATACCAGGCGTACTAACCACGTTTATCGTGAGTGAATTGTATAAATTATAACGGGTTACCGACTCAGGACCATAAACTTTACGAAGTGTAACCAAAGTGTTCACCGGAACCATTTGGCCAAGATTATTCTTGACAAATATTTCGTTGAAGGCTTCTTTATCGGTTCTATAGATGCCATCTGCTTTAACTGCTATCCGATAGAATTTACCGAAACGATTGAAATTCAATGATTGGTCACCCGCAAAGTAAGTTTGAACGGACGAAAGCATTTCACTGACATCTACGCCAAGTTGGGCAGCTTTGTCTTCATCTACTTCTAACTCCATCTGTGGATAATCTGCTCTGAACATGGTATAGGCAAACTGTACCCCTGGTTGTTTCATAATCTGCGCAATAACGGAGTCAGACATTGCTTTGAGCTCTACCGGTGATTTACCAGCTCTGTCCTGCAAAACGAGTTCCGCGCCATTCATCATACCATAACCATCAACAGGAGGGGAGCGAAAGGCCATTGCGTTACCTTCTTTGACACTGGATAATTTTTGTGAGATCACTTGGTGAATCTGATCGATATCGTTCATCTCACCACGTTTCTTTTTATCTTTCAGACGTATGAATCCTGTTGCATAGGCTGCGCTGGAGTTGTTACCGATCATATTGAATCCAGTAATACTTGTATGGCTTTCAATAGAAGGGATATCGGCAAGTAGTTTTTCGATTTTTTCTACTGCTTTTGTGGTTCGATCAAGTCCCGTTCCTGGGGGCATTTCCAAACTGTATACAACAAAGTTATCATCTTCCATTGGTACAAAACTTTTGGAAGTGCTTGTCATGAGGTATCCGGCAATGCCAATTGTAGCCAGGATCAAAAGTGCCGAAATCCATTTTTTCTTTGCCAGGAATTTTAATGAACCAACGTATCGGTTGGTCATGTTTTCGAAGCCAGCATTAAACGCTTTGAAAAAACGTTGAGAAAATCCTGTTTTTGGGGTCTGCCCATCGTGATTTTCGGCGTGCGTATTTTTAAGCAATAATGCGCAGAGTGCCGGTGTCAGTGTCAATGCATTGATCGCAGAGATCACAATGGCGATAACAAGGGTATAGGCAAACTGTTTATAAAACATGCCCGATGAACCTGTCATAAATCCAATGGGAATAAAAACTGCACACATGACCAAGGTAATGGAGATTACAGCCCCTGTGATTTCACTCATGGCACTATGGGTAGCCTGCTTACCGGTTAAGTTGGAAGTCTCCATCTTTCCATGTACTGCTTCGACAACGACAATTGCATCATCGACAACGATACCAATGGCGAGTACTAAGGCAAATAACGTCAATATATTGATGGTAAAGCCAAACACCAGCAGGAAGAAAAAAGTACCTACGATGGCTACCGGAACTGCGATTGCTGGAATAATAGTCGACCGTATATCCTGCAGGAACAAAAATACAACGAGGAAAACCAAAATGAAGGCTTCAATCAATGTCGAACGTACTTGTGCCGTACTTTCATCCAAGCGTTCTTTGGTACTGATCAATTTAAAAATCTTGATCCCAGGAGGGAAAGAGCGTTGTGCTATTTCAATCTGTTTATCGATTCCGATTTCAATTTCATTGGCGTTGGAGCCTGATGTCTGGAATATACCAATGGTAACTGTATTGAGGCCGTTATTTTGCGAATTACCACTATAACTGATCGAGCCAAACTCGATACGTGCCACATCCTTTAAGCGTACGATCTGAACGTCATTGTTTTTGACGATAATGTTTTCATACTGTTCAGGAAGGTTCTTTTTCCCTTTATAGCGTATGACATATTCCAGTGGTGCTTTTGATTCTTCCCCTAATTTTCCAGGTGCAGATTCCAAACTTTGTTTGGAAATTGCAGCAATGACTTCTTGTGGCACAAGTCCATAACTCGCCATTTTTTGCGGATTCAACCATACACGCATCGAATAGTCTTTGGAACCGAATACCATAGCCTGACCAACGCCAGGTACACGCTTGATCTGTGGGATCAAGTTGATGTTCACATAATTCTGTAAAAATAGTTCATCATATTTTTTATTATCTTCTGTATAGATATTAAATATCATGATCATACTATTTTGTTGCTTGGAGGTCGTTAATCCCATTCGGACAACTTCCTGTGGCAGGATAGGAGTAGCCTGTTGTACTCTGTTTTGCACATTAACGGCTGCCTGATCTGGATTTACACCTGCTTTAAAGACAATGCGTACAGAGAATGTACCGTCATTACTTGCAGTAGATGTAATGTATTCCATGTCCTCCACACCATTGATTTGCTCTTCAAGGGGTGTAACAACTGATCTCAATACTGTTTCGCTATTTCCTCCGGGATAGCTTCCGGTAACTTGAACCGTGGGCGGGGCGATATCCGGGAATCGCGTTTGAGGCAGCCTAAAAAGACCGATGACCCCCAGTATGACAAATATGATAGATATAACAGTTGCCAAAACTGGCCTGTCAATAAATTTCTTTAACATTTTAGTTTAAATTTTATAAAGCTTTTAGTACCGTTTTTTTCCAAAAGTGAATACTGAATGTATAGGCTTGTTGCCTTGCCTTTCTTTGAGCAGTTCAGCTTTTGCTATACCTGCTATCCTTGTTACATGGTGGATTTTTTAGTCGGTTGAACTTGCATTCCATCATTAAGCATATCAATTCTATTCATAACGATTTTTTCACCAGCTGTGAGTCCCGATTTTAGTAAATAGGCGTTAGCGGTATTTCCTGCAATTTCAATCTGTTTCATGGAAATTTTATTTTTCTCACCAATAACATAAACGAAATAGCGGTCTTGAATATCCTTGACAGCGGCCATAGGTACCAACAATACGTTTTCATGCGCTTTTTTCAAGATTACTTTTGCTGAGCCACCCGAACGGAGAATTTTTTCGGGATTGATGAAACTTGCTTTAAGTGCCATGCTTCCTGTTGTTCTGTCGATGTTACCACTGGCTAACTCTACTTTCCCCGAATGGTTGTATGCTGTTCCATCAGCCAGTAAGAGCGTTGCTTGTTGATTGGATGATTTGTTATTCTGATCTTTGATAAAGGCTATAAAGTCGGCCTCACTCAATGAAAAATACACATTTACGGTATTGATTTCAGATAGCGTTGTTAAAGGTGTCGCATCTGCTGCGGTAATTAAATTTCCGATCCGATTAGGAATACGGCCGATATAACCACTCACTGGCGCATTGATCAACGTAAATTTGGCATTTATTTGAGATGAACCGAGTGCAGCTTGTGCTTGTGCTACCTGTGCTTTAGCTGCAGCATAATTGGCCTCTGCAGTTTTTAACTGTAATTCGGTATACACTTTACCTTCAACAAGTGGTTTGATTTTTTCAATCTCCAATTTAGCGTTTTGTTCTGCCGATAAAGCAGCTTGGTAAGCTGCCTTGCTGTTGTTTACTTGTTCGTTGTAGACATCAGCTTTTATTTTGAAAAGGGGTTGACCCTGGGATACATAGTCTCCTTCTTTGACATAAATCTGCTCGAGATACCCCGTTACCTGCGCTTTGACATCGACGTTGACGGTCCCCTCTAATGTACCAGGATATTTTTTTTCGGTCTCCGCGTGGGTAGGAGATAATTCGATAAAGTCAACAGTAACTGCCTGCTCTTGCGGTTGTTCTTGGTTGCCTCCACAGGACGATAATAATGCTGCTGCTGTAATAAGTGTAAGGAAAGGTTTTAAAGTCATCGTTCTTTGTGCCATTTTATCATTTTATAATGAAACAAAGAAAAGAATTCTTTTAAGCCGTAAGGCAAAGAAATCTACCGAGACGTTACAATTGCTTACTGAAACGTATCAGTGATGATCTGAATTTTACGATATTAAATGGTCCGATCCGATTGTGTTGGAAATATTGGTCTTACCGATTGACATCCCCTTCTTCATCGCGAAAAACTTACTTTACCTTTCTGACGAAAAAAGGAGTAAGCGGATCAGTTTTAATATTAATAGTCTAACCAATTTTTTAGCAGTTGAGCCTTTTCTCTGCTCACAAGGATTTCCACTTGATCGTTATTTTTAATTTCTATTTTTAGTTTTCCGTTGAAGTGGTTATGTAATCTTTTGATCGCATCTATATGCACAATGAATTGCCTGTTGGCGCGAAAAAATACTTTTGGATTTAATTGCTGTTCGAGTTCTTCCATTGTTTGAGGGACAATTTCGACAGTGCCACATTTGAGTTGCGCATGGGTAAGTTTAAATTCGGAGTAGAAGTATAATATCTCTTCAACAAGAACGGTTTTATAGCCGTCTTTGAATGGAATTAGAAAGCGTGAGCGAAAATCTTTCGGATAGATAAAATCCAATAAACCTTGAAGCGGTTGTTGGTTGATCTGGAGATCTTTTTGATAGTCAAGTTTTTGGATGGCGTTTTCCAGCTCTGTTTTTTCTACAGGCTTAAGCAAATAATCTATGCTATTGAATTTAAAGGCCCTCACAGCGTATTCGTCAAATGCTGTTGTAAATATGATTGGGCAATCTATTTTTATAGTCTCTAATATTTCAAAGCTTAAACCATCGGATAGACGAATATCCATCATCACCAGGTCGGGAAGTTCATTGCCATTGAACCAGTTGATGCTATCAGCGATATTATCCAGCACATCTAAAATAACGATGGATGGCTTTATTTCCTTCAAAAGTCGTTTTAAACGATCGGCATTGAGTTTTTCGTCCTCGATGATTAATACTTTGGTTATATTCATTATGCTTGCGCTAAAAGTGGGAGGATAACGTTAAATGTTTTGCCATCATTCTTTATTTGCAGTTTTAAGTTGGATAGCAAATCGTATCTCTTAATGATGTTTGAAATCCCGATTCCCGATGATTCGGATACATTCTCAATAGGGATTAATATATTTTCAACAACAAGTTGATTCTGGGAGTTGGTGTATACCTTTATTTTCAGCGGTTTTTTCTTATTTGTCTGATTATGCTTTAATGCATTTTCTACCAATAATTGTAAGGTAAGGGGAGGTAATTGGCAATTGCGTTTGGCGGGATTGACGTTTATTTCGAAGTTTACGCCATCGCCAAATCGGTTTTTGATGAGAAATATGTATGAATTTAGAAAGTTGAGTTCTTCTTCGAGTGAGATAATGTCCTTTTTGGAATTGACAAGAAGGTAGCGATATATTTTGGAGAAGTTTTCTGCATATTCATAGCCTAATTGTTGGTCTTCGAGGATGATTTCTGAGAGCACGCTCAGGTTATTAAAGACAAAATGGGGGTCGATCTGTAATTTTAACGATTGAAGTTCTGTTTCAAGAATGACCTGATCGAGCTTTGCTGCGCGCATGGATTCATTCTTCCAGTTGGTGATCAAATGACTACCAATATTGATCCCCATTATCATCAACGCAATCAATACACTGATTGTAATGTTTTGAATCATCCCCCTTTTTTCCTCCAAAGATGGGGCTATAGTAACATTTTGAGGTCCAAAATAATATTTGGAAATCAGGTACTCCAGCAGTAAATTGATAAAGAGTACTGCAAAAAGGTTGATGACGGTTTCAAGTAGAAGTCGCTCTGTCGGACTATCTTTCCAGGTTAAGAACTTATTAAGCTTGTCATGGACAATGATACTAAATTCGGAAATGATAAAGCTGTAAATGATCGTAAATGTCCATTCACCGAGTATTTCGAACATATTCCGTTTAAAATAGCCATCCCAGCAAGTCGAGAAAGGATCAATAATATAGGCGACGAGATAAATAAGCAGAAAGGACAGAAAGGTAAATATCAGCCTTTTTTTATTTGTACTAATTAGAGTCTTATCGTTTTTATAGATCGCTATATCCTGCATTCTTTTAACTTATATGTATCGGTGAAATCTATGCAAATTTCGTAATTCCTTTTAGTATTGGACGACAAATTTCTGCTGAAGCGTATAAAGCCCCGACTGAAATATCAATTTGATGTACTCAGACGTATATTGACGAAGGTCGATAGATTATCTTGCCTTGGCATATCAGAATATACTTTTTTATGAAATTCGGATGTTCTGTTTTTTAATGGATTGTAAATCTTGTTGTTATTGGTTTTTTGTTATCGGTTGATCTAACAGTGTCAAAGAATGACTTTGGAGATGGGGTTCGTTTTTAGCTATAAACAGAAAGGCTTGACATCATTTCGTCAAGCCTTTCTGTTTTATTGAGGTAACTATTTTTTCGATGTGTTATCCTGTAAATTATTTTGGCTCTTGATGTGTTGTTGGTGTATGGATAATATCGAAATAGATTGTTTTGTCATTAGCGTTTGGATAAACTCTATACGTGAATTCTTTCTTCGTTAATACGGTAATATCAACCACACGAGTAAACAATGTTTCACCAGCAGCATTTTTAGCAACAATTGTTCTCGTTTTACCATCTGCAGATACGGTCCAGTCGCCGTGCATTTTGGGAGAATTGTCAAGATTGAACATTGTAAATGTACCGTCAGATTTGAAATAAGCAAATCCTACAAAATTTGACACGTTAGCATCTGTTAACACTACACTTTCTCCTTTATTATTCTTTGCGTTTGTTGTTTCCCAGGGTGTACTGGCTAATATTTCACTTGGTGTAAGCTGTGGTTCAACAACAGTTTCGTCATCTTTACTGCAGCTCATCGCTACTAACGTGCTTAAGGCGATACATACCGCTAATGCAATTTTTTTTAAATCTCTCATTTTATAAAATTTATATGATGTCACAAAAGTAATCGCATTGTTTCAGCTGCATTTGTCTCTTTTATTCCAAGGTTTGAAGGATTTATAAATTGAATGAGATCGCGTTGTAGAAGAAGGTTAAACAAAAGAAAAAGCTTGCTTTTAATTTGCTTTGAAGTATGCTTCACATGGAAACAAATTAAAGGTGATGGAAGAATGCGCTTCGGATAAAAATAAAACAGGGGACCCTAAAGCCCCCCATCTACCAGATATGTATAATAAAATTAGAAAATTGCTTTTTTTACAGCATTAGTTGTTGCTCCATCCACCACCTAATGAACGATACAGGTCAACAACTGCAGAAAGCTCCGCTTTTTTTACCTGAGCAAGTTCGAGCTCACTTTGCAAGATATTGCTTTGTGCTGTAATTACTTCCAAGTAAGTGGCCATTCCTGTTTCAAATAAAAGATTGGCGTGCTTCGTTGCTTCCTTTAGACGCGTCGTTCTATCCGAAGTAATTTTTTGTTTTTCTTTCAATTTTTGAATTGAAATTAAAGCATCGGAAACTTCTCCAGCTGCTGAGATTACTTTTTGCTTGAAGATCAATACGTTCTTTTCTTGTTCGACACGTGCCAGTTCATATTGAGTTTTCAATTCCTTCCGCTGTAAAATTGGCTGCGTAATACTTCCTGTAATTGCCCCAAATAATGAAGCTGGTAAGTTGAACCAATTGCTTGCCTTGAATGCATTTACTCCTGCTTCGGCGCTAATAACCAAGGAAGGATACATCCGTGCCTTTGCGTATTGTTGATAAGCTTGTGAAGCTGTAATAGCCAGTTCAGCTTGTTTTACATCCGGACGATGACTTAACAAATCGGCTGGGACGCCAGTTGCTAATTCTTCGGGGAATTGAATATTCGACAATTTCTCCGCTATTTTAATTTCCTGCGGGAGTTTTCCGCTAAGAATTTGAATGGCATTTTCCTGAATACGGATCTGTTGTTCAAAGTCTGGGATCAAGGCAGCTGCAGACAATCGCTGCGCATCGACCTGTTCCAACGCAAGCAGCGTAATGTCACCAACTTCATATTGTTGCTGGACAATGCGTAAAGTTGTATCGCTCAATTGCAAGTTTTGTTTGGCGATATCACGCAATTGATAAAGCATCAGTAGTTGATAATAACCTTGTGCAACTTGTGCAATTAATTGGGTTTGAATTACTTTTTTCGCTTCTTCTGTCTGTAGATAGGAAGCTAAAGCAGCGATATTTTGGTTTTTGATTTTACCCCATATGTCGGCCTCCCAGGATAAACCTAAGGATGCCGTATAATCTTCCACATGGTGTTGGCCTAAAAACTGCCCCAGGCTCAATCCATTCATACTATTATTGGATGGGTTGGTGCTATTTCCGCGGATCTGTAGTTGGGCCGTGGGAAGATAGTTAGCTTTTGCTTGTTTCAGGCTCAGTTGAGACGCTTCTATATTTTTTAGTGCCAGTTGCATATCTAAGTTATGTTGTATCGCACTATCGATCAAGGTTTGTAAGACTTGATCCTTAAAAAAATCACGCCATGGAATAGAACCTATGCTAGTTTCCTGCGGAGCTTTAGCCTGGTCACGGTACTGTTCGGGTAAGTTGGGGGCAAGGTGTTGATTGCTGACCAACTTATCTGTTTTGCAAGACCATGCGACAAAAGATAAGATGAAAACCGTCAGTAATTTTGATTTACTATTCATATATTTAAATGCTGTCATGATATACTAATTGTTTGTATGCACGGGTATTTCCAACGAAACGGCATTGTTTTCATGTTGTTTTTGCTTTGGAGAGCCTCCTATTTTCTCTTGGATAAATTGGAAGAAAATAAAGAGAATAGGGATAATAAAGAGCCCTAAAACTACTCCAGTGAACATCCCGCCCGCAGCGGCAATACTGATTGAGTGATTTCCTTGCGCTGATGGACCTACCGCTGTCATCATTGGAATCATACCAACGATAAAAGCTAAAGAAGTCATAATAATAGGTCTCAAACGTAATCTCGCTGCTTTAAGTGCGGCACTAGGAATTGATAGTCCCTGTTTGCGCCCTTGGATGGCAAATTCTACGATCAGAATGGCATTTTTGGCCAATAATCCAATCAACATAACGAGTGCGACTTGTACATAGATGTTGTTGGCAATATCAGTGAAGCTAATTGCTGCGAAGACCCCAAATATACCTGTAGGAATGGAGAGAATAACCGCCAATGGAATGATATAGCTTTCATATTGTGCCGCAAGCAGAAAATAAACGAATATCAGACAGAGAATAAAAATCAATGTGGATTGGCCTCCGGAGACAATTTCTTCTTTAGTCATACCTGAGAACTCATAAGTAAATCCGGTCGGCAATTGTTGTTTTGCAACTTCTTCAACTGCACGGATAGCATCCCCGGAACTATATCCTGGTTTTGGTATCGCATTTATTCCAATCGAATTAAATAAGTTGTAACGAGATGCTGTTTCCGGACCATATACACGTTCTAATTTGACTAATGTATTGATTGGAACCATGTCTCCCAATCTGTTTTTTACAAAAATACCGTCCATTGAAGTTGGTTCACTTCTATCCTTGGCATCAGCTTGAACCATCACACGATAATACTTTCCAAAACGATTAAAATCTGAGGCTTGGGCACTACCAAAATAGGCTTGCATAGTTTGTAAAATGCTTTTTGTGCTTACGCCAAGTTGTTCTGCTTTGATATCATCTACCTGGAGTTCATATTGTGGATAATCCGCTTTAAAGGTTGTGAAAGCCATCATAATTTCTGGACGTTTCATCAATTCGCCAATAAACTTTTGGCCTATGCCACTGAATTTTCCGAGTTGTCCACCGGTCCGGTCCTGCAGTACCATATCCAGACCATCCACGTTACTGAATCCTGGGACAGTAGGGAAGGTAAAGACAAAGAAATTTGCGCCTTTGATATTTGCCAATCGCTGATTGACATCGGCCATAATAGCATTGATGTCTTTTATCTTACCACGTTCTTCATGTGGTTTGAGGAGGATAAATGCAACACCTGCTGATGGACTTGTGGACTGTGTCAAAATATTGAAACCGGCAAGTACATTTAAAGTTTTGGTAAAATCAGCATGTTGAAGTTGTTTCTCTGCTTCGGCTAATGCACCAGAGGTACGATCCAAAGAAGCACCTGCCGGCATAGATAAGGATACAGCAATGAATCCTTGATCCTCTGATGGGATGAATCCAGTAGGTGTTTTACGGATCATAAATACAGTCAAAAGTAGGGTAATTCCCAATCCTGCAAATGCAACCCACTTATAACGGATCAAGAAGCGTAAACTACCTAAATAATTCTTCGTCAACCGATCAAATCCAACATTGAATCCAGCAAAGAAACGTTCCTTGAAATTAAGGCTTTTAGCGTCAGAATGACCATGATGCGTTGGTTTTAAGAAGAGCGCACATAACGCAGGACTTAGTGTCAAGGCATTGATTGCTGAAATAACGATTGCAATCGCCAGGGTGAAAGCAAATTGTCGGTAAAACACCCCGGTAGAGCCTTCCATAAAGCCGATGGGAAGGAATACGGCAGACATCACCAATGTAATCGAGATGATGGCGCCTGTGATTTCACTCATGGCAGATGTCGTAGCAAGCTTAGGCGGGAGATTTTCATGCTCCATCTTGGCATGAACAGCCTCCACAACCACAATCGCGTCATCGACGACAATCCCAATGGCTAGCACCAGAGCAAACAAAGTCAGTAGGTTGATTGAAAAGCCGAAGAGCTGCATGAAGAAAAATGTTCCCACGATGGCTACCGGTACCGCAATCGCTGGTATCAATGTCGATCTAAAATCTTGAAGGAATAGAAAGACAACTAAAAATACCAGTATAAATGCTTCAACTAGTGTATGTTTTACTTGGTCAATAGATTGATCAAGTGCATCTTTTGTGTTGTATAAAACGAGATATTTGACACCTTTTGGAAAGCTTAAAGAGGCTTTCTCCATGAATTTTTGAATGGCAATCTGAATTTCATTTGCATTCGAACCTGCAAGCTGCATTACCCCAATATTCAATCCTGCTTTACCGTTGATGCGCGTATGACTCGCATAGGTATAAGATCCCAGTTCGACACGAGCGACGTCTTTGAGTTTTAGTACAGAACCGTCTGTATTGGAGCGGATAATAATATTTTCGTAATCACTTGGCTGGTTGAGTTTACCTTTATATTTGATTACAAATTCAAAAGCTTCACGGCTGCTCTCTCCGAATTTACCCGGAGCAGCTTCGACGTTTTTATCTTGGATGGCGGCCATTACTTCCTCAGGCGTTAATTTATAGGTCGCCATTTGATTTGGATTGAGCCATACGCGCATGGAGTAGTCTTTGCTACCACCAAATGGCAATGCTTGTCCAACCCCAGGTATCCGTTTCAGTTCAGGAATAATATTGATCTGGGCGTAATTGGTAATAAAGGTCTGATCGTATTTACTCTGATCTTCCGTATAAAGATCCAATACCATGATCAAGCTGTTTTGCTGTTTTGCCGTGGTGATCCCGGCTTGTACAACCTCAGCCGGCAATTGGCTGGTTGCTTGAGCCACACGATTTTGGACGTTTACAGCAGCTTGGTCAGGGTCTGTACCAAGTTTAAAATATACCGTAATCATTAACGAACCGTCGTTGCTGGCGGTAGAGCTCATGTAGCTCATATTTTCAACACCGTTGATTGACTCTTCGAGTGAGGGGGCTACGGCACGAAGGACCGTTTCGGCATTTGCCCCAGGATATAATGCCGTTACTTGCACTGCGGGCGGTGCAATATCGGGAAACTGCTGCAATGGCAGTTTGAGGATACCAATCACCCCCAATATGACAAGTAATATGGAGATAACGGTAGCAAGTACAGGTCTTTCTATAAATTTCTTAAGCATGTGATTTTCTAATATTATAATGAATTGATGCTATCTCTTGATAAGGCTTGTGGTGTAATTTTCTGACCATCCTGAAGCAAGTCAATGCCTTTGTAGACAATTCGGTCTCCCGCATTCAGCCCTTTACTTACCAGGTAATTTGCACCACTTTTTCCAATGACAGTAATAGGCTGTTGAACAACTTTATTTTCTTTACCAACGGTATAAACGAAGATTTTATCCTGCATTTCAAGGGTAGCAAGTTGCGGTACCAATAATGCTTGTGCATACTTCTTCTGTAGTCTTACACGACCGGTGTTTCCGTTGCGCAAAACTCCCTCCGGATTGTTGAATGTTGCACGAAGTGTAATCGCACCGGTATTTTTATCAAACTGCCCGTCCACCATATCTATTTTTCCTTTCTGATCATAAATTGTCTGATCCGAAAGAACTAAGCTGATCGGAGGGAGGTTGTGAAGCTTTTGTTGTAAATTGCTGCCTTCTGTATTGTTTTTGAATGCGATAAAGTCATTTTCTCCCAGTGAGAAATAAACATGAAGATCTCTTACATTTGACAATGCGGTAAGTGGTTGTGCGTCTGTAGGACCAACCAAACTCCCTTGCTTGCGCTGTAATCTACCGATGTATCCTTCGGCTGAAGCCCGTATTAGGGTATATCCGACATTGATTTTTGCGGTTTCAACGGCCGATAGTGCCAATTGTACGTTTGCTTTAGCGGCATTACGCGCACTGATAGCTGTTTTTAGCTGGAAGTCTGTCAGTACTTTGGTATTCACCAGCTTTGTTTTCTTTTCGACTTCTAACTCCGCATTTTCCAGACTAGCTTTTGCTGCCAGCAAATTTGCCTTCGCTTGGTTTAATTGTTCCTGATAGGGGCGGTCGTTTATCTTGAAAAGTGCCTGACCCTTAGTTACTTTGGTTCCTTCATCGACATAGATGTTATCCAAAATTCCCTCTACCTGAGGTCTGATCTCAATATTGGCGGAAGCTTCAATAGTCGCTGGATATTCCTGGTAAACGGTCTCGTTACCGTTCTCGATGGTAACGACCGGAAGGTTAACTGGTGGTGGATCAATGGGTTTACTTGTTCCGGTTGAGCAACTGTATAGAAAGATTGCACTCAACACATATGCCGTCTTTACGATATTAATTCGTTTAACACTGTTAAGTGCTGGAACGTAAATCTTTTTAAGACTTGGTGATAAATTTGTTTTCATGTGATATTAAAAATTGAAGTTTTGGTGTATTTAACGGTGTTAGATTTTTTAACGTTGTATTTTTTGCTGTAAAAAAATTTAGTCAGTCAGGGAGCGTGTGATGCCGTAAATAGCATCCTTTAATACTTCTTGATTGGTATTTTCGCCATTACCTTGGTTTACCAGATTGATCGAAATCAATCCATGTATAATAGACCAGTAGGTGAAATACTTTCTACAGATCAATTCTTCGGATGGATTTTTCTCTTTCATGATTTCACGGATGACATCACTTATCAATTTCCCATGGGATTCTGCACATTTATATGTTTTTTCAAATCCACAACAGGCAGTTCCCACACCGAACATTAACTGATATAATTCCCGTTCTTCGAAGGCGAAATCCCAATAGCTAAACCACATTGCTTCCAATTGCTTCTCCAGATCGGTTTCAGTTGATTTGGCTTGCTTTACTTTTTTGGCAAGCAGGAGATAGCCTTGGTTGGCAAGTTCCATCAAAATGGCATCTTTATTGGCGAAATACTCGTATATCATGGGGGCAGTATATTCAATGATATCTGCAATTTTGCGCATACTCAGGGCTTGCCATCCTTCTTCTTTGACGATTTGGAGCGCAGCATCTAGAATATTGGTTCTATTCTCATCTTTGAGCCGTTGTATGCGTTCTTTACTACCCATGCTAATGTGTAAATAATTTAACAGTGTTAGGCAAAAGTGATACTTTTAATTTTATTTATTGACATCTAAAAGTCATTAAATAAAAAGGCCTTATTTTTTCGGTTTGGAAGAAGCGTTTTCAGGGCTTGCAGCAAGGGTTACAATCTGTTTTATGCGATTCTTTTCTTTCTCAGTTAGGGGAAGTGCCTGTTCGATGATAGGGAGAATTTCCGTACTTTTTTCCGATTGTAATAACAGGTCGATGAAACCAAGATAGGTGCGGATAAGGTCTGTTTTAATGCCGAAGAAAATGCGTGGATCTACAATACATAATTCCTGTACTAATGCTAACAATAGGTTTTTTCTTTTTTTATCCTCTTCCGAGTTGTTGTAGGCGGGTAGTAGGCCCTTTCTTTCAAGATCTGTTAATTTTACAGCGACAGCGTGCTCAAGTACATATTTTTTTTGCTTTCTATCGAGTAAATCACGTAATTCAGCAAGTAAATTTCGATAAATAACTTGTTTGGCTTTCCCCGAGAAAAGATTATCTTCTGTAGATAGGAGGATATCTTGTTGTTCGAAATGATCAAAGAAAGTAGATTCCACATAGACAGAGTGGTGGAAATTGATCGCGTTATTATTGAAACTGCTAAGTACTTTGGCAATTTCCTTTTTATCACTATTAAGAAAATAATAATAATATCGATCACCAATTTGCTGGTTCCAGCGAATGTAATTGATGGTAAAATGATAAGAGGTATCACGATCCGGGCTATAGCCTGTCCACGAAAGCTGGTCTGTCTCCTGGATTAAAATTTCATAAACCAACAGCTTTCCATTGACGCGTATGGCGTAATCCCTTTCCTTATTCAAGTAAAGAAACCAACCGAATTCTTGTGCGAGGAAATTGTTAAAGTCATCGCTTTCAAAAACTGTAGCATTAAGTCCAAAAATGCCTTCAAGAGTAACTTGTGTTCCTGTATTTTTATGTCCTACTGGCGTGCTTTCACTGATATCGTATTGCTCTTTACTTTCGCGATCGATTTGAATTCGGTAGTTTGAGAAATATTCATCCTTCTGAAAAACAGTATTCCAAATTGCACGCGTTGCAAAAAGCGAGAAAGAAAATCGGCCCTTTCCCTTTTTTCCTCTTGTATAGGAGCTGCGTTTGAGGCTGTTCTTTTTTATAGAATCCAAAAAGTTTCCAAATGAGGAAGAAAGTGTCTCTAGGGGTATGCCTTCACCATTGTCCTGTATGCTTATACGATTAATGTAGCCTAATTCATTACTGTCTATGGAGAGTTCGATCTGTGTGGCTTTTGCATCAAATCCATTCCAGATATATTCAGCAATGGCATGTTTAGGATCTTTGGGAAGTCCTGCAGATTCGATACTTTGGTTGGTTATTTTTGTGCTCCTCTTCATCGTAAAGGCGGTTTAGCTTAAAACTTGTAAAAAAGATGGAAATAATTTGGTCGATTAATTCCATTTCAATGTACACTATTTTTTAGATCTCTTGATTAAAAATGTGAAAAAATAAGCAAGTCCAAAATAGATAATAAGATCGAAAAGAAGATAAATAAAATTGAAACTACTTCGAATCTCAGATTCAATTGAGCGTTTGCCGCCAATATATTCATAAAAAGGAATTGGAAAGCCTAATCTGTCATTTCCATCGGATGGACTATCGCATTTAGCGAAGAGAATGGTGGCCGCAACTGTTATTACACTAAAAATTACCCAGGTTTTCTTTGGGAAATTTGAAACTATCTTCATGGTTATTGGGCTTTAAGTAGTTTAAAATTACATAATATCATGTGGAGATGTATACTTTTCATTCGTATACATATGGCCATTGACGGCTAAAGTTGATGTGTTGATATAGAAGTTGCTTTTTTCGTAGAAAATATACCTAAATTTAGTCTATGCTTATAGAAACTTTAAAAAACCTTTTCCGACGGGACTTAACCAGGCTGCGTGATGAAATTTCTTTGTACAAACAGGAAGGAAATATATGGCTTATTGAACGTGATATTTCCAATTCAGCTGGCAACTTATGTTTACACCTGATCGGAAATCTTCAAACATATATTGGTGCTGAAATAGGCAAGACTGGGTATATCAGAGATCGAGCGGCTGAGTTTTCGTTAAAAGACATTCCTCGAACACGATTATTAGATCAGATAGATGATACGATTGATGTGGTTACACGTTCTCTGGATCTGTTGTCGGAGGAGAACCTTCTTGAGATATATCCCATACTCGTGTTTGAGGAAAAAACAACAACGCAGTATTTGCTTGTTCATCTGACCACCCATCTAACTTATCACCTTGGCCAAATAAACTATCACCGGCGACTGCTGGATCAACCTGAGGTATAGTTAATGTATTGGTAAACCTATTCTTGTTCTAAAACATAGGAAACAAATTTATAGTATGGACATAAGAAAAGCGGTATTATCTGATGCTCCGGAGCTTGCAACCTTGACCGAACAGCTGGGTTATCCAGCCGATATTGAAGGAACGAAAACTATTTTGGAGGATCTGTTGCGGAAGCAGGAGTATGCTGTATTTGTGGGGATTATTGACAATAAAACAGTTGCCTGGATTCAACTTCATCAGGTCATCAGTATGGAGACTGGTGTTTATGTAGAAATCATTGGCTTGGTTGTTGATGAAGAATATCGAGGTCGGGGGCTAGGCCGATTATTATTGCATGCGGCATCCGATTGGTCTAGGTCTATCGATTGCTACCGTTTGCGTGTAAGATGCAATATCATTCGGACCGAGAGCCATACGTTTTATCAAAATAGTGGTTTTATACTGAAAAAGGAGCAGAAAGTTTTTGATTCTTTGCTTTAAAAGGTGAACTTTAGCCCAATTAGATATCGAGACCATCAAACATTCTACCTGTATCGACTGTTGATTTCTCGAAGACCCGACTTAGATAAAATGAGAAGAATCTTTACATTAATTGCCTGTTGCTGTGTTTTTAATTCGCATGCACAACGTATGGACAGTATTACCACGGTGATCGCACCTGAATATGACCGAGTGGGTTTACTGCATCGATTTTGGCTTGGAGATAGTTACCGTAAATTATATAATACTCCTGTTAAGATGCGTGTGATGGATCTCGCTACAGAGCGGGGCGGGCTTCAGATTGTTAAGTTGGGTGGTGGCATGCAGACACAGTCACTTCGACTGGTAGATTCTATGGGTAGGGAGTGGGTTCTTAGGTCTATTCAGAAATACCCTGAACGTAGCCTACCGGAAAGCCTTCGAAAGACATTTGCAAAAGATATAGTACAAGATCAGATTTCGATACATCATCCATTTGGTGCATTGACCGTTCCGCCATTTAATAAAGCCTTAGGTATTCCTTCAGCTTCGCCAGAACTGGTTTTTGTAGGAGATGACCCTAGGTTCGGCGAGTATCGTGAGGTATTTAAAAATAGGGCCTACATGTTTGAGGCGCGCACCCCTTTTGAGGATCAAAAAACAGATAATAGCGCAAAAGTCATTCGTAAAGTGTTGGAAGACAATGATACGCAAATTGATCAGAAGCTCACGCTACGTGCGCGGATGCTCGACTTTACGCTTGGGGACTGGGATCGTCATCAGGATAATTGGCGTTGGGATCCCGAAAAGGAAAAAGGTAAAAAGATCTATACTCCCGTCCCAAGGGATCGGGATAAGGTATATTATAAAACTTCGGGTGTATTTCCCACATTACTTTCCTATCAATGGCTGAAGGCTCATTTGCAACCCTTTAGTCCACATATCCGAAATGTGCCCCATTGGAATTTTAATGCGAGTACTTTTGATCATTTTTTTCTCACTCATCTTACAGAGGATGAATGGATTGACGAAATACAGTTTGTTCAGAAAACACTGACGGATTCGTTGATTCATCAAGCGATGTTAACGATGCCTGATACAATTGTGAAAATGAGCGCGAATGAATTGGAAACAAATATTCGTTCAAGAAGGGACGAGCTGATGGAAAGCGGACTGACCTACTATCGATTTCTTGCGCGTGTCGTTGAACTACCATTGTCCGCCAAATCTGAATTTGTGGATGTCGATTACAATAAGGATGGCTCGGTCACTGTCAATATCCACAACAAGAAAAAAGATGGTACCGAAGGGCGAAAACTGCTAAAACGCACCTTTGTACCTGATCAGACCAAAGAAGTTCGTATATATGGCATATCGGGCACTGACGAATATAAGTTACATGGATCGGGCAAATCGCCCATAAAGATCCGGCTAATTGGGGGGGATGGACAGAATCTATATCGTACAACTGATAAATTTGCCAATGGTAGCAAAGTTTATATCTATGATGGTAAAAATCAGGTGCCGGGTGCTATGCAGGTTGATGATGCTATTCATCTGAAGTTGAGCAAAGACAGCGCTGTCCATAAGTTTGACTATGAAAATTTTATCTATGATCGTAAAGGGGTCGTTTTTAACCTAGATTATGGGGTTGATCGTGGACTTATTTTTGGACTGGGGTATATGATCGAGAATCAGGGGTTCAGAAAGAAGCCTTATGCCTATCGGCATCAGTTTCTAGGCAGTTATTTGACCGGTCGCGAATCATTTATGTTTGATTACAAAGGGAATTATAAAGATCTCATTGCAGGGCATGATCTTTATATTCATCTTTCGTCCCTTGGTCCCAAAAACCTGAGTAATTTCTTTGGATATGGAAACAATACTATTTTCGATAAATCGGATTCAAAGCGCATTTCGTATTACCGAAATCGATTTGATCTTGTGAGCGGTGACATTTTTCTGGAAAAGTACCTAGAACCTAAATTCAAGGTGTTCTATGGATCTTCTTCCGAATATTATACGAGTAAAGAATCGAATAATGTTGGACGTTATTTTGAGGAATTCCATCAAAAATATCCATCGGAACCTATCTATGGGAGTAATTTCTTCACTGGGCTTACTGGCGGGATAGATTATGATACACGTGATAATATGGCCAATCCTAAATCTGGAGTACACGTACATACCAGGCTGGGCTGGAATGCTGAAATTGGAGGGGAGGGCCGCAACTATACAAAATTGCAGCATTCCATGAGTTTTTATAAAACGGTTGCCGATAACTATATTACTTTCGCAAATCGTGTGGGATTTGATGCGGTATGGGGAGATCCCTATTTTTATCAGCATGCGCAAATTGGAGGGGAAATGAGCTTAAGAGGGTATAATTCCCGACGGTTCACTGGGAAAACAGCGCTTTATAATAATTTTGACATGCGATTAAAATTATTTAGCTACTCTTCTTATATCGTCCCAGGAACAGTCGGGGCAATTGGTTTTTATGATGTCGGAAGGGTATGGATGAGTCATGAAAATTCCAATGACTGGCATATGGGGTACGGCGGTGGAATTTATTTTATGCCTGGAGACCTGCTCACGATTCAGGGGGTAATTGGTTTTAGTAAAGAAGCAACCTTGCCTTATCTTCGCGTTGGACTTTCTTTTTAAAGACCTAAAATGAAGCTTTTTAAGTGTGAAATGAAATGAAATCGGAGATCAAAAAAAAATTAGATAAGAATTTTTCGGAGCGTGGACTACGAAATAGCAGCATTGATTTATCTGTGCTAAAACACTATAAGAGTTACGCAAAAACTTTTGCCGACATTCATAATGGTATAGCTGTACTGAGTGACCTAACAGCAAACTGGAGTTATACATATTTAGGGACAATTGCGGAGCGACTTCATCTTCCTGCAGATGAAAAGAAACTGGAAATAAACGGTATTTGGGAAGATTTTCTGCTCGAACGTGTTTACCCCGATGATTTGGCCATCAAACATGCTTTGGAGCTTCAATTTCTCAACTTGGTCAAAAAAATGGATCTGGCGGAGCGATTCAATTATCAAGCAAACAGTATCCTGCGGGTCGAAGGGAGAGAGGGGCAAATCATGCAGCTGTCCCATCAGATTTTTTATCTGGACACCCCAGGACCGGAATTCCCACAGTTGGCTTTATGCTGTTATACCCTATTACCAGAAACTGAAACGTCAATCAATCTCCGAAATTATATCCTCAATCAGGTAACAGGCGTAGTCCATCACCTGGATGGTTATGGTGCGAAAACGTCAATTAGTACACGAGAGAAAGAAATTTTAAGCTGTATCAAGGAGGGGATGATTAGTAAGCGAATTGCCGAAAAACTAGGTCTGAGTATAAATACAGTTAATCGGCATCGGCAAAATATACTCCAAAAGCTTCGTGTACGAAATTCATATGAAGCAGTGAGTGTGTTTAACAAGATGCAGCAGGATATACTGACTTAAGATAACGCCCACCTATGCGACTGTCTTAGGCGGGCGTCGGTATTTTTAGTTTGAATTATTCTCTTTCAGCCATTTGCTTCGACGTTGATCTGCAAGGTGTTTGATCGTAAAATAATCAAATTTGGCCTGAAAGCCATTGCCGTCTGGTGAAGCTGCCATTAGACCGACCATAACAGGGTGATTATCCTGTAGCCAGGCATTTCTCATCATGATATATTCCTTGTCATCAAAGGAATAGAAAAATTCTACAGCATCTAATCGACGTATCGCCTTGATCCAGATGTAGGGGATTTCCTTATCGATCGGAACAATGCTCCAATCACTTGTTTTATGTGTAACGACCGTACTTAAATTGTATTTTCCGTCGACAAATTCGATTCCTGCTTTTATATAGTTTTCATGATCAATGCGCAGCATAATACCTGCTTGATCGAACCGGGTTTGATAGTTCGCCGAGATCTTCGCCTTGACTTCAAACTCTCCCCCGCGTAGCGTATAGAAAAAGGGCGCGTCATCTACTGTAAATCCATAATGAGAGATACGCCAATAATCGCTTTTAGGCGTAACGAACATCGAAAGCGAATTGTCTTTGATGTTCCATTCTGTTGGTTCGTTAAACCAAAGCATCTTATCCAATTTTTGTGCGCTGGCCTGTATCGTAAGCAATGGAAATAATGAAGCTGCTAAAAATGTCTTTATAGTTTTCATGTTTTTGTTTTTGTGATGATATTCATTTTCAGCAAAGATATTTAAGCATAGCACAGGTTTTCAATACTGATAAATAACCATGATTTCAATAATTCATCCTATTGTAATTTATTTGCAATTTAATTGCATTTAGTGTTTTTGCTACATAGTTGCAATAGTGAAAAATACTATCTTCGCTGAGTTGACTTTTAATCCATTGTAGTACCGAATTGGTATAGCCAACAGGATCGATTTCAATTTTAAACAATATAGGCAACAGTAGTATGGAATTTTGGGAACGTAATTTTATAGAGAAGCAAGAAATGTGGGGGGATGAAGCCGCAAAGTCTACAACGTTTGCAGTAGGCTTTTTCTTGGAGCACAACATCAAAAATATACTGATTCCAGGTTTCGGCTACGGTCGCAACGGTCGCCCTTTTTTGGAAAACGGAATAAAAATTACAGGCATTGAGATCTCGAAAACGGCAATAGAGCTCGCCCGGAAATCCTTTGGGGCAGATACGGTTATCCATCATGGTTCGGTTAATGAAATGCCTTTTGATCAGGATATATATGAGGGTATATTTTGTTACGGGCTTATTCATCTATTGGATGCTGAAGAACGTAATGCGTTAATCCAGCATTGTTTTGACCAATTGGCTGAAGGAGGTTATATGATTTTTACGTCCGTATCAAAGCAAGCAAGCATCTACGGAAAGGGGGAGGCCATAGGCACTGATCGATTTGCAATGTTTGGTGGAGTACATATGTTCTTTTACGATGTTGATTCCATTCATGCCGAATTCGACCCCTATGGATTAATGGAAATTAGGGAAGTGGAGGAAAATTTTCCATTCTACTTCATCATTTGTCAGAAAAGGATTAATATTTAATAATGTATATATGAAAGATGATAGAAGCTATGAGGTAATTATTGTTGGGGGAAGTTATGCGGGGCTTTCTGCAGCGATGGCATTGGGACGTTCCTTGCGGAATGTGTTGATTATCGATAGTGGGCTACCTTGTAATCGACAGACGCCGCACTCCCATAATTTCATCACGCATGATGGTGAAAAGCCGCTCAGTATAGCGAAAAAAGCAAGGGAAGAAGTTCTGAACTACCCGAGTGTCAAGTTCCAGAAAGGGCTTGCTGTGAGCGGCACAAAGACAGCTACAGGGTATGAAATAACCACCGAAAATGGGGACGTTTTTCAGGCTAAAAAGCTCATTTTTGCGACTGGTGTGGAAGATATTATGCCTAGTATACAAGGATTTTCAGCCTGTTGGGGAATTTCGGTTATCCATTGCCCATATTGTCACGGTTATGAATTTCGAAAAGGAAAAACTGCTATTATGGCCAATGGAGAGCGTGCACTTCATGTAGCGGGATTGGTCAATAATCTCTCGAACGACTTAACGCTATTGACTTCGGGTAAGGCTAGTTTTGATGTTAAGCAGAAAGCAAAACTGAAGTTACACGGTATTTCGATTATTGAAGAAGAAATAGGTAAAATCCAGCACAAGAATGGATGGGTTCAGCAGGTACAATTAAAAGACGGTCGTGAACTTGCCTTTGATGCTGTTTATGCGGCCATTCCTTTCAGGCAACATTCGGCTATTCCTGCCGCACTAGGTTGTGAAATAACGGAACAGGGACATATCAAAATAGATAATTTTCAAAAAACTTCACTTGCAGGAGTTTTTGCCTGTGGAGATAATTCTAGTATGATGCGTTCGGTGGCGAATGCTGTTGCGACAGGAAACCTAGCTGGAGCAATGGTTAATAAAGAACTTGTCGACGAGGTTTTTTAGTGGCCGCATTGATCGGTTTTCCGGCTGTGATCGCACTTTGTTAATTTATCAGGAAGTTTATATCACAAAAACTTCCTGATGCGTAAATGGCGTGTCCCTAGTCCGATGCTTGTCTTAAAAGAAATTCAAATGGACCGTTCTTAAATTTTTTTGTCCAAATTTTGCTAAAATAATAGCTGCCGATAAAATAGGTCGATGATAGGAAGAGAATCATCCTTGGTGATAAGGTTGCTTGTTGGTCGATTACTTGATGAAACACCCCCTTGCTGGCCAAAAAAGAAAATAATAGGATGCCTAATGTTAAATGGGATATATAATGCGTTAATGTCATCTGGCCAGTTTTCGCGAGGCAGTTGACAAATGTATTGGGAGTAATAAAGCGGCTAATGTACATGAAGGTGCTAATAAGTAGCAGGCTAAAACCTATTGTACTGACTAAAAATGGAAGTACCGGAGGAAGGTAGTCCGCAGTTAGAAACGAGTAAGCTGCTATGCCAATGAGGTTTTGAGGGATACATTGTGCAACTTGTACTACCAGGTATAATATCAATCCTATGAGAAACAGTTTTTTTTGAACGATGGCGCTGGTCCAGTCCAGTTTACCCAGGTACATACCGATCATGAAATAAGACATCCACGGAAAAATAGAATTCCAGCCATTATATAAAGAGTTTCTGATAAAACCCTTTAGGCTCCAATTGTCGATATAAGTTAGTGTATCAAAATTCCATCCAGTTTCATAAGGAATTAAAATGAGCAAAAGGTGAAAAACGATCGTGAAGAAAACTGCTCCATATATGTAGTATTGTTTATCAACGAATAGCAAGAAGGAGGCGATAAACATGTAAAATCCATAAAAGTGAAGGATATCTGCAGGCCACCAAATAGATAATAATAATCCGAGAACAAATAGAAAACCTGCTTTTTTCTGCACAATAGCCTTTAGTTTAACTTGTTCTTGCGGAGAAGCGTAAATAGATTTTTCTGTTCGCAAAGTAAGTCCCATGCCTGATAGGACAACAAATATTGTACTCGAATTGCCGCTAAAGAGCGTGAGAAACTGGCCTAGCCAACTGGTATGTTGTGGATCTCCAAGAACGAGATTAAAATTGACGATATACATCCCAAAGATTGCGTAAGCTCTCAGGATATCAAATCCTATAAATCTGATTTTTTCTGCCATGATAGTTGATTTTCAAAATGTACTGCAAATTTTGAAAGATGCACTGGTTTGGCATTTGACTTAAATCAAATAATTAGATTTTTGTGCGGACCCTGCTTAATGTTTCCAGGGAAATTCCCAGATAAGAAGCAATATAGGTAAGCGGTATATGGCGTATGAAATCTGGCTGTTCCTTAAGGAGTAGCTTATACTTTTCCATGGCGCTGAGGGTGTGAAATTCAAACAGACGCTTTTCTAACCACATTGTATAGTATTCTGTCATTAAAAGATCGAGTTGAATGAGTTGAGGATGATTTATTTTGAGATACTGAAAAGCGTTTTTATCCATACACGAGACAGTAACGTCTGTAATTGCCTGAATAAACTCCCTGCTAGGCTGATTCGAAACATAACTGCTAAAGGCGACTGCGAGATCATGTTTAAAAAGTAGCTCTGTCGTTACTTCTTTTTTCTCATTCATATAGTATTTCCTCGTAATACCTTCCTCTATCCAAAAGCTAGACTTACAAACCTCACCTTGATATAAAAGAAACTCGCCCTTTTTGTATTTTTTGGTTTTGGAAATGGCCTGCAATGCTGAGTTTGTTTCCGCATCAAAACCGTCAATTAAAGCATTGATTTTTTTTAGATGCTCATTCATTTTGGCTGATTTGAGTGATCGAAAGTTGCTGATGTTACATTTGTTGAATCCGTTCGGTCCGACCCGCCGTTTCTCTTCCCCACTCAGCGATCGACTCGAGTAGTGGAACAAGTGTTTTTCCGAATTCTGTCAGTTCGTAATCTACTTTCAAAGGAGCTTTGTCGGTATGTACAGTACGTTTTACTAAACCATCAGCCTCAAGTTCCTTTAATTGTAAGCTTAATGTACGCTCTGTAATTAGGGCGCATTCTTTTCTCAGCTCATTATAGCGTTTTTTTTCAATTAAATGAATCAAAATTACTGCCTTCCACTTGCCGCCTATGTATTTCATAGTCAGGCTGGTACTGCATGGATATTGTTTGTTGTCTATCAAATACATCTGTTACTATCAAGTTTGACCGTTATTGCAAATATATAACACTATATTTAAGTTTGCAACTATAAAAAATATAGTTAATTTAATCTTGTATGTTATGGCTTTTTTAGAAATTGCAAAGCAACGTTACACAACGAAAAAGTATAATTCAGAAGCGCTAATTCCGGAGGAGAAAATCGCTGAATTAAAGGAAATAATCCGATTGAGTCCATCTTCCATCAATAGCCAGCCATGGAAGTTTTTCTTTGTTTCTTCTGCGGACATGAAACAAAAACTCGCTGCCGCATCCTATTGGAACGCACAGAAGATAAATGAGGCAAGCCATCTGGTTGTCTTTAGTGCACTTACTGATGTAGATCGCTTTGAAGAGCAAATCGCAAACACGCTTCCAGAGGGATCGATTAATTACTATAAGCAATTTTTGCAGTCGAAAGGGGAGGTCCATGTTCAATCCTGGATGAAGCAACAGGTGTATCTTTCTTTGGGATTTTTCCTTGCAGCCTGTGCTGCAAATCATATTGACGCAACCCCGATGGAAGGAATTGAAAATTCCGTCTACGATGAAATACTGGAACTCGATGGCTATCAGACGCTGTTTGCAGTTGCTATTGGCTATCGACATGTGGAGGATGCAAATCAGCCTGCCATTACCGCAAAATCACGCTTGACAATTGCAGATATAATTGAAGAGTTCTAGGTAAAAAAAGATGAAACCACTATCGGTTTCATCTTTTTTACATTAGTTTAAACTTATCTTTTTGCCCTGTTCGGGGAAAATATAATTTACTTTAAGTGGATTATTCTTGAGCAATTCGTTTTTAATGATTTCAGGGTTGTTACCAGTTGGTTTTCGGTGTGTGACCACTATGCTTAGCCCTTCCAAGTTTTTCAGTCCCGTTTTTTCTTTGAGCTTTAGCAGTTCTTCTAGCAACAAATTGGGGGTTAGGTGACCAAAGAGTAAATTTTCCGGTTGATTATTTGGAAAGGAGACTTCAATCAATATACTGTTTAATTGTTTGTTTTTGATCAGTGGAGCAATGTTATTCCAGAGCTTATCTAGCTGATCGGATTTTTCCACCCGATCGGCACCGGTATCACCAAGGTAAAGGAGATAGTGGTTGTCGTAGTGGACGAGGGCAGCACTACTTTTATATGGATTTACATGGCTCAGCTCGTATGCCGTCAATGATAATGCCGTATTTGGTACTTGCGTTTCCAGCCCCTCTTGTAAACTGTTGTAATGATACTTTCCTAGTATGGGTTTTTGGCCCTGATCCCCAAAATTGATCCAGGTATCCGTGATAAAGTAGTGATTTTGTAGAATTTGAAGGACGGGATCAATAGCAAAAATGTTCTTTTTGCTATCGGCAGGAGAATTAATAATAAGACCCGATAAATGATCGAGATGTCCATGGGAAATGAAATATCCCTTTATTTGGTTATGTAAAATTGTTTCGACCGAACCATTTAGACTTTTCAATGCAATGGCTTTTCTGATGCCTGTATTTATAGTTCCGGCATCGAGGCAAAGGAAGGCCGTGTCTTTTGGAGTTCCTACTAAATAAGCAGAAAGATTGTCTTCTTGTTCGCCACCATATATTCCCAGCGGGACAAGGTCAAAATGCTGTGCCTGACAGGTCATGGTCACAAGAAATGTAAAAATGGAAAGCGCTAGTTTTTTCATGATTATTAAACTAAAAACCCATCCTTTGTTATAGGATGGGTTCAAATTTACACTATTTTTTGTTTATTGGTTGAATCGGTAACGTACACCCAGCTGAATTCTCCAGCGTGAAGTTTCATCCACACTGTTCGAGAAAGTGTTGGTTAAAGGAATCTGATTTGTTGCATCTAAATAGGGGAATGAGAATGTTGGTTGTCCCTGCGCATTCAATCCTTTGTAATTTAAGATACCGTTTGCTTTGTTGGCAAATTGGGCAACTCCCCAGCTTTTGTTGATCATATTACCGAAATTAAATACATCAAAAGTAATCTGCAATTGATGTTTCTTTCCGCTGCTATTTAAAAACACATCTTGCGCGATACGAATATCCAGTGTTCCGATCATTTTTCCTACCAATGCGTTACGTTTCGCGTATTGGCCTCTGTGTGCATTCAGGTAATTGTCCTGATTAATGTATCCGTTCAATTGAGACCATAGTTGATCAGCTGTCCGAGTGTCTTGCGCATTGTCGCCAACAAGAGCAATTTCAGCTTTACTATTCGGGATATAGATCAAGTCATTGCCCGACAAACCATCATTATTCAGGTCACCGCCATAGGTATAGGAATAACGAGGCCCATCCTGTAGTTGATAAAATAAGGAGAATGTCGTTCCTAAATGATCCAGGTATTCTTTACGGTAAGAGAAGTTGGCAATAAATCTATTTTTAACCAGATAAGTCGAATAAGAAAGATCAGCACTATTTGGATTGCCCGAAACATAACGATCACGCCACATTGACTGCGCAATAGATCCTCCATCATTCACAGATCTTGAATCTGTATAGGTATAACCGATATTTGCAAAGAAACCACCTTTGAATTCTTTCGATAATGTTCCCGTCAGGGTGTAGCTATAGCCTTTTGATGTATTGGACATCACAATAGCGTCCGAAATGTTAGGATTTTCAGGAGTCGGTTGTGCGGCGCCATAGATACGTGGTGTTGTATAGCGCATACGGTTATCGGCACCTGCTAAAGCTTTTCCATCCGTCGTATTTAGATTGACGTTACGGAAATAAACCGAATTGATATCTTTCGAATACATGGCTTCAAAAGTACCAATAACACCACCCGGTAATTTTTGGTCAACGGCAAGGTTCGTTCTCCAAAGCTGCATAAATTTGAAGTTATTATCCGTTACCGCCAAGTTATAACTCGAGTTGTTGGCTGCAGTTTGGTGGTTCACGTTGCGATAAGCATCCACATCAGGTGTAAACGGTCTATTTGTTGGATTATTGATGGATTCAGAACCAAACATGACACCATTATTGCCGGCCTGATTAGAAATCCATACTAATGGCGGACGACCTGTAAAGATTCCCGATCCACCACGTACCTGTGTTTGATTTGTTCCATTGACATTCCAATTAAATCCAATTCGTGGCGACCAAAGAATTGCACTCTTTGGATATTTTGATACATCGATCTTTTCACCTTGATCAAAATTTAACTTGGTTACATTATCATTTTTCAGTTCATTGGGGGATGATATGTTCGTCAAATCGGCTCTCAATCCAGCAGTCAATTTAAAATGATCATTTACAGCATAGGCATCCTGTGCATATAGGCCAAACATACGTGCTGAAATCTCTGCATAAGGAAATGATCCATCAGGTAAAACAGAATACTGGATTTGGTATTTGGTTGCGTTAGAAACATTATTTTTTGCAGAGTTGTAGAAATCATCTAAACTGGCAAATGTATAGGCACCATAATAGTTCGGTGCAAATCCATTGGTGGTTTTGTAGTTTTCAAAATTGGCACCCAATGTAATCTCATGTTTTCCGGCATAAATATTAAAGTTGTTGGTAGCTTGAAATACCTTCGTCTTTAAACTATTAAATGCTGTAAATGGCTCGTAACCAAATGCTGTCATGCTACTACCGTCGGGGTTCATGATGTCTACCAAAGGAAATGGCTGACCACCTTTGGATTCCCTAAAATCGTTCATGACATTGTAACCTACGGTCAATGAATTTGAATATTTGCTACTGATACGTGTGCGTAGTTCTAAATTCACATTGTCCATATTGTTGTTTATACCGTAGCCTGCTGAGCTGAAAGGTAGGCCAAGGTTGGACGGTTGCCGATTATTTTTGGGCGCACCACTATTGGACGGTAGGATGTCGCGATAGGAACGAAAGTAGAAATATTTGGCGCTTAAAGTATTTTTTTGATCGATATTGTAATCTAATTTAACGGAAAATTTGTCACTGCGTGTATCTAAAGGATAATCTTGATATGATCCAGGATTATAGCCGATCGATTTTAGGTAGTTGGCTAGATCATCAAGTTTTTCCGCAGATACGGTTGAAACATTCGGCCCCGTATTTCCTCCACGTGAAGCTATAAAATTTGTTCCTGGGTCTGTTCTTCGCTCAAGCTCACCGCTTGCAAAAAAGAAAAGCTTGTTTTTGATAATTGGTCCCCCCACGGTAAAACCATAGCCTTTTAAGCTGAAGTTGTTGACTGGTGCTCTTAACCCGGCCGAATTGTATTTGTTGACTAAATTCTGATTTCTGAAATAATAATTTAACGAACCTTGTACTTCGTTTGTACCGCTTCTTGTTACAGCATTGATTGCAGCACCGGTAAAACCATTTTGTCTGACGTCATAAGGAGCGATGTTTACTGAAATCTCCTCAAAGGCATCCATATTGATGGGTTGCGAGTTTGTTTGACTTCCGATAGTTCCCTGTAATCCAAAAGCATTATTAAATAGCGCTCCGTCGATCGTAAAGTTATTTGCAAGGTTGCTTCTTCCCGCAAAAGAAGGATTACCGTATTGCATCGAAAATTGAGGGGTCAGTTTGACAAAATCTGTAAAGCTTCGATTGAGTGTAGGTAGATTTTGAATCGCTGTTCTGGAAATGTTTTGTGCTGCACCTGTTCGGCCGGAGTTGAAGACTTTTCCCTGTCTCGTTCCTACAACGACCGCTTCATCCAACACCTGCGATGCGGACTGCATCTGAATATCCAATGTTGAGCTTTGTCCCAAAGCTAGTTTCTCGATCTGCTTGATATTGGGTGAATGGCCCAGATAAGTTACGGTGATTTGATAAGGGCCACCAATTCTCATATTGGGGAGATTGTAGCGACCGTCATTTCGTGATGAAGTAACGTACTTTGTCCCAGAAGGTAAATGTATGGCTTCGATTGTCGCCCCATTGATTGGCGAATTTCCCTCTCTGACGGTTCCATTCAGAGCAGAGGTGGTTTCATTTTGCGCATAGGTAAGTGATGTACCAATTGTGCTTAGCAAAATGCTGGTAATCAAATGTTTTCTCATTTGTTTTGTAGCTGTTTAAATGACTAGGTGATTTTTAAACCGCGATAAAGGTAGGAGAGTATTATTGATTTTGTGTTAAGTAAATATTATTTAAATATTTCCACAATCGCTGCTATATGAAGCCTTCATTTGGTAATTATATAGGTTATCGTTTGATGGTTGATGATAGGTTATTTCACTGGTGAGGGCTATTTTTTAATTTTAATTGTGCCATTGCGATAGAGGTTTAAGGCGGCCGTCAGAATACTTTCGATTGTGTCTATCGGAAGGTCTTCCTGTGGATCAATAGGTAATGTTTTCATCCGAAGACGCTGACCTGCTTCCAGCTGTACCTGGTCCAAATGTTTACCTTCAACCATCAGTAGGTACGGAAATGTAGTCCGTTTGTCGGTCCAAAGGTAACAGAATGCTTTTTTTCTATAGCAAAAGCAAGGCATACCGTATTTTATGGTCTCACTCACATCCGCATCCTGTTGAAGGATAATATGTCTTAATGCTAAAAGACAGCTTTTATTTGGTTCTTTCTGGTTCAGATAGAAATGTTGGATCTCCTGCATATGAATGATGTGTTGCAAATAAAGATACAAGACTTATCCTTTTTTATATGATATAGTTACAATTTTCTTTTGTTGTTTAGTATATTCAGACCTATTTTATGCGATCGAATTATCTATTTGCTTATGACCATAAATTTTAGAAATATAGACTATTTGAATAGTGGAAATGAAGTGCAGAAAAAAGCCTATCGGTTACTGAGGGATTATCAGATTATTAACCGTCTTGAGGATTACAGTCCGATTGTAGTTGGTACGATACCGATTCAGATAGATGTTGATGGGAGCGATATAGACATTATTCTGTGTGTAGATGATTTTGATGCTCTTGAAGAAAAGCTGTCTCTTAATTTTTCACAGCATGCACATTTTCGGTTACAGCGGGCTGCCGGTCATGTAATCGTGTGCAGTTTCTCGATTGAGGAGCAGCTTTTTGAAATTTATGCAACGGATAAAGCAACTGAAATTCAGAATGGATATTTACATATGCTTAAAGAGCATGAAATCATTCAATTGATGGGGGAAGAATTCGCTGAGCAGGTCAGGCAGCTCAAAAGGAGCGGGGTAAAAACTGAGCCTGCATTTTGTCGGCTATTGGGAATTGAAGGCGATGCATATACAGAACTTCTAAAGTATAATCCAGCAGATAATTCGATAAACTATGAATGATTTTAATCTAAAATAGTATGAATCCCCTAATTGAACAATTTAAAAAATATGGCTATCTCAATGAAGCAATTGAGAAAGCGGTAGAAAATAGAACTCGTTATTTTTTTAAGAAAAAGGGTGAGCATTTTTTGAGGGAAGGGCAGCATTTATCAAGCTATTTTGTTTTGCGTAGAGGACTGATTCGTGCTTATTTCTTTAAAAATGGACGTGAAATGAACAGTTGGTTTGGTGAGGAAAACCAGATTTTTGGATCGATTTTGCCCGTTTATACTGAAAATCCCTCTTTTGAAAATATTCAGTTTTTGGAAGACTCCGAGATCTATGCAATTTCTGTGGACGATTTGAATGAATTGTATAGGATTTATCCTGAACTAAATCTTATAGGCCGAAAGATTGCTGAGGAGGTTTGTATTATTCTTGAAGAACGGATTATGTCCCTGCATACCGAATCTGCAGTAGAACGATATCAATCTCTCATCCGCCTACAGCCAAATTTGTTAAATAGAATTAATCTTGGTCATATTGCATCATATTTAGGAATTACACAGGAAACGCTTAGCCGGATACGACGATAAGTACACGATTTTGATATAAGTCAAAAAATGCCCCTTATATAGCGATTATCTTTGCTTTAGAAATTTAAACTATTGAAAATGAATTGGATTGCATTGATTATTGCTGGCATTTTTGAAATTGGCTGGCCGCTCGGATTAAAAATGGCTCAACAGCCAGATTCAAATAAATTTGGTTGGATCCTATTGGCTATTGTCTCCATGAGCATTAGTGGCGGATTATTATTTTATGCTCAAAAAACTATTCCTATAGGTACAGCATATGCCGTATGGACAGGTTTAGGGGCAGTGGGCACATTAATGGTCGGAATCTTTTTTTTCGGAGATTCGGCCAATGTATTTAGACTCCTGTCTGCAACATTGATCGTCGCAGGAATTATTGGCTTAAAGATTTTTTAAAAATACCGGAAATGTTATTTATCTCAGTGTACATAAAAAAAATAGAATATGCGCTCAATTTTCTTCAATTGGATTGTTAAAAATATATAAAATCTATTTTTTTTAGTCTAAACTCCTTAGAAGAGAGTAGGTTGGGATGATTTTTGCTGCGCAATTAAATTATGAGGCAAGAACTAGCTGAAAAAATAGAATTGTATAGTAAAAGGTACGGCCTATTTATGCGACCGGAGTATATTAGCTTTGCTCGGGATACAACAAGGCTGTTGCTTCGCAACGAATGTCTCCGTGAAGGTGATATAAAAGCTTATCAAGACTATATTGCCTCACATTATCCCGAAGATCTTCCCTGGGAAATGAAACAATTTCAGGAAGCGACCAAAGCATTGGAGCGCATGAGTAAGGAGACTGCTATTGCATGGGTGAATGCGCATCGAATCAATATTTTTGAATCCGACATTTTTATCGATGATGAAGATTCAATTCTGCGCCCCATTCAATCAAAAGATGAAGACATGTTTCGCTATAATTTTAACGCCTTGGAAGACCTTATCTACAATCACCAAAGACCGGACGACTTATTTCGGCGGAATAGAGATTGTTTTTGGATAGATACAAGAATTGACTGGCGGTAGTTAACTGCTAATTGATGTGTGGTTTCCCAAGAGCTATCTCGTTCTCCGACGAATACCTCTTGGGACACTTTTTTATTATTTGGAATCTGCGACAAAAATTTCATTTTCTTGTCCAATGACCACGGTAGGAAACTTTTTGTTGAAGTCAATCGCAATATCTCCTTTTCCCTTTTCGCCGTCTCCGTTGGAATCCCAATCTAATGTTACGTAGTATTTTATGGGCTCAGCGTCACTGACTTTAGGCTGGATGAGCTTAAGGTGATTTTTAGGTAAATCGAGTTTGAGATCAAAAGGTATCTGGTTCGCTGTAAAACTCTTTTCCAGAATCATTGTAGCTGGTACATCTGCTATCTGGGCCGAAACTGCATACAGACGAATCTTGCCCGTTGGATTTTTAACTGCAATAGCATTTGTTGATTGAATTTTTACGGAAAGACCAGTTGTATCCGTATTCATTTTTTTCGTATTTAATGTTGTTGAACAACTGCTTGCAGCGAGTGCGACAGCAATTACTGATATTGTAAGTTTTAACATAATATTTTTTTGTTTGTTTTGTTTTAACTGTTAATGAAACACCAAAATTGGATAATTTACAATTTGAAGGATATCCCGACATTTGCAATACCAAGGTAACCGAATCCAAATTCGCCATAGACACCTATTTTATTGCCGTAACGAATGGCTATCGGTGTAAATTGATAGGATAGCGCACCGAAGCTTTCTCTATCTTCTTTTTGTCTATTGTTAAATTTTGCATAGCCCAAACCTCCTTTTCCATATAGTTTAAGTTTAGTTTTATTCAAATAGCTATATTGCATATTCAAAAGTCCCCCAAAAACATTCCATTTTGAATCCCCAAGATCATCTTTGTAAGAAACCGTATTTTTACCATAAAATCCGTCGATGCCTATAGACAGTCTTTTGTTTAAATTACGTGAATACCCGGCAGTAAATGTGCCAGTTCCGCTGGAATGTTCTACTTCTCTTCCGAGTAAACCCATAAATATTCCCTCACCGAGCATTGTACCGATCTCTTGGACTGGAATAAGGCCATAGCCCACCCGAATTTCTGATTTTTTTTGCATGTTTTCTTGCCCATATCCTTCCAACGAAATCAGGGAGACTAGGACGATGAATATAATTTTCTTCATTAATATAGTTAAGTCAGGATTTTATGTGACTTACTTTGTATAACGTTTTTGAAATTTAATTCGCTACAATTTATTTTTTATAGTATTTTATTTCTTGTTTAATTCGTATTTTGATTTTAAATTCTTTTAGACTGCTAAAGGTTTGTGGAGTTTTTGGGGGGTATAAGGCGTCTTTTTCAAATCAAGGTGCAGACACTTTTATTAAGGACTGAATGTCTAGCGATGGGAGAGCTTAACTCCTGACGTATTTCATTGGCAAAGACAAGGTGGGGAATGAAAGCGGAACAAAAAGATAGCAGGGCGGTAAAGTAGGACAACGGAGCTGAGGCTATTGCATAAAAAAAGTCCTTAGCATCTGCTAAGGACTTTTTTATTATAAGGTCTTTATTTTTAGATTTCTAAATGAAACACCTCTGGACCAATCCTGTAGTGCTAATTTCCCACTAATATGTTTACCAAACTCTGGATAATCTTTGAAATTACTATGTTTTACCAAATCTTTCCATTTAGCGGAATTAAAATCCATTTCAGCAGTGATTTTACCATTCAGGTAGAACGTTACCTTTCCGTCTTTCTGAATAATACTGGATTCATTCCAATCATCCTGTGCTTTAATATTGACAAAGTTCTGCTGCGGTAGAAATGTATAAAGACAGCCGGAACGCTTTAGCGGCTTATCAAAATCAGGATGGGAATCTGCTAACAATTGATATTCTGGTCCTGAATGGTAGGTCGCATTGATATCCGGTCTTTCCTGTACATTGACAAAAACGCCACTATTTCCCTCTTTTTCGAGCTTCCATTCAAACTTAAACTCATAATTTTTATACTCTTTGTCCGATACTAAGTCATATTTTTGGCTTTCACTGTTTGGATTGCAGTAAATAGTCCCATTTTTAACGACCCAGGCTGTAGGAGCATTTTTACTATTATTGTAGGTATGCCAATTGTTAAGCGTGGTACCATCAAATAGAAGTTGCCAGCCGTTACTTTGCTCTTCTTCTGTTAATGTATTCGGACTGCTTTTTTCATTTTGACAGGAGAGTAAAATACAGCCCATAAAGACCGATAAGATGATTTTTTTGAAAAGGTTTAAGTTTATCATTGTTTTTATTTGTATAAGTGTCTCTTTAATAAGTTTTCCCATTTAATATGTATCCCCTAAAATAATTTTTAATATGAACTTTTGGCGATAATTTCATGTTACTTTGCAAATTTGTTACATAGTACTTCTGCTAATACTCATTCGGAGGTTCACCTATTCTCCTATTCATTTATGAATTTTTAAAACATTCTTTTCAGTCATTTTATAGAATAGACTGGTTCAAACCCTCTATGTTTTTTGGTCACCTTTCAAGTATAAATGACAAGTTACACATTATAATGATTTGATCACATTTTCAGCACAGTCATTCTCATTTTGATAAAATAACCTTATCAAAATGATAGGATTCGCCAATGCTATTTTGTGGCTTATTTTTTATAACATCTGAATAACAGTGTGTTATGGTGTTTTATGGCATAGTGGAACATTGTTTGGCTTATTGGGACAAATGAATGTAAATATGAAAACAGGACGGAAAAGAAAAGTATGTGGCAAGAGTCCTCCGAGAGGGACGATCGGTAAAGCTGCTGGTATGTAATTGAGTTTAACAAAATGAAATCGCGATTCACTAATAAAATTTAACAATGGTAATAACAATCATACTCGTCATAACTGGAATTTTGTTCTTCTGGTTATTCTATAAAATGGTCGATTTTTTCGGCAAAATATGAAAGAAATAATATGAAAGAGAAGCAAGAAAATAAAGGCAGAAGTTCCGCACATAATTTATCGGGAGACCGTATAGCGAAGATCATAGTAGTGGTGTTGATTATTGCAATGATTTTTCAACTCTATATCGGTTAGATTTTGAAGTATAGTTTTACGCACAACATGAAAAAATTAAATCAATACGGTGCAGGTTTGTATATGGCGCTCCATTATAAGGAAATCCGATCAGAGATTAATTTCTTATTGCGGAAGCACAATTTTGCAGGAGCCCTACAGGCCGTTATTAATCACCTTCGGAGCTTAATTATATTGCAAAGTACGGACAAAATTTGCCAGCATATTCATTTCCTCGGAATGATTTATGGGCGAGGAAACCATTATGTCAAATACATTCTGGAAAATCTCTTTGTAAGATCTTTAGGAGGTCTTCGGCGCATCAGTTCGGTCAATGCATGGGCGGTAATCGAAGCTCAGCTACCAATACCATTTTTAGAGGTCCTTAAAGGACAACAAATTCATAATCTATTAATATCAAAGTAAATGACAGCTTTATTTATTGTAGCACTACTGGTTTTTGCATATATCTGTTATGTACTTCTAAAGCCAGAAAAATTTTAATAACAAGATTACTCATTCTCTATCGTCGGCGATGAAATCCCGCTTTCAGTCAGTTCTTTTCGTGTTACATAGCGAAAAGAAGAGCTTGAGGTTAGATGACGATCGGTCATGATACACTTTTTATACAAATCAACTAAAGAAATGAATACAGAGATTCTTGGAATCATAGTGATGTTCATCGTAACATTACTACTCGGACTTCCCCTTGGGAAATATATAGCTAAGGTATATGGCAATGAAAAAACCTGGTTAGATCCATTGTTTCAACCATTGGAACGATTTTTTTATCGGGTGACAGGAATTAATCCTAGCCTCCAGATGACTTGGAAACAGCACCTCGTTGCTCTTTTGACAATTAATCTACTGTGGTTCCTGTTGAGCATGGCTATCCTGATGAATATGGGACATTTGCCTTTAAATCCAGATGGGAATCCTGGAATGACTGCTGATTTGGCCTTTAATACCAGTATATCTTTTTTGGTCAACTGTAATCTCCAGCACTATTCCGGTGAATCAGGAGTGAGCTATCTAGGACAAATTTGGCTCATGTTTCTTCAATTCGTGACCGCAGGCGTGGGAATGGCTGCTGCAGTGGTTATTTTCAAAGCTTTCAGGGATAAGACAACAACACAATTGGGCAATTTTTACGATTTCTTTGTGAAGTCTTGCACCCGGATTTTACTGCCTATCTCTGTCTTGGTTGCTGCCATCTTCGTATTCCAAGGCATGCCGATGACTTTCGAAGGTAAGGACAGCATGATTACTGTCGCTGGAGATACCGTACAGGTAAGCCGAGGACCAGTAGCTGCCTTTGTCCCAATTAAACATCTTGGTACAAATGGAGGTGGTTTTTTCGGTGCGAACAGTGCGCATCCATTTGAAAATCCCAATTATTTGACCAATATGGTGGAAATGATTGCCCAGTTTATTATCCCGATGGCGATGATATTTGCATTCGGCTTTTTTATTCGCAAGCGTAAATTTTCATGGATGATGTTTGGTGTGATGACCATTGGGTTTATCATCCTGACAATACCAAATATAAAAATGGAGATGGCTGGAAATCCAGCGATCGCACAGATGGGTATTGACACGTCTATGGGCGCCATGGAGGGAAAGGAAATACGTATTGGTGCAGCGGCATCGGGGTTTTGGAGTATTGTTACAACGATGATTTCGACGGGTTCTGTCAATTCTATGCATGATAGTTACATGCCCTTATCTGGTATGAACGAACTTATAGCGATGATGGTGAATGCTTTTTATGGCGGTGTAGGCGCGGGAATACTCAATTTCTTCATTTTTATTATACTCGCCGTTTTCATTAGTGGCTTGATGGTGGGGCGCACACCAGAGTTTATGGGTAAGAAAGTTGAAGCGCGGGAAATGAAAATTGCTATGATTGTTGCTCTTGCCCATCCTTTTCTAATCCTTGTCGGTACAGCACTTGCTACAGCGTTTCCAGCCCAAGGTGCTTCTACATTGAATAACCCTGGATTTCATGGTTTTAGTGAAATATTATACGAATATACTTCATCCGCAGCTAACAATGGTAGTGGGTTTGAAGGTCTTGGAGATAATACAATTTGGTGGAACATTTCGACAGGTATCGTATTGTTACTCGGCCGCTTTATACCGATTATAGGCCCAATTGCTATTGCGGGATTATTGGCTGAGAAAAAATTTATACCTGAGGGTGAGGGAACGCTAAAAACAGATACAAGTACATTCGGTTTAATGGTATTCGCTGTGATCGCGATTATTGCAGCACTCTCTTTCTTCCCTGCGTTGGCATTGGGTCCAATTGCGGAATATTTTTCCATGTAGTACTTAAAATTAAAGAATTCTAAAAATGAGCAATCAACAAACATTGTTTCAGAAAGAACTTGTACAACAAGCTTTAAAGCAATCTTTCGTGAAGCTAAATCCTAAAATAATGTTCCGTAATCCAGTAATGTTTACCGTGGAAATCGGGACGCTGATTATGGCCGTCGTTTGTCTTTGGATAATGACTGGGGAAAAATCACAAGGTACACTTGGTTATAATTTTACGGTATTTCTTATTTTATTTTTAACCTTATTGTTTGGAAATTTTGCTGAGGCAATTGCCGAAGCCCGCGGTAAGGCGCAAGCAGATAGTCTTCGGAAAACTCGGGAGGAAACTCCAGCAACCCTGCGTGATGGTCGGGTAGTTTCGTCCGCTCAACTGAAAAAAGATGATGTTTTTGTTTGCCAGGCGGGAGATGTAATTCCATTGGATGGGGAGATTATTGAGGGATTGGCAACCATAGATGAGAGTGCAATTACCGGAGAATCAGCACCGGTGATCCGCGAGGCTGGAGGTGATAAAAGTTCAGTTACCGGTGGTACCAAGGTTTTGTCCGATCGAATTGTCGTGCAGGTAACGACAGAACCGGGTGAAAGCTTTTTGGATAAGATGATCGCATTGGTAGAAGGGGCAAGCCGCCAAAAAACACCTAATGAGATTGCATTAACAATCCTTCTGGCAGGTTTTACACTTGTATTTATTATCGTAACGGTGACCTTAAAACCATTTGCGGATTATGCCAATGTTGGTATCACCATTGCTTCGTTTATTTCACTTTTTGTCTGTCTGATTCCAACAACAATAGGAGGTCTTTTATCGGCAATTGGTATTGCGGGAATGGATCGTGCACTTCGTGCAAATGTTATAACAAAAAGTGGCAAGGCAGTTGAAACGGCAGGAGATATTGATGTCTTGTTGCTTGATAAAACTGGAACTATTACGATCGGAAATCGTAAGGCGACAAATTTTTACTCCGCAGATGGCATCCTGAAGGAAGCTCTGGTACGTGTAGCCACATTGAGCTCCATGGCGGATGAAACACCGGAAGGGAAATCAATTGTCGAATTGGCTGGTGTCGACCCATCGAGCTATAAGATCGAAAACCCTGTATTCATTAAGTTTACCGCTGAGACCCGTAGCTCAGGAATAGACTTTGCACAGACACGTATTCGTAAAGGTGCAACAGATGCTATTCGGAATATCATTGTAAAGGCTGGAAATCTGTTTCCTCAGGAAATAGATGAACGCGTAAAGCTTATCTCTCAAAATGGGGGAACCCCATTGGTCGTTGCAGAGAATGAACAGGTTCTCGGTGTCATAGAATTGCAGGATGTGATAAAACCCGGAATTCATGAACGCTTTGAAAGGTTGCGAAAAATGGGTATCAAGACTGTTATGGTGACGGGAGACAATCCGTTGACGGCCAAATATATTGCGGAAAAAGCTGGAGTGGATGATTTCATAGCCGAAGCGAAACCTGAAGACAAGATGAACTATATCAAAAAAGAACAGCTTGATGGACGATTGGTCGCCATGATGGGGGATGGTACAAACGATGCTCCGGCACTTGCACAAGCCGATGTTGGTGTAGCGATGAACAGCGGTACACAAGCTGCAAAAGAGGCTGGAAATATGGTCGATCTCGACAATGATCCAACCAAACTGATTGAGGTTGTGGAGATAGGCAAACAATTGTTGATGACCAGAGGTACGCTAACGACGTTTAGTATTGCAAACGATGTCGCCAAATATTTTGCTATCATTCCGGCCTTGTTTATTGCAGCAATACCCGCACTTCAAGGTTTAAACATTATGCAGCTCAGTAGTCCACAAAGTGCCATACTATCAGCTGTCATCTTTAACGCAATTATTATCCCATTACTGATTCCTTTGGCATTGAAAGGAGTCGCATACAAACCTATAGGTGCAAGCGCACTGTTACGGAGAAATCTGCTCGTTTTTGGACTTGGTGGAGTACTCGTTCCATTTATTGGTATCAAGGTCATAGACCTACTGGTTTCCCTATTTATCTAATACATTTTTAATAATAAAAGCAAAGATGAAAACACATATATATCCGGCAATAAAGATTACAATTGTTTTATTGCTCCTGCTCTCAGTGGTATATCCAGCCCTCGTATGGGCAATAGCTCAAATAGCACCCAATCATGGAAAAGGGGAAATGCTTGAGTACAATGGGCAAAAGTATTACAGAAATATTGGACAGGCCTTTACGCGGGATGATTACTTCTCGTCGCGTCCTTCAGCTGTTGGTTATAATGCTGCTGGATCGGGTGGAAGTAACAAAGGACCCTCTAATGGGGAATATCTTTCGGAAGTTAGGGCCCGTATCGATACTTTCTTAGTTCACAATCCTACTGTAAAACGCGAACAGGTACCGGTAGACATTGTTACAGCCAGTGGTAGTGGTTTGGATCCAGATATCTCCATCGAGGCCGCAAAAATACAAATTGATCGTGTTGCGAAAGCGAGAGGTGTATCGGTAAATAGCCTACAGTCTCTTGTTGATGCCCACGTTCAGACGCCTTTATGGAATATGTTTGGACCTCGCAAAATCAATGTCCTTGAACTAAATATTGCTTTGGACAAGATGGTTGAAAAATAAAATTGACCTAAAGGGTCATCGATATACATTTTATAAGAACAATTTACATGAAAAAACTAGCGATGTTGGCCTGTTTACTCGCAGGGGCAACACAATTATTTGCACAGCAAGATACGACTCAAAATACCCGATTGTCTATCAGTGGTTACCTTGAAGCATATTACCTTCGGGACTTTAACAATCCTCTTGGAAATACACGTCCAGGCTTTGTATATAGTCACAATAGGACGAATGAAGTAAACATAAACTTGGCACTTTTAAAAGCTGCATACGAAACAACAAATACCCGTGCAAATCTTGCTTTAGGTGTTGGTACATATATGAATGCCAACTACGGTACGGAACCCGGAGTCTTAAAAAATATTTACGAAGCGAACGCCGGTATACGTATCTCGAAAAAACATAATTTATGGATCGATGCTGGCATATTTTCTTCCCATTTGGGCTTTGAAAGCGCTATAGGAAAGGATAATTGGACTGTAACAAGGAGTATTTTTGCGGATAATTCACCTTATTTTGAAACAGGAGCAAAAATATCCTATACATCCGCATCGGGAAAACTATTTTTAAGTGGGCTGATTTTAAACGGATGGCAGCGGATTCAACGTGTAGATGGTAGCAGTTTACCAGCATTTGGGCATCAATTGGTCTATAAACCGACAGATAAATGGACCATCAATAGTGGTTCTTTTATAGGCAGTGACAAAGCGGATAGCGTCAGACAGATGCGCTATTTTCATAACCTATATGCAATTTATCAAATGAACGAAAAGCTGGGAATCACATTCGGATTTGATATTGGAGCGGAACAAAAAGCAAAAGGTAGTTCGAAGTACAATGTATGGTACACCCCAGTGTTAATTGCACGATACGCGACGACCGAAAAATTTAGCTTAACAGCAAGAGGAGAATATTACAACGATAAGCATGGTGTGATCGTTTCTACGACTACAGATCAAGGTTTTCAAACGTTTGGCTATTCTTTAAATGCAGATTATGCAATTCTTCCCAATGTTCTTTGGCGTACGGAACTACGTAATCTCACGAATAAAGATGCTATTTTCCTTGATCGGACAAATAAGTTGGTGAAAAATAGTGTAACGGCTGTAACAGCACTTACCGTTAGTTTTTAAAAACAATCGTTCCTGCCGTGTGTTGGATCGGCAGGAACCTTCTGAAATGAAAGGCAATAAAAATGGAAGAGAGGAAAAGCGCTGAACACTTTTTGGACCTTATTCGGAAATCGAGAAGAGGTCGCTTCAAACTTTATATCGGTATGAGTGCAGGCGTAGGAAAAACATACCGTATGTTACAGGATGCACATACCCTTTTACAGGGAGGAATCGATGTGCGTATTGGCTATATTGAGACACATAATCGGAAGGAAACACATCAATTGCTCGACGGTCTACCCCTTATCGCCCGACGCCATCTTTTTTACAAAGGCAAACAGTTGGAGGAACTGGACCTTTATGCTGTCTTGAATTCACATCCCGAGGTTGTTATAATCGATGAGTTGGCACATACAAATATTGAAGGCAGTAAAAATACCAAAAGGTGGCAGGATGTTATGGAGATTCTTGAAGCGGGGATTAATGTGATCAGCGCTGTTAATATCCAGCATATTGAGAGTTTAAACGAAGAGGTCAAAGCGATTACAGGTGTTGAAGTACAAGAACGTGTTCCCGATAGTGTTATTGATTCCGCAGATGAAGTCGTTAATATTGACCTTACTGCAGAAGAGCTTATCATTCGCCTAAAAGAGGGCAAGATCTATGACGCGTCAAAAATTCAGGCAGCGCTTCAAAACTTCTTTAAAAGCGAACATATCTTACAATTGCGTGAAATGGCTTTGAAGGAAGTTGCCTCCCAGGTTCAACGCAAAGTAGAGATTGAAGTTCAACCCCAACGATGGGTGCGAAAGGAGCGTTTCCTGGCTTGTATAAGTTCTAATGAAATAAAAGCAAAAAACGTCATCCGAAAAACAGCACGTTTAGCAGGATATTATAATAGCAGTTGGTTTTTGCTCTATGTACAGTTGCCAAAAGAGCGCGGAGATCGGATAGCCTTAAACAAACAACGACACCTGATCAATAACTTTAAACTGGCGACAGAACTTGGTGGAGAAATTATCAAAGTAGAAAGTCACAGTGTGGCAAAAGAGATCATCGCTTTGTGCGAGCTCCGCAAGATCACCACAGTTTGCATTGGAAAACCACGATTATCTCTTTTAAGGATGTTACTTGCTAAGGATACATTTAGCAAACTGCTGGCACAACTGTCGACCGAAGACATCGACCTGATTATATTGTCTTAATGATAAAGACAAATTGTGAATAAGATGAAAATAAAAACGAAACTTACCTTTGGTGTAGGATCACTTTTTCTCATGATCTTTCTACTTGCCGCACTAAGTGGTTGGTATGTAAACCGGTTAAAAAAGGATACCGCAAATATACTGACAGCGAACTACAATACGCTGCTGTACGCCAAGAATATGTTATTGGCATTGGAGGAAATTCCTGTTGAAAAAGCTGCTTTTAATAATTTCCAGATTAATCTTGACAAACAACGGAAAAATGTTACCGAAGTCGGAGAGCAGCAAACAACAAACGCAATTGCCAAACATTTTTTAAAACTGCGAGATAAGCCCTTAGATGTTACTATTGTCTCGTCTATCAGAAAGGATATTGCCTTGTTAATGGAACAAAATATGACGGCAATTTCTCGGAAGAGTATTATTGCGGATCGCACCGCCGAACATGCAATTTTGGTCATTTCATTTGCCGGGGCGCTCTGTTTTATCATTGCTTTTATATTGCTGGTCAATTTGCCGTCCAATATAGCTGACCCCATTGCAAAATTGACAGCGAGTATTCGACAGATTGCAGGACAGAACTACAAAGAGCGTATTCAGGTACAGAGCGGTGGTGAGTTTGCAGAACTCGTCGCTTCATTTAATTCCATGGCAGAGAAACTTGAAGAATACGCTGAAAGTAAACTTGAAAAAATTTTAAAGGAAAAAAGACGAATTGAGTCTCTTGTTGATCATATGCATGATCCGGTGATAGGCTTTGACGAAGAGCGACGTGTCATTTTTGTCAACGAGGAAGCACTTCGCATCACAAATCTACATAAAGATCAACTTCTCGGAAGATCTGCTTTAGCGGTTTCAGATGAAAATGATCTTGCTAAGGATCTTTTTAAAGATCTTTTTCTTCCTGTAGAAAAACGTGAAAAAAATGCTGTTAAAATTTATGCAGATGATAGAGAAAGCTATTTTGAAAAAGATGTTATCGATATCAATGTTTTGCCTACGGGTGAACTTGAGCCAAAGTTTATCGGGCAGGTGGTTATCCTAAAGAATATTACGCCATTTAAGGAACTTGATCTTGCAAAAACAAACTTCATCGGTACTGTTTCGCACGAGTTCAAAACACCTATTGCGGCGATTCAGATGGGGGTTCAATTGTTGGAAAACGAGCAAATAGGTCATCTGAATACCGAGCAGCTCACGTTGTTAAATGGAATAAAAGATGATTCTAACCGCTTGCTTCAAATAACCGGTGAACTGTTAAATATGACGCAGGTTGAAAGTGGTTCTATTCAAATTAACTTACATACGACAGAAATACAGCCTATTATTGAATATGCTATCATGGCAAATCAATTTGCTGCGAATCAAAAAAATATCCACTTTGTTATCGAGGTAGGACCTAATGTGAAAGCTATATTTGCTGACAATGAGAAAACGGCCTGGGTTCTTACAAATTTTCTTTCCAATGCAATACGTTACTCCCATGAGGATTCGCTTATTCGTATCGCAGTGGAAAACAGCGAACTTAAAACAAAATTTATCGTTACCGACAGTGGGCAAGGGATCGAGCCGAAATATCTGGATAAAATATTTGCGCGTTACTTCCGTGTGCCAGGGTCAAAAAAGGGTGGAACAGGACTTGGTTTAAGTATTAGTAAGGAGTTTATAGAAGCGCAAGGTGGCGAAATTGGTGTTGAAAGTGATTATGGCGCAGGAAGTTCTTTCTATTTTTCATTGCGTACTGCGATTTCCGATAATTAATACCATATTAAACGATTCGTATCTGTTCATACAGCACATTATGACAACATAATAAGGACGGATGAGAGGAGAACAATTTTTGAGATTATAAGTGGCGCCGGCAAGCCACTTATAATCTCAAAAATGGATTAATGGTTGACTAAAGCCATAGCACCTTCACTGTATCGTGCTCCGATATTGGGGTATTTAAGAAGTATTTCATCTATTTTTTTTAAATCATCATTCGATAATTGTACATCAAGGGCACCAACATTTTCCTCCAGGTATTTTCTTTTTTTAGTTCCTGGAATAGGAATGATGTCATTTCCCTGTGCCAGTACCCAGGCTAAAGCGAGTTGTATTGGACTACAGTTTTTATCTTTTGCCACTAGGGAGAAGTTGGCGACTAAATGTGCATTGTTCAATGCATGTTCACCTTGATTTCGAGGTAAGGTTCTTCTAAAGTCGTCCGAAGCAAGATCTTCTAAATTTAAAGAATTGGAAAATAATCCACGCGCTAGAGGCGCATAGGGAATTAAACTTATCCCCAATTGCCGTACGGTCTGTAAAATTTCTTTTTCTACATCACGTGTAAGGAGCGAATACTCGCTCTGTAAAGCAGTTATAGGGTGTACCGCATTTGCTTTAATGATTGAGGCAGGGGATGCTTCGCTTAAGCCCAAATACCTTACTTTTCCTTCTTTAACCAATTCTGCCATAGCGCCTACGGTCTCTTCGATCGGAATATTGGGATCTACGCGGTGTGCATAATAAAGATCTATGGTATCGATTCCAAGGCGTTTTAAACTTTTTTCCACCGCTAGTTTTATCCATTCGGGCGAGCCATCAAAATAGGTGTTTGCCGTACCACTTGGACCTGCTATTTCATCTTTAAAGCGAAATCCAAATTTTGTTGCAATAAAAACTTTGTCACGGTTGGGAACAAGCACTTTTGAAATAAGTTCCTCATTGGCACCGTTGCCGTACATATCCGCGGTATCCCAAAAATTAATGCCGAGGTCCAATGCTCTTTCCAATGTCGCAATGCTCTCTTTTTCGTCCGTAGGTCCGTAAGCAAAGCTCATTCCCATACAACCTAATCCAATCGCAGAGAGTTTTTCATTTGTTGTTCCAAGATTTCTATATTTCATAATGATTACATTTTGTTCAATACAAAAGTACATATGGAACAAACGAAGCGAGTTAAGACAATCAAACAGATTGTTATACAATTCAAACAGTATTGCTTCGGACTTGGTTTGGAGACATCCCGGTTTGCTTTTTGAAGAAATTGGTAAAATAGGATGGATATTCAAATCCTAGGCTGTAGGCAATATCCGATACATTCCAATTGGTATGCAGCAACAAAGCTTTGGCTTCTTGGACCACACGGTTTGCAATATGTGTACTGGTGGTTTTGCCTGTGGCTTCTTTTACCGACCTATTGAGGTGATTGATATGAACCGAAAGCGCATGCGCATAATCTGCTGGGCTTTTCAATTGCAGGCTAAGTTGAAGGGTATTGATTGGAAATTGTCTTTCTAACAGCTCAAGAAATAGCCCCGATACCCTGGTCGATGCATTGGTATAAGATCCAAAACTCGCTGCGGGACTCGATTTCATCGTTTCATGAATTAGAAGATGTAGATAACTTCGCAACATATCATCTTTATGGATATAGCTCGAGTTCATTTCAACCATCATCTTTTGGAAGATTGTAGAAATTTCTGCTAATTGTGTTTCATCCGGAAAATAAATCGGGTTGCTACCTATCTTGAACAGGGGAGAGTCTTTTAGACTTTCTATCCGTTCACTATGCTGTATAAATTCCTCTGTAAATACACAATACCATCCGGATTGTTCTGAGGATTCGGGCTCCCAAGCATATGGAACAACCGGATTCGCAAATAACATGGCAGGTCTATCGATTTGTATCCACTTATCCGCGTAATATAGTTTTCCACGCCCTATGATAAGGGAGGTTTTATAAAAATCGCGGCGATTGTACGGAGAGACGACAGTACAGGATTCCCTGCTGAAAACATTGAAATGCCCAATTCCCGTATTATTTAGCGGCAAATCCAGATGAGTTAAACCTGGTTGCCTTTTGTAAAAATCTGTTACACTTTCGGCTGATTGCATATTACTAAATTAAAAAAAGAGAAACAATCCTACGTCATAAACGGATCAGTTTCTCGAAAATGAATTCGAATATTTAGTTAGCCAATGGCATTTTATTTGAACTGTTTGTGATTTTGTTACTATTTTTGAGGGTATCCAATAATTGATTTTTTATCACAAGGATATCCTTTACATATTGCGACCATGATTAAAATTTATCATAATAAAAATTGTAGTAAGAGTTGTAATGCATTGGAGCTGCTACAGCATCAAGCTGTGGATATAGAAGTACAGGAGTACTTAAACGATGTTCCGACGAGAGGCCAATTGATTGAGTTATTGGGTCAACTTGCTTTAAAACCTTTGGAACTTATCAGAAAAGGAGAACCGGTCTTTCAGGAAAAATTCCAAAATCTTCACTTGACAGATGAGCAATGGATCGATGTGATGCTGGAGTATCCGATCTTGATTGAGCGCCCTATCGTTGTAAAGGACGGTGTAGCAGTAATTGGTCGACCTATTGAAAAAGTTTTAGCACTCATTGGTGCTAAGTGATGATGCTGGCTTGATTGTTGTGTTTTCCGTTGTATGAAACATTTTTTGAATATAGCTGCAGCCGTGTTGGATGTACTTAAATTTTTTTTCTAATCACTAATTTTGGCTTTTTTTTGAACGGTTAAAGATATCTCCTATGATATTATTTTAATCGACATGATTTAGTGGGTTATTTTTTTAAAGAGGCTATTTATGCTTACACCGACTTTATCAGGGTCTTGTTGGTGTATCCCATGGCTGTATCCTGGTAAAAGAATCAGTTCACAATTGTTATTTTGTTTGATTAGACTTGCATAGTGTTTGATTCGAAGCTGGTCATAGGCATCAAACCAAAATCTATCATTTATTCCCAATTTACTGTTCATTTCTTTTTCATATCGCTCGATAGGTCGATTGTAGGCGATGAATACGGTAACAGGGACATTTTTTAGCAGCGGTAAATCGGCATATTCTTTAAAAAAATGTTTTTCGCTGACTGCCAGCTCCCTTTTCATTTCCAATTTTACACCCTCACCAAGGTTTTTGTCGCTTATCATATCTGAAAGCATTTTTACCCAGAGTTGTTGGTAACCTATCTGGCTATTTGATGTTTTAGTAGCAATTGCGTCTTCTGTTTTTGTTAACATAAAATCGGTAGGATCGATGAGGACTAAGCCGGCAGTTTCATCCGGATATTTAGCTGTAAACAGCCTAACAAAAGCTCCGCCCAGCGAATGCCCGACGAGTAAATAGGGCGGTTTAATTTCTAAAGTGGATAGGATTAAATGTAATTTGTCCACAACATCTTGGTCAGATTTTAAGGATGGATCAGGATCCGAATTTCCTAAGCCATTTCTGTCATAACTGAAATACGGTATATTACTCATTAATTTGGGAAAAAGGACGGAAAAATTGTTCCCGCTCATGCCCATGCCACTTTCAAAAATGACGATTGGCTCGTTGGCTTTTCTTTTTTCCAACCCCTTTACCCAATAGGATGTTCGTATACCTTTAATATTAGCCGTTTCCTGTGCATACGTTTGTATGACCCCAATGGAAACGAAGAATAGCATGATCGTCCAGGTTTTCATATTTATTTTAAAGTTCAAATGAAAGGATGAATTTTCGCGTTTACCGTTTATTTATTAGTCCTGCAATATGTTCTTTAAGGTCATTGGTTGATTGTAGTCCAATGTCCGAAAATTGGTAATCATTTAGCATAAATTGGTGGAAGGTATCTTGTTCCAACAATATGGTTCTACCTTTTGAAAGGTTGTAAATTTTAGTGTTAATTACGCTAATATCTTGGTTTTCTTGCGTAAATGCTATAAAATCAATACGATAATCATCCCGTATTAAAGTGCCCTGACCAAAATAGTCGGGGTGGTTTCTTGAGACATTTCCAGCGTAAATTTTATTCGTTTGAGCTAAAGTCATCATAGACTCCTGCGGGGTTAATTTAACGACAATATTGCAGAAAGAATAATATTCCTTGTCATGAGGCGATTTGGTTACGCTAAATGTATAAATGATATAATTATCTGCTCCGAGCGATAATGAATCTACGATCACTTTGGTTCCTAAAGCCTGATAGGGTTTGACGTGGAAGTTGAAATTTTGTAGCGGTAAAATGTTGGCCTGCGGCGGTACCTTAGTATTATCTTTTTCGAGAAAATAGTTTGAATCTTTTACTTGTCCAATACTATTTTGAGAAAAGCAAATCAAGAAGACGATCCATATTCCTATAATTCTATGCATTGTTTTTATTTTATTGGTTATCTGATCCTGTCTAAAATAAATACATAATCATGTATCATGATAGTGCTATTCGGTCAATATAGGGTTTACCTCGGTTAGTCAATATTATTTGTCGGTAAGCCCACATGCTTTTGGTGTATATGGCGTGGGCTTCTTTAGGACCCTATTTTAATGTGTTGTAGTTAACGATAAGATATTCTTTATTTGTACAATATGCCTGGTATTGTGATGAATAATAAAGCGAAATATATCTCCTAAACGGAGCTGTATCCAGTTGCTGAAAGATAGCCTAATGCGAATTTTAGTTAAATCTTTTGACCTTGCCTTATCGAGTAGATGAAGTAGTCTATTTTGCTGTTCTAAAAAAACTGGAATCGGTTCGGCGCTCTGCATAAGATTTCTGGGATCCATTTTTCGAAAAGTTTTGATCTTTTTTTCCTTATCATTTGGTAAAATAGAATTAGCAAAATAGTTTCCTAAAAAACCGCTTTTGAAATCAACATTGTAGCCAAGATTGCTTTCGGATATTTTTTTTGTGATTTCAGGTAAATAGAAACTTCCGTACAGATTCAGGTGCTGTATGCATTCGAGGATATTCCAGGACCCTTCATGAGGTCTTTTACGTAATGTCTCCTGAGAAAGGGCTTCTAGGGAATGGACAAATGACATATGTTCTTGTACTTGCTTTTCCAGTTGATCAAGTAGTTCTAATGATTTACATTTCATCTTTTTTTTGATAAAATACTCGAAAATAAATTGGAAAAAAATTGATTTAACTCAAGATTTACTGATTCTTGATAAAGTTTCGGGACTCATTCTAAGATAATTGGCGATATGCTTATTCGGAATTAGTTGAAATAATCTAGGATTTCGTTTAATGAGTCTTTCATACCTGTTTTTTGGGGAGTCCAGCAATAGATCTCGTTCTCTTTCAAGCTGCTGTAACACCAACTGTTCCAAGATAGTTATATATAATTTTGTGTTTTCTGAAGTGGAATAGATAAAATTCATAAAATCTTCCTTCTCGGCGATTAGCATATCTGTTTTCTTTATTGCCTGAATTGCATAATCCGAGTAGCTACCATGAATAAAAGAATCCATAGCTACAATGAGATCTCCATCATATCCAAAGCGAATAATCTGTTCATGATCTTCCTGAAAAACAGAGATTTTGATGCTGCCTTTTTTTATGAAATAAATCTTTGAATCAATCGAACCATTCATTTTAATGTATTCGTTCCTCCTAAAAGAAATTTCTTTTTTAAAGATTCGAGGTGATATGAGATCTAACAGCTTATGCATACACGTTGGATTTAATTGAATCATTAAAGGTCTTCGAAATTAGCGATTGTATTGCTGTTTTCAAATATTGATTATTGAGCTACAAATATCGCCAAGTTTTGACCTAATATGGGTTCCAGATTTACCGGTTGAATAATTATGTGCAGATTTACGGTATTAAATGAAAACATGGAATATGTTTTCACGATTTTACAGATTTAAATACTTCATTAAATAATTTTAGTTTGAAAAGAGTCCTTGTTATCCTGTTCATTTTGCTGGTTTCATTTTTAATAGCGACGTTTTTTATCAAAGTCAATAAGAGGGAAACCTTGCTCTATAAGATACAGCAGTGGGTTACCTACGATACAGCAGATTGGGAAAATTATGAAAACAATAAACAGCTACTTGCCGCTGGGGCTACCGAAGTAACGACGACTGAAGTGGCAGCTGTAGAAGATGATCTATACCCGATTGATACAAATCGCATATCGCCAGAATTTAGGGCTTTAGAAATCGAAAAAATTAGAAAGACAGATTTTGGACGATTAGTAATAGCGAAGTTACCACCGGATCATGAGGATGCACAAATCGCATTAATTCATCTCACGGATCGTAAATTGACCGATGTGATAATCAATCAGAAGATTAATATTAAAGTTGGAACTTGTTTTGAAAACCCAAAAACAGCAGGTAATTATCGTTGCGTGAGTTGTATGATTTTACTTTACAATCGAGAGAAGAAAAGTTGGGTGGAGGCTCCAAACGGTGAAAATTTCTTGAAAAATGCCTATGATTTTTACCAGGCGTCTGAAGGAGATATTTGGCAAGCACGCGACTTGTCCATGAGAATCCCCTATGATTATGCGCTTGTAGCAAAATATAGTAAGTAAGATTTCTTTTAAGTAGTTAATATCAATACCGTTATGTTTAAATTTTTAAGAGAATTATTGAATGCGGCAAAGGAAGGTGTGCATGAAGCCAAAGATGAACTGACTTTGAAAGCCGAAGAGAAAAAAAGGGAGGATAGTTTAGCAATTGATAACAATATACTTCTGGATATTCCTTATGAAGAACAGTTTGGTAATGCATTAGGAGCCGCATTTAGAGTCATTGTTTTTGGGGACTGGTTTACGGTATTCGGAAGTACTGGAGATGATGGAAATTATCCGATTCACTTATATCAATTTGGAAATTATCCCAAAATTGATCAATATAGAAGTGATTTTATCAAATTATTAAAAAGAGATTTTGGTATAACAGATACAGACAGCTGTCTTGAAATGTTGAGCTCATATTTTACCTTACTTGGAATAGAAAAGACAGGGACCGCATTGGAAGAAAAAAACGGCAAAATCGATACAGCCGTTTGGGATATCTCCAAAGTAGGGGTGAATGCCTTTGTTGTTGCTGTAGCAAGTCATATTACGACATCCGCAACGGACGTTGGATATCTATCAAAACCTGTGGCATTAGATGTTCTCAAAAAGTTGTCAGTATATGCGAAAAAGCATTTTAGTGATTGGTTGCTATTTTCCGACCATTTTATGGAAGGAGAAGATCAAGTTGGGTTAAACAGTAAAATTGGGAAATCTTACTTGAAAAGGTATATTGGGTATCTTAAAGAAAAGAAAGGAAGTCCCTGGAATAATGTCGCATGGTGGAATGGTAATCATTCCGTCTGAGTGTTGTCTCATGTGGCCTTCACATCCACTACATTTTACGGCTTTGGATTTGCGCTATCAATTGGAACAACAAATCGCTCAGAAAGAAATCCGCTCCCATAGCTATCTCAAAAGATTAGATGCTATCGAGAAAGATGAAGGGGGAATTCCTACGTTCTATGTAATTTGTGTCAGTTAATTTCCTTTTTTATTGGAATAAATGAATTTTAAAGGCATTGTTTTGGTTATCAGTTGTGTGTTGATCGTTGTCGTGTTGACACAAGTCTATAAGAAAAATGTAACTAAAAATTATATATACGGTGTTAAAAAAAGCTATGAGATGAATGATCATTTTGAAACAGATAAATTAAGAAAACTGTCGTCACGACCCTTTCTATTTGGTATAGAAGATAATCTGTTAAGTGACGAAGATTATTTTTTTGATGAAAATTATTTCTACGCTGTCGGTCGAAGAGGCGGGGCAGGTAGATCCTTTAGGTTAGTGGATATCATTGAACTTCGTAGGACATCGACTCAAATTAATAATCACTATATCTGGCAAGTTGTCGTTCAATTGGATAGTAAGGGACAGTCCATTTTCAGTTTTACGCATAACTATTCCCTCTGGAATAGAAATTTCTATGTTTTTTATCAAAAAATACGGGAACTAAATCCACATGCAATTAAATCAAAATGGAGTTTGTGGACGATGTAACTTATGAATTAGGAAATTAGGTGTGCCTTCGCTTATCCCCATCAGATGATTATTCACCGATGATTTTCTTTGTTTCACCGAAATAGATTAAGAGAAGTCCCTATTGCCATCTATATTTAAGACGTTTGAACAATTCGTGTTCGAGATCTAATTAGATTACTTTGGTTCGACATTTAATTTTTATGATTGAGATTTTATAAAGACTTTCAGATGATGAGTACGTTAATTAATGCTGGTTCTCTTGTGTTTGTGTTTTGTTTCGTAATTGCAATTGGGAGGTCTCAGTCTCAGATTCCACAAGCGAAGATGCGTTTGGCTAATATGTCATCCTATTCATTATTAATGGAAAGTGCGGGGGAAAATTTGAAGGACAAGCGCTACCAAGCTGCTCTGAACGATTTTAAAGCTGCTTTTATACAGAAAGATTCGATAGGAAAATATGATTACGCCAACGCGATGGTGGCAGCGGCGAATGTAGACAGTGTGGACTTGGCAATAGCGTGGTTTGAGGAAGGAATTAAGCTGGGACTTGGAATAACTGATGATGAGTACCGGTATTTTTCATCGGCCGAGGAATTTCAAAATTTAAAAAAACAAATTGCCTATCAAAATCAATTGGATCGGCTATCAACACAGGTAGCGCAGTTGAAAAAGCGACAAGCTGAGGCTAAACGTGAGTGGTTAAAAAAGATTCAATACAATAGTTCAAGGGGGGCAGGTGAGGTGGTCAAATCAGGCTTTGTTTTATATTGGAATCAAATGGGCGATAGTCTTGTACCATATTTGGTCTATCTACCTGCGGAGCTTAAAGATAAAAACAACGTAAGAGCTATCGTCTACTTACATGGTGGTGTCTCAAGTGTCACTGAGTTCCAGTTCGAGGACCCAAGTGTAGCGGATGAGCCGATTTTTAAATTGGCAGATCATTTGGGATTTGTTGTAATTTATCCATTTGGAAAAAAATCGTACGGTTGGGTACGACAACGTTCTGCCTTTCAACAGGTGTTAGCAATTACCGAAGAAGTCAAACTAAACTATTTACTGAATAGCAAAGAAATTTACCTCGGTGGAATGTCTAATGGTGGTACAGCCGTTTATTGGTTTGCCGCTCAAAGTAATACACCATTTAGTGCCTTCTTCACATTATCTGCCGATTGTGAACTCGTTATTGAGCCGATCGATTGGGAACGGCTACACAGCGATAGACCAATATATTCTTTTCACACGGCTGACGATACCATCTATCCAATAGCGAAGATCAGTGCTGTCTACGCTAGCCGAAAATCACCGGCTTGGCATCTTCGGACACTGAAGGCTGGTGGCCATGGGTTCATTTATGACCCCGTGAAAGGCCATGAATTATTCATGCAGTGTATTACTGAAATGCTGGAGGAAGTTCATAAAACGAGATAACCGATAAAGTGGTAGGGGTATAAAGAATCCAGTATCAACGTTTGATTTGTATAGAAAAAGTTGGCGTAACTAAAACCGTATTTTAATAGCTTTTGTTATCCTAAGTAAAACGTTATGGGTAAATTACAATTATTGATCATGAATGTGTTGGTAGTTTTTCTGTATGGCGCTTGTCAATTACCTCAGCGCCCGCCACAGTCCAGTACAAATGAATCTAAGCACAAGGCACAGGATTTACCTTCTAACGTAACCTTTTTTGGTGGTGGCAGATCTAAGGAAATGAGTATGGTATCAGGGAAAACGGATACTATTTTCATTTCAGTCCATCAGGCGGATTCGGTTCTTATCAAAATAAAAACTCCCACGGATACAGCCAATGTACGAATTAGTCAGCTTTTTCTGCCCGATGGTTCTGCTGATGGCCCCTTTGGCCAAGAGCTTGCCTATAGATTTAAAGATGTTGGCCAATATCATATTACGGTGAATGAGAATAAAATGATAGGGAATCATTACTCAGGGCCTTATGTAGTACAAATTGTGCCAATAGTTCAATCTTTCTAGGCTACTCAACATCACCTGTGTACTTGATCGTATTATTCACGTAAAGCGCTGATTTTTTAGCATCATATTTATAGTTATCCTTTTGGTAAATGTCGTTTTCGACTTTATCCAGGATAATGGTTTTTTTACTGTCATCAGGTAAAAATAATTCTAGCTTTGATTTATCCTCGCTAAGGACAACAAAGGCACTAATGACAGCTTTTCCTTCTTCTTTCTCCGTTGGATTTAGGCGTAAGCCAACATTGAAGACCTGAATACACCCTTGTTTGATCTCACTCCAAGTTTGTCCTGCCGCGACTAAACAACCGTGCTCATCCTTGCTGCCGCCGATCGATGGAGTTGCTTCTTCCTTACCTTGGCCAGCTGTTTCTTTGGATTCGCTGTTCTTGGGGGCATTGTTACAAGATGTAAAAGTAACAAGGCTCATGACTATAAATGCTAGTTTTCTCATTTGAATCGGTTTTTATATATTTCATGATATTCACACAATAAATATACCACAGTCGTCTGTTTATTCTTTAATCGACCTTTTACGGTAGGCTTTCATCCTTTCCTTAGCTATAGGTGCAGCTCCGCGGTATCGCAGAAAAATGTGTGCAGCGTAAGTCAATATTGTCATAGGACAAGTCGAATTTCTGTATAGTTTATTAATATTGTGGTGCCGCGCAATGTGATCTTTTGTATCAGAACATTGGACGGAATGATTTTAAACCAATGTAGATAGACAAAAGTATTCTTATCATTTAAAACATCCTATGAAACATAAAGATCGTCCTGTCAAAAATTTGGTTTCGGTTATTTTAGTTGAAAAACAACTAGCCGATGTTTGGAAATACTGGAATGATGCTGATGCAATTATGCAATGGAATATTCCATTTGACGATTGGCACTGTCCTGCTGTTCATATTGATTTTAGAGAGGGCGGGATGTTTAATTTTAGAATGGAACAAAAAAATAGCCGCGAGGGATTTGATTATGTAGGAGTATACGATGAGATTATTTGGATGGAGTATATTGAAAGTACCAGTGGAGGGAGAACCTGTGTTGTTGAATTTCAAGCGATTGATAACAATACGATTATCCGGGAAACTTTCGAACCTGATACGTTTACACCTTTGGACCTACAACAGTCTTTTACCGATGGGGTCTTGCTAAGTTTTAAAAAATTTATAGAAAACAAATCGTTGTAGAAGCGTGTTGCTACTGACAGAAATATAGACTTTATAGAATAAATTATGCGTGAAATAGAATCGAAAAGCGGTTATGCACCTGCTAATGGAATAAAACTTTACTACGAAATATTCGGCACAGGAAGGCCTTTAGTATTGATTCATGGCGGAGGTTCCTCTGGATTCTCTGATTTTGAAGAGACAATAAAAAGATTGCATGATCAGTACCAGTTGATTGTGATAGACCTGCAAAATCATGGAAGATCCGAACACAGAACCACCCCCGAAACCTTCGAGCAGGATGCGAAAGATATTTCGGCTGTTCTTGACTTCTTTTCTATCGCAAAAGCATCATTTTTTGGCTTTAGTAATGGAGCGACAACAGTTTTGAAATTTGCGACGATGTATCCGGACAAGGTGGAAAAGCTGATTGCAGCATCGGGAAATACCAAAAGAGAGGGACTTTTAGATGGTTTTTTTGAAAGTATGGAAGCTTCAACAATTAACGATATACCACCTTTTCTCAAAGAGAACTTTATGAAGCTGAATCCAGATCCGGAGAAATTTCGAAATATGTATGAAAAAGATAGCCAGCGCATGATAAACTTTAAAGACTTCGAAACGGAATCCTTAAGGCTTTTGACCTGTCAGGTATTTTTGATAGGGGGAGACCAAGATGTTGTAAAAACGACACATCTAGCTGCCATGCAACAGCAGATTCCTCATGCTCGACTGCTTATTTTACCGGCTAATCATGGGAACTATATGATGGCTGATTTTAATAGCGATGTCAATGACCAACTGATCGATTTTACACTAGGACAAATACAGCATTTTTTGGAACCCAATTGATACCTGTTCAATCGAATAAGTTCGCGCCAAAGGTTTATCGATAATTACGCATATTACGTTCCATCTTACGTATGCGCTGTTCGTTTTTTCCGTCAACACGAGATGCAACCGCCCAAATGGCTGCGGGTATCCAACCCAGTATGGTCATCTGTAGGATCAAACAGAGAATGCCACTTAGAATCTTACCGCGTAAGAAAAATGATAACCAAGGAAGTAAGACTGCTATTAATATCATAAAGAATAGGGTTATAAACGTTAAAATACAAAAGTACGGTATTCACCATTAAAAATCACGAATAATATCAACTAAAGCAAATTAAGTTATTTTTTTGTTTGTCTGTAATGTGTTGATATTTAATGTTTAATGTTTTTGCGTTGCTAGAATAGGTAAATGTTAAGAAAACTTAAAATATGCTTTCTGACAGATGAATTTTAGAATTTTAAGGAGGTGTGGCACCAAAGTTGATGTTTCCCTGTCGAATATTTTAGATGCAGATTACATAGAATAAATGACGGAAAACATGGGAAACAATAACAATATTATTGAGAATTTAGACAGCAAATATCATGGATATCTAGAAGATGAGGGGAAATGGCTCAATGATGGATTTAAGAATATTTTCATCGATGGGGAACCAAGTAAAGCAAATCTGAAAACATCGGTTTATCTTATGCTACCACAAGAGATCAGAGACTATGTCGATCAGTTGTTGCACAACGATTGATTATAAATTATACCAGCAAATCGTTCAAAGTAAAAGTTTACTAGAATCAGGTTTTTCCGATTTTAGTAAACTTTACTTGTTTAAACAGGAGAGGGTAGACCACATCTCCATTAAATGCCATATTCTTTCACAGTTTGGCAAATTTGCTCTTTTTGTTTTCGGCTCGATACGTTCAACATGGTAAGGATTTCTTTACCTTGAAAAGTCTCAAGCTCAAGTCTAGGACCCAACCAATTGCTTTCAATAATGCGGATATTAACGATTTGAATGTAGGGCACGAATACCAGCGCATCCAAATCTGCCAAAGCCCACATACTCCCGGTCTTTTTTTCGATCCGTTTAAAATACAATCCTTTTTTATCTGTCCGGGCTCGGATGACCTTCCTGCTGCTCTTTAGAAGAAGGAAGCCGCCGATAATAAAAGATAAGTGGAACAACAGCATAAATAATGAGACTAAAAAGCGAAATACATCTTTAAAGTCAAGTACCATGGCACTGAAATTCTCTTTAAATGAATCATTCGGATGATAACCGATGAAACATGTAGATAACCCCATTAAAATCAAGATACTACCGATGATAATGGATCGCCAATTGGGTAGGTAATAATTGATAAAGGTTTCATTGTCTGTGGCTGCTAATTTTCTCCTTTTCATATCTAAATATAGGGACCTTATAAATTGACCGTATAGAAGACTTACAATTCGTTCAAAAGCATTTATAATTCGACAACTATTGTTATAAAGGCATGAAGTCTGTTTTTGAAATTATTATGAACTTGTTTATTGGTCGCATCGAAATCCATGTTACGGAAGATTGGACCACTGTACATCTGCTATCTGGATGAGGTCGACACGAAAGAGTTGCGATACATTTGCACTATAAATCAAACTATTTAATGAAATGAATTATAACATTAGAAAGGCAAGTCTTGAGGATCTTGATCAAGCAGCAGCGTTATTCAATCTTTATCGGATTTTCTACAGACAGGAATCGGATTTGGAAAAGGCCAAAGAATTTTTGAGGGAGCGATTTTTGTACGGAGAGTCAGAAATCTTTTTGGCAATTCAGGGCGAACAAGCTGTTGGTTTTGTTCAGCTTTATAAATTGTTTCATTATACTAAATTGCAGCGACAGTGGTTGTTGAGTGATCTATTTGTGCATCCTGATCATCGGAGTAAAGGTCTTTCGGTTCGGCTTATAGATCGGAGTAAAGTCTGGTGTGACGAGACTGGAGCTTGTGGTCTGATGCTTGAGACCGAGAAAACAAATATTATCGGTAATAGTCTTTATCCGAGGTGTGGATTTGAATACGACGGCATGCATAACTATTATCATTGGTGGCGATAACCTTAACTGGATCGTCAGGGCACTTCTGCGCCTGGCGATCCAGTTGGCAACTGAGATTAATTAGACGGCAAATTGTGTCAAATGATGATCCAGGTGTTTATAAAACATGTTGTTCCACTCCCAGCTTTTCAGCTTGCCGAAAGAATGGGACTCCCTCCCATCAAAATAGTTTTCGCCCAATTCCAGCGTTTTTCTAATGTAATCGATTAACCTACGTTGCTCGATCTCGAAATCACGTCTGGATGTTACCAGAAACTCTGTAGCTGTAGGGTTATTTCTCTTATAAGGTTTTTCATTGACCACCAGATTCTTTACAAACCATTTTAGTAGTAGTTTCTTTAATCCAGTAGGCTTAGGATGCTTGTCTTCATAGATCAATTCATAGGTCACATTGCAGTGGGCTAACATTTGATCGACCGTCATTTTACCCCATTGGGCACTGCTGTCTGGATTAAGATTTTGAATCCGTGCTATCACTTCATCACTCACTGTTTTGTCAAAAATATTTTTCATAATTTAAATGCTAATTGGTTTTCAGGTTGCTGGAACTTTGGTTGGGGATGATAACGTACGAAATAATAATCTATATTAATTGAAGTATAATATCACATTTAAAGGCTCATCTTTTACAGTTACTTTCTTTTCGGTGGGCCCATTTTTATTGCTGTACCTCAAGGTATAAGACTGATTTTTTTTCACGATAAATGTTAAATAATCATTCGCATCCTGCAGTTTAGTTGCGGTCGAACCACCGCCAATTTGATCATTTCCTTGAAAGATATCTACATTGCATTTTGTTCTGCCTTCCGGTTGACATTGATCGTTACTGAGATACATGGTTACGTTTAGACGGGTGTAAGATTTGTCGTTCAATTGTTGGCTATATTGCTGATTGAATAGATCAATATAGCGCTGGGAAACATTATCTGCATATACTTCTGTTTCGCTCCATGCTGGGAATGAGGTAGCTGCCGGTTTGTAGGAAGCCGCATAAATGGAATGTTCCTTGCTATTCGGATCGGCTTTCCCTGCGTCGGCCAAAAACCAGCTGTAATTTAGGTCTTTGTCCGGATAATATTCAGTAAAATACCATTTACCATTAATCCATACCTCGACCCAACTGTGGTTACCACGATTGTCATGCCAGTTTGGTGTACCTGCAATCCGGGCCGGTATACCTACTGATCGCAATGCATCGATCAGTAAAATGGATAATCCGGTACAAGATGCCATCCCTTGGCTTATCGATTCAGATGGATTTTGATCTGCTTTTTTTCGTTGGGTGTTGTAATCGACTTTTACTTCATCTCTGATATTCTTATTTATGGCTACAATGGCATCTTTCATCGTTTTGCTATTTGTTACATATTTTGAGAAACGATCGTAGAAATCACCACGCCAGTCGTCTAGATCTTCAGAAAATACACGATAGGGCAATACCTCATTTAGAAAAATAGAATCTGGAATTTCCTTAGCCCAGGAAAACGTTGATCTTGCCTGGTAAGCCTTTTCAATATTATGGATAAGATGATCACTCTTAATCGTCGTTAAATCATTCTTAGGCATATAAGCTATGAGAAAAGCCGCGCCTTCACGCATTTCTTTGGGCAATTTCTCTAGTGCTTTTTCCAATTCATTACGATTCGTGCCGGCAGCTTTTAGTGCATTTTTGACCGGTTTTTGATACTGACTTGGTAAAGAGGAAAGCTTGAAATCTTGTGCAGATGCTTTGAAAAAAATGGCTGTAGATAAACAGCAGAAAACTAAAGAAAATACCTTTTTAAACATAATATACGCTTGCTTGTTCTTTATCTATTTAAATTAACACAATTTGTATATTTCAAACATAGATAAATTGATTTTTATATGCAAAAATACGTTTTATAGTCTGACTCGTAACTTAGAAGCCCAATTTACATAATTTCTTCTTTGACAGCCCGTGAGCCTCTGTTCTAGCCCGATAGCTACCTGCATTGGGACAGAGCCGTATCACAGTCCCTGTGAATCCGAGATGAATCCGACATTCTCTTGGAGTGACAGCCCTTTATTAAGGTGGACTCAACGTGGATCCAAAGCGAACGAGGTACGACGATGTACTTTTGGATTGCGCTGCACTTCTAAAAAGTCAAAAGGTGTTAATCCCGCACAATTTCATTTGCAAATGAATACAAATTTATTTTAGTTTGAAGATCTTTACGGCAAAGTAAAGATCATAACCCAAAAAATAATTTGAATGACAATTCCGATGAAGCCGTTTCATTTTCTATATTATAGTGTATGCTGTCTGATCCTTTTATCTGGTATGCTGTATTCCTGTCAATCGCAAAATCCGGATCGGGTGATACTTGAAAAATTGGATAGGACCTTTAATGCATCCAAATTTTATGGCCCCAAAATAAAAAGGAGTGAAGAGTTGCTGCATGCGGACGTTAAAAGTATGGATAAGAAAGAGTTGAAAGAAGTCTTTGAAACCGCCATATTTAAAAAGGATACGCTTGCTATTTTTAATTCAGAAGGGAGTCTGCCAACATTATTTTATATCGAGTCTACCGCAGCTTGGGGAACACGGAAATTAAAGCCAGTTAAAGATTTCGGTTATCGTTATACAACTGTTTCATACAATGAAGAAAAGGATACCATAGCGATATTAAACGGAGTTTCTTTTCCAGCCTTGACTGTGGCAGAGGATAAAAATGGTGAATTTGCTTATCTATATGCAATGAAGACTTCAAAAAATAAAGATGATTTTCAAAATATTTACAACTATCTACAGAAGACGTTTACAAAATTGAATCTTCAAGATGATGCGGGAAGTGGTATAAAAGGTTGGGAAAATAAAGACTTTTACTATTTTTTACATAAAAAAAATAGAAGGGAAGAACAGATTTTTTCGTTTGGAGAAGATGAAGACGACAAGCCGACGACTACAGACATCACCGATATCCGTTTGGAAATTTATTCTAAAATTTACATCCAAAATATGCAAAAAGAGCAGGTTTACTTACCGGATTATATTCCCATTATCAAATGACAGATGTAGATAATGGGTAACCGTCAAACTTGTTACAAACCTGCATAAGCGAATTTGTTTATATTTACTTCCTTGTAAAAAAATCAATCAAATCGTTTTATTTTTATGTCAGATACTCAAATACCGACTTCCGCTTATGCAGATACCAAACCACATTATGCTGTACTTGATGGGTTACGTGGAGTCGCAGCTATTACCGTGGTTTGCTTTCATATTTTTGAAGCCTTTGCAACGAGCCATTTAGATCAGCGAATTAATCATGGTTATTTGGCGGTCGACTTTTTCTTTATGCTTTCAGGGTTTGTTGTGGGCTATGCTTATGATGATCGCTGGAAGACGATGACAACAAAAGAATTTATCAAACGAAGAATAATACGTTTACATCCGATGGTTGTTATGGGAGCGATCATTGGAGCGGTTATGTTCTATTTTCAGGGTTGTTCTGTTTGGGATGTGACCAAAGTGACATTTTCTTCGCTGGCAATCGCGACCCTATTGAATGCCTTGTTAATTCCTGCCATTCCAGGGCATGAGGTGAGAGGGCTTGGGGAGATGTTTCCATTAAATGGACCAAGCTGGTCGTTGTTTTTTGAATACATCGGTAATATCCTGTATGCATTGGTCATTCGAAGATTTTCGACCAAAGCGTTAGCCGGACTCGTTATTTTATTCGGAATAGGTTTGGCTGCATTTGCGATATTGGGACCCTTGGGAGATATCTGTGCCGGTTTTTCACTCACAGGAACAGAATTTACGGCAGGTTCACTTCGACTTTTATTTTCTTTTACAGCGGGTCTATTTCTATCGAGGATATTTAAATCTTTAAAGATCAAGGGGGCATTTTGGATTTGTAGTTTGATCTTAGTACCTCTTTTGGCTATGCCGCGCATTGGCGGGGCTGAGCATTTATGGATGAATGGTCTGTACGACACGTTATGTTGTGTTGTTGTTTTCCCTTTGCTTGTTGTTTTAGGAGCATCTGGCAAGGGAGAAAGCGGTATTACAAGTTGGCTTTGCAAGTTTTTAGGCGATATATCCTATCCTTTATATATGGTACATTATCCCTTTATTTATCTATACTATGCTTGGGTCAAGAATGAAAATCTGAGTTTTGAAGAATCTCTGCCGGGAGCAGCAGCTGTTGTGATCGGAAGTATTGTGCTTGCATACGGCTGTTTGAAGTTATATGATATCCCCGTGCGGCGATATTTGTCAAAACTATTGCTAAGATCAAAAGGGAAATAGCCGCCGGCAAACTAATCCTATATTTATTATAAAATAAAAAAACACCAATTTATGGTGTTTTTTTATACATATTACTTAGGACAGTGATCTGTACATAGAGAAAATATCTTGTCATGTTAAATAACGCTTGAATGTCAGTCTTTTTCAAAAAAAACGTTGTTATATTTCGACGAATAAAATACCAAATAGAAGCCTAAAGGACTTCGGTACACCGTTGGATCTGACGCAAGAATATGATGAGTGGGAGAGTCCATCCACAGCTTTAAGCGTGCGGATTCATAAGGACTAACTGTTTCGATCTTGCCCTTATAAACTTTGGATACTTTACCTGCACTTACGACGTTGAAATAAATCGAATCGTTATCCTTTATGACAAAATTGTACCTATCGTATTGCCAGTCAGTTTGTTTTCCTGGGAATAGGTCACGTTTTATATGATAAGTCCCATAATAATCTTCTTTTTTTAAGATTTTTGGGCTAGCGATCCATTGAAAAAGTTGAGACAAAGAAAAAAGTAGAATTGCGCCACCGATGAGAGATAAAATTGCGTAACCAAAGAAGCGTCTTTCTGTGAAAATTCCGCATAACATTAAAATTACCAGCAGTGGTAGAAAAATAAAAACAATGAAAAAATTGGCCCCAAATCCCATTTTATAAATTGTTGTGGCTTCGAAGAAAACCAAATGGATTTTCTTTTACTCCTCTTATAGAAACCTACTTTCTAAATTGAAAGTTTTAACTAAAGTAGCCCCATAGCTACCAAATCCAACACCGTATGCCTTCTATTGTCCAATTTATTCTTGACACATGCTTCAAGGATTTTTTTGACACCATTTGAATAAGAATCATGTCCGAGGACCTTGGTCTCAATTTTAATTTCATCATTTTTATCTTTGATCACAATCTGATGGTAGGCATGCTTTTCTAAGTAGGCAACGGGAATATTGATTTTATAAGCCTGCGTTTTCGCATCGCGAATAGAGACAACACGCTCATGAGCGACCTGTAAAGAGTTGGCGATATGATAAGCTGTACCTGGTTCAGTATTCTTGGAGGCCTGATGAGACTCTATAATAGATATTTCATAGTCTTTGAAATTATGTCCAAATTGTTGAAGCATATGGAGCGTTTTTAGCAAAAGTATGGAGGTATTCGGGCAAATGACAAGTGGAAAAGCTGTCTCGAGCTTTTCGGTCTCTAGGCCCGTCGACAGTTCAATTAATACCGAACCCGTACGTGCGCAAAAATCAAGACAATCTTGTAACTCCCGGCCCGATCCGGCATGTATAACAATAGATGGAGATGTCGTTGTAATGGATGGTTGCCAAGGTGAAATTTCTACATTGGGAATGGAATAATCTGCTTCCAGTATTGCGTTTGCCAGTTTTCCTGATCCTACTACAAAGGCTTTTTTTGTATTCATATTGCTTGTTTTATCAAAATATCCGCTATCCTTTTGACTATGAGTCGATAAAATGATGCCGGATGAATTTGTAATGAAGTAAAGGTTGTGCTTGAGCTAGGTAAGTTACAAAAATAGACGGTAAAATTTAGTCTTTGCTATTATGGAATTATTCTTTTTTCACGCATTTCGTCAAAGAGCTGATAAAACATTTGTTCAGTATCGATAAATTCATGGAAACCGAGCCGTCTTGCCTTTGTGCCATCGGCAAAAAAATCATAATCCCAAGAAAAGACAAAGTCGCCAAAAGGCCAAGCTGAAACCTGCGCATAGTTATAGCTTAATGCATGCTCTTCTTTTAATTTTTGCCATACAGGCTCCTTATCTGCCATCATTGTTTCGAGCGATAGCGGGATCGGGTCAGCACTTTGCATATCAAAATAGGCTGCTAATTTGGGCCATAGTTCCTTCCAGCGGAAGAGATCGCCATTGTTAATGTTGAAGGCTTGATTGGCCGCTTGTGGATTGGTCGAGGCCCATACCGTTGCTTTGGCTAATAGTGTTGAATCGGTCATTTCCATCAATGTCTGAAAAGCGCCAATTTTTCCTGGAAACCGAAGCGGAATACCGAGTTCTTTTGAGATAGATGCATATACAGCAATGAGTAACGCTAAATTCATCGGATTATTGGGAGCCGTTCCACCAACAACGGACGGACGGATCGCCGACCAAGTCCATTTCTTACCTTTTTGCAGTTGTTCGAGGTATTGCTGTTGACTGGTATTGAATTCAGGCGGCATATGTCCGGCATCTGATTCTTTGGCCGGTGTCTTGAAAGGGCCCAAATGAGCACCGTATACTTTATACCCCTGCATTAAGCTGATGTGTTGAAGATTACTTGCTATTGGTTCCACCACAGTCAAAACATTGCTTAGCATTCTCATATTGGGCTCTACCAGCTCAGCCCAGGTCGGTCTATCCTGATATACAACATAGTAAATATGAGTCACTGAATCCAAGTTGCCTAGTTTTTTGATACAATCGGCTATATCTAATAAATCTACAGCGATAAAACGAACCTTATTCCGATCGGCATTTGTTCGTCTTGATAAACCTATAATTTCCCATTCTTCCGTCTTTTCAAGGTAGTCTATGAGATTGTTGCCTATGACGCCATTGGCACCCACAACTAAAGCGGTGTTTTTTCTAGTCTTCATCTTTGTCTATTATTTATAAAGCCAAAGTTAGTTGGAAGCCTAGTGGGGTTTAATGTAAAAATCCAACATAATTATGTATATTTCTGAAATGAAACGTTATCGTCAGTTTGAACCGGTGCTTATTTCAGGATTTAAGATGCTCGAATGGAACCATCCTGAACACAATCACAATCATTACGAGTTTATTTTTATTCGGGAGGGTGTCGGACGACATATCGTTAATGGACATTCATTTCCCTACGGGGCAGGAACGATCTTTCTACTTGGGCCAGATGATCAGCATTATTTTGAAATCGAACAACTCACACATTTTGTTTATCTTAAATTTACCGACGCCTACCTTGGTCGTGACACTTCGGGTGCTACGCCCGCAATACAACAGCTGGAATATATCATAAAAAGTAGAGAAACCCATCAGATGGGGTTTCAATTAGCGGGGGAAGATAAGATGGTGATAGAACAGATCTTTGATATACTCCTTTTATTTAAGAAAGATCAAATCGGAAATCAGGAACTTATTTGGTTGCAATTATTCAGTATTGCACATGTTCTGCAGCGAAATATGCCTGAATTGCGTCGTAGTAGTACCAAAAGTCGCGATCTGCAGGCTATGTTTTGCTATATTCATAAAAATATTTACGATCCCAACTGTCTGCGGATACAAATGATGGCGGAGCACTTTAATATTGCCAACGATTATCTCGGTATTTATTTTAAACGTCAGGCAGGGATTACCTTACGGGACTATATTCAAAACTACCGCAGTACATTAATACGTCAACGAATAGCAGTAGGAAGAGTTACCTTAAAGGAAATTGCTGCTGAATTTGGGCTGACCGATGTAAGTCACCTGACTAAGATTATACATAAAACGTAGTCCATTTCCATCGAAAAGCATTGAAATCAAATTTAATCTATAATATTTATCCCGTAGAAGATAAAAATGCAATAAAAATATGGAGAAATGGTATGAACCATTTATCACTTAACCCTAGAGAAATGAATAAAATTGAACCTGTGGAGCAAATTCCTTTGCTGGATCAGGAAAATGGCGTCTATAACGCCTAGCAAAAAAAATTGGCTGGGGGAGTTGGTTTTTCGACATTTTTTGTAGATTTGTCGAGTAATGACAGGTCAACAGGAAAATATTAAAGAGGAAATTATCTTATCATCCATGAAAGTGTTTGAAACATATGGATTTGCAAGGGTTTCTATGCAGGATATTTCAAAAGCTTGTGGAAAGGGGCGGAGCACCTTATATTACTATTTTACCAGTAAAATGGATGTCTTTGATGCGATTGCAGAGTATCTATGTCAGCAAGTGTTTGAGGTCGCTAGTAGAACTTATAACAGGGACGCTTCACTGGAAGATAATTTAGTCGGTTTTTTACAAGCAAAACTACGTCAGATTAATTTAATTACGAAACGTTTTCATCTCGCATTCGAAGATATGAAATCCGATCCGGCCTTGATGGTTTCGAAAACACGTTACATGCTGGACGACGAGATTAAGTTGATTCGTGAAATGATTGAATTAGCCGTTAGGAAAAAAGAAATTCAGGCCTTAGAGGAAAAGGATATCCTGTTTTTATCCGAAATGTTAGTGACAACATCACGTTGTTTTGAGCAGGAAGTTTTACTTTTTGATCGTTTTCCAGATTTTGAAGCTAGGCTTTCCTGGTTGACAAGTATATGTGTTAAGGGACTACGCTAGCAATTCTGAGTGTAGCGCGAAGTAATTATTTTGAACAGTAAGGATATATATTTATTGTTCTTTTTTTGAAACTGGTTTCGACAAAAATACAAAATATGTCTATTTTGATTGATCGATTTTTTTTATACAGACAATAAACAGGATTACAACTATGGTGTTAAATGCGAAAGTAGGAAAGTCGGTAAATAGCTTTGCATCAGAAAGATGCGTTTTGGTTATGGTGGAGACAGAGGAAACAATCCGCCCTGAAATGATGGGGTTGTTGGATCCAGATATTGATTGTTATTTATTGATACACAATGATGTGGAGCGCTTGGATAGCCTAGCTCTTGCACTGGAAAATGAAAATAAAAAGGTTCGACTAGCCCGTGATTTTGAGGAACTGAAACAGATGCGTTTTTTGAACCACCAATTACAACAAATTGCCGTTAAAATTTTGAAATAATCTAAATATGTATAAAGTTGTTTATTCTTTATCTCGTAAGCTGAAGTGGAAAGCCAGCGAGATTTATCATTTTCTCTATCAAAGTTTCCCGGAGATAAAAAATATTGATTTATTGTTGGATGACCAGCAATTTTTGCTTGTCCTGCGGATTAGTACCCGACTGGAATTTTCTATTCTGAATATTTGCCAGAAACAGGGCTTGGCAATGCAATTTGTGCAAGTCGAGGATACTGATTAGTCTGTCCGATTTACAAAGCTAGCTTATTACAGCTGTTGAAGTAAGGTGCAATGAGCCGTAAAGAAATGTGAATTTGAGCTTTGTAGCAAAATCATTCTGAAAGTTACTTTTTACTTTTGCTATCGTTCCTTCAAAACATTTTTTACATCCATTGGTTAATTTTATCGTGCGGATGGAATCTGTGTTGTATCATAGGAATTTTATGCATTTATTTAAAACAGAAAACAACAATTTTATCAAGTATGAGTACATTTTCAATTAGAGCTTTTGGAACAAGCGCACCAACGGCTGATCTAAAACAGATGGATATTGAACGCCGTGAAGTGACGGATAAAGATGTCGAGATTGATATCTTATTTTGTGGAGTTTGCCATTCGGATTTACATACAGCGCGAAATGAATGGGGCGGAACCGTTTATCCGAATGTACCCGGTCATGAAATTGTGGGTCGAATTACTAAAGTTGGATCCGCTGTAACCAAGTTTAAAGTTGGCGATTTGGCCGGTGTAGGCTGTATGGTCGATAGTTGTCGCGAATGTGAAAGTTGTAAGGAAGGATTGGAACAATATTGTGAAAATGGAAATATCCAAACATACAACGGACACGATAAGCACCTTAATAAACAGACATTTGGTGGTTATTCTGAACGTGTTGTAGTAGATCAGGATTTTGTGCTCCACATTCCTGAAAATTTGGATCTCGCAGCGACAGCACCTTTATTATGTGCTGGAATTACCACTTATTCACCTTTGAGGCATTGGAATGTGGGACCAGGAAAAAAAGTTGGTATAGTTGGTATAGGTGGCTTGGGACACATGGGAGTCAAAATCGCGAAAGCAATGGGAGCGCAGGTCGTTGTTATTACAACGTCTGCTTCTAAAGTTGATGACGCCAAACGTTTGGGTGCTGACGAAGTGATCTTGTCAACTGATGTAGAACAAATGAAGGAACATGCAGGAACATTACATTTCATTTTGGACTGTGTTTCGGCACAACATGATATTAATGCCTATTTAAGTTTATTGAAACGAGATGGTTCTTTGACTCTCGTTGGTGCTCCGGAGCATCCACTTCCTGTGGCTCCTTTTAGTCTGATTCCAACACGTAAGAGTTTTTCAGGTTCTATGATCGGAGGGATAGCCGAAACACAGGAGATGCTAGATTTTTGTGGTAAACACAATATTATATCCGATATAGAGCTGATTAAAATGCAGGATATCAATCATGCCTATGATAGACTATTGAAAAGCGATGTTAAATACAGGTTTGTTATTGACATGGCGAGTTTGAAAAACTAGCACAAGAAAATTATTCAATGCTGAACCATCAAGGGGAATTTCGAGTACCTTTGATGGTTCAGTTTGTTTATATAGGTATTTTCACCTAATTATTGAGCTAACCTTTTACCCTTTAAAATTGTTAATATGGGGTAGTGAATTCAACTATTGGTCGTTTTTATGGAAAAAGATAAAATTATTGTATTTTGGTTTCGTCGGGATCTACGTCTGGATGATAATGCTGGGCTTACTCGCGCCTTAGCTTCGGGCTATCCTGTATTACCTATATTCATATTTGACGAAGAAATTTTGAAGCAATTGGAGGATAGGAGGGATCGACGTCTTCATTACATCCATCAGGCTTTAACCCGTATCAATACCCTACTCGGGGAAAGTGGTGCAACTTTGAATACGTTCTACGGTAAACCCATCGCTATCTACAGGGAGTTGATTGAAAAATTCGATGTGCAGGGAATCTATTGTAATCGGGATTATGAACCGAAAGCAATTCGTCGGGACAAAGAAATTTTCGAGCTTTGTACAGCTAGGGGAATTCCCTTCAAAGCTGTGAAAGATCAGGTTATTTTCGATAAAGGAGATATTTTAAAGAATGATGGAACACCCTATACGGTTTATACGCCGTATGCAAAAAAATGGCGGGAGAAATTACGTCCTGAGGACCATCTTTCCAATACCTACACAACGGGATTTTTCTTTCAGCAGAACCATCAGCAGATTATTTCTTTGGCGAATTTAGGATTTCTGGAGACTGACCTTATTTTTGAAGAACCAGAGCTGAATGCGACGATTATTGACCATTATGATACCACCCGCGATTATCCGGCATTAATGGGCACAACCAAATTGGGGATCGCACTTCGTTTTGGAACAATCAGTGTTCGTCAATGTGTTACTTTTGCTTTAAAACACAATGCGACCTGGTTGTCTGAATTGATCTGGCGTGAATTTTTTATGCAGATACTCTATCACTATCCACATGTTGTTACGGAGTCCTTTAGAAAGCAATACGATGCCATACAATGGCGAAACGACGAAGTTGAATTCCAGCAATGGTGCAACGGAGAGACCGGATATCCTATGGTCGATGCGGGTATGCGCCAATTGAATAGTTCGGGTTATATGCACAATCGCGTACGAATGGTCGTAGCCAGTTTTCTTTGTAAGCATCTTTTGATTGACTGGAGATGGGGGGAGGCCTACTTTGCACAAAAACTAAATGATTATGAGCTGTCAGCCAACAATGGTAACTGGCAATGGGCCGCAGGCAGTGGTTGTGACGCAGCCCCGTATTTTAGGGTTTTTAATCCGACGCTCCAGGCTGAGAAGTTCGATAAAAATCAGGAATATATAAAACAATGGGTTCCTGAATTAAACACTTTAGACTATTGTAAGCCTATTGTTGACCATCAGTTTGCCCGTGATCGTGCGATAAAGACCTACGCAAAGGCGTTGAAATAATGGTATTGAATGTCTGCTCCTTACGAGCGGTTTTAAGGACCAACAAGTAGGAGCGGACATTCAATGTATCTAATTTTATTGATCTAAAAACTCGGCAACAAATGCGTCAAATGCCTGTGGATTTTCGGCTTGAACCCAGTGACCGGCATTGGGAATTGTTTTAAACACGGCATTAGGAAATTGTTCCCTGATCTTAATTTTATCTTCAGGTAATATATATCTTGATTTCTCTCCAGGTAGAAATAATGTGGGACCGTTGAATATTCCCGATTTTACCCCGACAGTGATGAACTCCGTATATTTATTTTTTAAAACATCCAGATTAAAGCGCCAATCTAATTTCCGATCTTCTCTGATATATACATTTTTCAATAAAAATTGGATAACTCCCGGATCACTCAAATAGTGTTCAATCTTTACTTGTACATCTTTCCTGTTATCCAGTGTTGTGATATCCACAGCAGATAGCGCATCGAAGATATCCTCGTGATGTGGCGGATAAGCTTTTGGGGCTATATCAGCGATGATCAGTTTTTCAATTTTTCCGGGATGATCAATAGCAAATTGCATCGCTACTTTTCCGCCCAAAGAATGGCCCAATAGGAGGACTTTATCTGCTCCAATGGATGTTATATAGGCCAGCAGATCTTCTACCATAACTTCCACCGACATATCTTCACTATGGAAACTTCGTCCGTGATTACGAAGATCGAGTAAATGTACCTGTCTTTTCTCTCCGAAACTACGACCAAAGGATCCCCAGTTGTCTGCCATACCAAAAAGCCCATGCAGAACAATTAATGGAGTGCCACCGTTATCTGCGCCATATATTTTGCTGTGTTGTAATTCTTTCAATGCCATGCTATCTATTATTGCAATTATCACCTCTCTGTGATCTGTATATGCAGCGAAGTTAGCTTTTGTTGGTGATTTTTTGATCGAAATTATGTAAAACATTTACATCACTTCCTAGTTGATCCCATCTTGTCGCTCTTATCAAAATGGTAGTATTTGGTGATTTATTGGTAGTTCATCGCCGCCATGTCCACCTTAATTTTGTGTAAACTTAATTCATAAAATAGATGAGCAATAGCGCGTTAATAGTCATTGATATTCAAAATGAGTATTTTGAAGATGGCGGAATGGAACTTGTCGATCCGTTGAAAGCAGGTAAGAATGCAAGAAGAGTGATCGACCAATTTAGGCGAAGAAAATTGCCAGTGGTTCATATCCAACATATTTCTTCAGATCCCAAAGCAATGCCATTCTTTATTGATGGTACAAGAGCTGCCGAAATTCATGAAAGCGTAAGTCCAATGCCAAATGAGCTTGTCATACGTAAACATTTTCCCAACAGCTTTAGAGAGACAGAATTATTGGATTACCTTCGCAAAAATAAGATCGAGGAACTTGTTGTCGTAGGCATGATGACCCATATGTGTATTGATGCCACGGTACGTGCTGCTGTCGATTTGGGCTTTCCATGTACGGTAATTGATGATGCCTGTGCGACGCGCGATCTTGAGATCAATGGCTCAGTAGTTGGTGCACTGGAGGTTCAGCATGCATTTCTTGCAGCATTGGCATTCTTTTATGCGGAGGTTCAGGACACCGAGACGTACTTGGAACGCCATTGATTTCAATGAAAGTTGGGCCATGTGGTTGCCGATCTGCACGGCTCGATTTTCATAACGTCAATTTGTATATGTAATTCAACATCTATTTTTTGAATTCCTGAATAAATGCACCAATGGTTTTTCCAGTTTGAGTTTTGAAAAACCGCATTAAATGATTGGGTTCTGAAAAGTTAAGGTCAAAAGCAATTTGATTAACGGAATGGTCAGAATGGATAAGAAGGTCCTGAATCTCGAATAGTAAACGCTGCCGAAGTAGGTGTGTCGCTGTGGTATTAAACTGTGCTTTAACGGCCTGATTTAACGTAATCCTACTTATTCCCATGAGTGTCGCATATTCGTTTACCCGTTGTTTTTCCCGAATGAACTGTTCCATAAGTTCTTTAAATTGATAGGCGAAGTTATTTTCCGCTTTTTGGTTTGGCAGCTTATTCAAGCGGGCATATTTTCGGTTTAAAGTCTGCAATAGGTAATAAAGTAAAGAACGGATAATATGGGCACTATCTGCTTGGGTTTCGATAAGTTCAAGTTTAATTTCGGCAAGAAGACCACAGAATTTTGACATATGTGTGTCATCTGCTATAATTTGGGGAACATAACTAAGCTGGTAGAAATATAATAGTTTATATGTGAATAGTTTATCTGAAAAGAAATCATTCAAAAAGTCTTCCTGAAAAATCAATGTTGTAAATTCAAGGTGTTCTGGATCCAGTTCCCAGGTATGTTTTTGAAAAGCCGAAATAAAGATGATTGAATTGTCGGACAAGGAGAGGATCTCTTGCCCCAATATTAATCTACCTTTGGCTTTTTTGAAAAATAGAATTTCAAAAAAATCTTTATGGTAAGTATCTTGATGTGTATAATCCGTTTCTTTTTCATTGAGGACATTCAACAAAAACTCAACACCGCATTCACCCTTATGGAATTTTATTGTTCTCAATCTAGATTACTTTAATGAACCAAAAATACTAAACTTTATACGTTACACCAGCCTAAATACAAATATTATCGTACCGTTTTAGCCTCATGTTCATTGCCGCAACTAAGCAGGGAATAAGGATTGGAGGCGAAGTGTTTGAATGGTAAAAAGGTTTTCTGTTATTGGGTATTTTTCAAAACAGTAATCAAAACAGTAATCAGAACAGTTCAAGGAGAATAGATGAGTTGGGGGGGATGTTATGAGAGAAGCTGAATTTTGAAAATGGAAATAAAATTTTTGGTAAAAGTGATTTTCATCACTTTTTTGTTGGGAAAAATACGCTACTTTTACTGCTGTAGCCATTTATCCAGTAAGATTAGTCTTTGGTATTGACAAAAATTATTTAGCCATAAAAATATATTATTTGGGGGTTTTCTCGTTATGAGAGGCCCCTTAATTTTTATAACAACCTCTAGTTCTGAGATGAAGGGACTATGTACGCCACCGCAAGCTTGAGGTCTTGTTTTAAAGAAAATAGGTCTTTTCGACAGCTTTCAATAACTTGTTCGAAAAGACCTATAGGTGTCTTCTTATTCCTGCTTAGTAAATTGCATTCTGTGCCGTTAATATAACAGGAGCGCCATCGGTAATGAGAATTGTATGTTCATGTTGCGCCATGAATCCACCTTTGTCCCCAACCATTGTCCAGCCGTCGTTGAGTTCGGTCGCGTATGTGGAGGTCGTTGAAATAAAGGTTTCAATAGCAACAACGGTATTTTTTCGAAATCTTCGTTGGTCGAAGCGATTTTTATAGTTAAGCAATTCATCGGGTTCCTCGTGTAGACTTTTTCCTACACCATGTCCGCCAAGGTTCTTGATGACTTTATAGCCTCTTTTTTTCGCTTCAGTTTCTATTAGATGCCCAATATCGGCTATTTTCACACCACCACGAATATTATTGATTGCTTTTTGAAGAATTTCTTTTGAAGCTTTTACTAATTTTTCGTGTTGAAATATGTCCTTTCCTATAACAAAGGAACAACCATTATCGGCCCAATACCCATCCAGTTCGGCAGATACATCGATATTGATCAAATCACCTTCTTGCAATAGTCTTTCTGCAGTAGGTATTCCGTGGCAAAACTCGTTGTTTATACTGATACAGGTGTAGCCTGGGAAACCATAGGTAAGAGCGGGAGCAGAATTCGCACCCATGCTTTTTAATATTTCGGCTCCATATTCGTCAAGCTCTTTCGTGGACATACCCACTTGAGCATGTGCTATCATAGCTTTTAAGGTGATGGCAACGGCATCGCTCGCTTTTTGTATGCCTGTTAGTTCTGTTTCATTCGTTATAGACATCGCTGATGTTTTTATTGTGGAGCAGGTGAGCTCTGTTTTTTATTTTGTTATTTATAACTACCGGGAACAAATGATTGAAGGTCATTTTGTTTTAATCGGATATAAACCAGTACAAAGGTCTTAATAAAATTGAATAAAATAGGCATTTGCTTGCGATTACAAGTAAATATACTGTGTTTGGGCATTAAAAGTCTAATAACAAATGCCGAAAAGCAATGTGTTTTTGCCCTAGTTTTTATTGTTTTAGTCCTTTGTTTTGATGTTTAGACATTTATTTTTTTATGTATCTTTACATAACTTTATGATGTTGCTATTGATCATTTAAATTAGAATAAAATGGCTTTATTAGATACCCTAGAATGGCGTTATGCCACAAAAAAATACGACCCTACAAAAAAGGTCGCTCAGGAAGATTTGGATAAGATTTTGGAGGCAGCACGTATGGCTCCGAGCTCGTCTGGACTTCAACAGTTCCGTGTGATTGTGATTACGAATCAGGAATTAAAAGAAAAAATTGTACCTGTGGCTTGGGGGCAACAAATTGTTGCTGATAGCTCACATTTATTGGTCTTCGCAGGATGGGATAGCTATACGGACGAACGTATTGATAATACCTTCGACAAGATGAATGCGTTGAGAGGTTTACCTTTAGACACCACTGACGAGTATAAAAATAGATTGAAAGCACAGTTATCGAGCCTATCCGGTGAGCAACAAGCAGCCCATGCGGCTAAACAAGCCTATATTGCTTTTGGTCTGGCAATTGCTCAGGCTGCAGAATTAGGCGTTGATGCAACTCCAATGGAGGGTTTTTCAAATGCCGAATTGGATGAACTTCTTGGTTTAGATAAACTGGGATTGAAGAGTGCAGTTATGCTTCCTTTAGGCTATCGGATGGAAGAACAAGATTGGTTGCTGAAGCTGAAAAAATTTAGACTTCCGAAAGAGGAATTTTTGATTGAACTCGCATAAATTGCAGAACAGTATTAAAAAAAGCGTTTCAACACTTGGTTGAAACGCTTTTTTTATAGTTGCCTCCAACTTACATAGGGACCGCCTTTATAGACTACATAAGTTTACTGTTTGCCCCTTTTTTAGTTTCACATATTGTATGGTGTTATCTTTCTGTAAGGTCTTTTTCGTACTGACATGCATGAGCGTCTTGGGTTCAAAAATTCGAAAGGTACCATCTTCGGTCGCAGTTATTTTCAGCATAACGATTTTATCTCCTTTTTTCTCAGCGCTTACGATAAATCCGCCCATCGTTCTTAAATTTTTGAAAGATGCTGTTGCCCATTCAGCAGGTAAGGCTGGAAAGATTTCTACATAGTTATTCTTGCTCTGAATGAGCAATTCGTGTATTCCTTGCGCAAATGCAAAGTTGCCTTCCAACGTAAATGGTCGATACGTAAAGTCTGAATATTGCCCACCTTTCTGGTCGCCATTCAGATGAAAGGAATTGGTGGAACAAAAGTTCTGTGCAAATTTTTGAAGATTGCTAACGGCTTCCTTTCCTTGTTTAGCTCGCGCGTGTAAACAAGCCATCCATGCAAAGGAATAACCTACCCACGCACGGGTACCCAGTTTTTCAATATGATCTAGGGAACTTTCGATGAGCTCTTTTTCCTGCGGATTATTGATGTCTAATAAATCCAATGGATAAATTGCCATATAGGGAGACATATGCCGATGGGAATGTTTCATTGGAAGATTTACAGCAACTTGTAGTCCGCTTTTATCCGTCGCATAATGAGGTAGTTGGGCCTTACATTTTAACCAAGCTTGCGCTTCTTGCGGTTTTCCCATTGCTGTGCTCACCTCAGTAGCAGCCTGGAATAGAAAATGCGCTAAGCTAAGGTCGAAATTGGTCCAGTTGTCAAACCACGCTGATACACTATTGTCGTTGTATTCGGGACTGCTACTCAAAGGCAGGTAACGGAGTCCATTTTTTAATGTGGTTATATTCTTAAGGTAAGTCGCAGACGCAATGATATAGGGATAGGCTTGTTCTCTTAGAAAGGTTTTATCCATACTATATTTCCATTGCCAATAAAAATGTTGGGCCGCCCATGCACCAATCGTAGGAGAAAGAGAATACTGAATCCATCCACCCATAGGGTCTCCATTTAAAGTAAGGACACCGGGTACATTCAGCCCATCGACACCGAAATATTGCTTTGTAAAGTCGCGGTTTTTTTTGCGGATCTTCCAGAGCCAATCTGTATAGCTTTTGGCTTCGGCTAATCTATTCCCCGAATAGGCTGGCCAATAGCTCAATTGGGTGTTAAGGTCATTGTGAAAGTCTCCTTTCCAAGGGGGGAGGCCACCATTATCTGCCGTCCAGACGGCCTGAAGCGTAATTGCTGGAGCGCCTTCTCTTGCGACAGCACCGAGCTTGTACATATCAAGATAATATTGCTTTTCAAGATTTTTTTCAGGAATAGTTATACTTGATTTGGACCAATAGTTTGACCACCAATGCAAATGGCTTACTTGTTCTTCGGTGTATTTTTTGAGGGAAAGTTCAGAAGGGTTTGCCCTTTGATCGTTGACGATTGTCCAATATCCAATCAGTTTTTTAGCTGATATTTTTTCCCATCTCAATACAACTTCAAAAAAATGATTGTCATAAGTTTTTTGGTGCAGCACTTCGTAATTGCTGGTTCTGGTTATATTTCCTTGCTTATATCCTAATCTTGCTAAATCTTGACCTTCTACAACGCTTTTGTTTTCATCTTTGTTTGCGCTATTTTCATATTGATGGGGAATTAATTGAGGAACAAGTTCACTCACATTGTTTCCTGTAATTTCAAAATAGCCAAAGGGTTTATAGGCGTGTATGAAGGTTCTTAATATCCGACCATCTTTGAATTTAAGAATATTGGTGGCCTGTTCCAGGTCAAGTACGTTCGAAACGACAGGGCCAAATTTCGCTAAGTCAAAGAACAGCGACGCTGCTGGAAGCTTGGTGGGATAGGGGGATCTATCGTAAGGAGCGTCTCCCCACTCTTGTACAATGCCATAGCTGTTGTTTTTTATTTGTTGTTGGACCCAATTGAAATTGTGGTTTTCTATTGCAAAGGCCTTTCTTTCATCCCATAGATCTGCGCGATCAAGTGAAAATCGAATCGTATTATCTTTTTTCCAAATCAGTGCACCCAATTGACCATTTCCCAACGGAATGGCTTCATCCCACCGCGAAGCTAACTGATCGAAATGGAGGTTGTTGTCCGGTGTCGGTTGACCGAAAGAGAACACTGTAAACGAACAGAAGAGTATTAAATAAAGATATTTCATAATTGAAAGGGTTAGCTTGTAAATTTAAAACTCTGGAAGGGGAGATACTGACACTATTGTTACTTTTTTGCATACTATTTTATCTATGCGATGCCCTTGAGCCTGTTGAAATCATTTTAATAGCAGATTTAGCGGTGGTTGTATGCAGTGCAGAAAACTAAAAAAGTTAATTCGTATCGAAATTGTTATACTTTTTGATTCGAATAAATATGTCGCAAAAGTGTTGTTTTATTGTCTGCTGTTTAACCAAGGAAAGTACGTTATGCTGTCTTAAATCAACCTTTTGAGCAGGTGGGTCTATAGTGTCCAGAAAATCTCGCAAGGGCAAGGGGTAATATTGTTTATGTTTCTGTTAATCTAGTTTTAGTATAATCCAGTGTTGTTCTCTAATTTTATCCTACTCGAAACGAGCACATTTATGGAATAGTTTCGGCTCCACTTAACGAAGAAAATAATCATTATTCATTTCGTTTAGTGCATAAACCTAAAATAATACAGAATAGATATATCCCCAGGCTATGAAAAAAAAGATTTTGGTGCTAATATTATTGGCGCTTGTGCTTATTGGTACAAGCATTTTGACTTTTGGAAAAAAAGAGCCAGTTGATTTTAGCGCTGATGTTAAACCGATATTGAATAAACATTGTATCACGTGCCATGGTGGGGTTAAAAAAAATGGTGGTTTAAGTTTTCTTTTTGAAAATGAGGCATTCGCCAAAGCCGAGTCAGGCAAATCAGCAATTATTCGTGGCGATGGCGAACACAGTGAACTGGTAAAGAGACTGATTTCCGATGATCCTGAATTGCGTATGCCTTACAATGCCCCTAAACTGAATGACGATGAAATTGATATACTCAAAAGATGGATCGATGAAGGAGCTAAGTGGGGAGAGCATTGGGCCTATACAACACCTAAGGAAACGGAGGTCCCTAAACCTTTTTCGTTGCTCAGTATATTTGGTGTAAAGCCCAAAGGGGTGAACAATACGATAGATTTTTTTGTTTTGGATAAGATGAAGGAGAAGAAATTGTCCTTTGCAGATGAAGCCGATAAAGCATTGTTGCTCCGAAGAGTGTATTTGGATCTAATTGGTATCCCACCCTCGTTGGCGGAGATTCAAGCCTTTGAAGCAGACCAGCGTGATGATGCTTATACCCGGCGGGTAGACAGTCTGTTGGCTTCTCAGAAATATGGCGAAAAGTGGGCGAGTTGGTGGTTGGATATGGCACGATATGCCGATACGAAGGGCTACGAAAAGGATGGCTCGCGCACGATATGGACTTATCGGGACTGGGTCATCAAGGCCTTAAACAAGGACATGCCTTATGATGAATTTACGATTGAACAGCTTGCCGGGGATTTGCTGCCGGAGCCAACCAAGGATCAGCTTATCGCAACCGCCTTCCATCGCAATACCATGAATAATGATGAAGGCGGGACCGATAGCGAGGAATTTCGGATGGCTGCGGTTTTGGATCGTTTAAATACAACTTATCAAGTATGGTTGAGTACGACCTTCGAATGCGTGCAATGTCATAGTCATACTTATGATCCGTTTAAATTTGAAGAATATTATAAATCGTTAGCTTTTTTTAACAACACCAGAGATGAAGATACCCAAGGTGATCATCCTAAACTGCGTTTTTATACTACACAGGATGAAAAGCGAATTGACAGTATAAAGAGGTGGTTGTCGACGACAGGAAATGCAAGCTTGGTAAAATCAACAGATCTATTCCTTCACACCCTTGAGCCCAAAGTCCATGCGCATTACAGCGACCAAATCGTAGATGGTGCGCTTTATGATACGAAATGGTTGGGGGTGCGAACTGGAGGATCGGCTCGATTAAGGGCAATAAACCTGGATAATAAACAGCAATTCTTCATGAATTTCTGGACAGGTGCGGTAGGTGGAAAATTGGAAATTCACTTGGATAAACTTAGCGGACCAATACTTGCCGTTATTGATTTGCCGAGTACGAATGGAAGACAGGTTATTCAGTCTCCCATAAGTGCGACTCGTGGTGTACATGACTTATATCTGGTTTTCAAGAATCCATCTGTCGCTCATGGACAGCCGATCTGCATGATTGAATGGTTTGCATTTCGCGAGAACTTTCCACATGAAAAGTCACTGGATAATATGAATTTTCAAAAGACTTTTCTCCAGTTGGTCAACATGCAACCTGAGGGAGTACCAATCATGATTGAAAATCCCAAAGACATGCATCGTAAGACAAACGTATTTATACGTGGTAACCGCCTGTCGCTAGGTGCGGAAGTGCAGCCTACAGTTCCGGCATCACTGAATAGTTTCCCGAAGGGGGCTCAACGCAATCGTTTGGGGTTTGCGCAGTGGATTGTCAGCAAGGAAAACCCATTGACAGCGCGAACTTTAGTTAATCGCGTATGGGCTCAACTATTTGGTCGGGGGCTTGTTGAACCATTGGGAGATATGGGCACACAGAGTATTCCGCCGATTCACCGAGAATTACTAGATTATCTTGCCCTAGATCTGATGAATACCAAAAAGTGGAGCGTTAAAAAATTGATCCGCGAGATGGTATTATCCGGAACTTATAAGCAGTCCTCTAGCTTGAACAATTCCAATTTTGAAAAGGATCCACAGAATTATTATTTGGCAAGGGGACCTCGCTTTAGATTATCTGCCGAACAGATTCGTGATCAGGCTTTAGCCGTAAGTGGATTGCTCAGCAATAAAATGTACGGACCAAGTGTAATGCCATACCAACCGGATGGGGTATGGATGACTGTATATAGCGGTGAGTCCTGGGTGAAAAGTGCTGGAGAAGATCAATACCGAAGAGGCATCTATACGTTTTTAAAGCGTACGAGTCCCTATCCTTCCTTTGTTTCTTTCGATGCTTCTAGTCGGGAGGTTTGTTTGGTCGACCGTATCCGTACCAATACACCGCTACAAGCGCTCGCTACATTAAACGATCCTGTTTACCTCGAAGCGGCTAAACATTTGGGGGCTATTATGGAAAAGGAGGGAAATGGAAACCTTAGAAATGGTATCCGTGTCGGTTATAAACGTGCAATGTTGAAGGATGCCGATGAAAAGAAACTCAAAGAGCTGGAACATCTTTATCAAAAAGCGTTGATTGATTTCAGCAAAAAGCCTGATTCGGCAGCCAAATTTTTGAATGAAGATTTAGCAAAAAGCAATGTAAAGGTCCTGCCTTCAAAAGCTGCCTACATGCTTGTTGCCAATGCCGTGTTGAATCTGGACGAATTTTTAACGAAATCATAAATATGGACTGAAACTTCTGAATAAGGGCTTTCGTATGAAAACGAAGTCTCTTGTTAAGAAGGGTAAGGCCTATGAAATAATAAGAATATAAACCGAAATGAGCTAAAGCTGCGAACTACAAAATTAGCGACACAGCCCGTTCATACGTAATGATAGTCAGATGAAAGATCTAAATAAGCTAATAAAAGAAGCGCAACAATTTGAATTGCAGGCTGTCACAAGAAGACATTTCCTAAAGGATTGTGTGGCAGGTATCGGAGGTATTGCTTTGGGTAGTTTGCTGACGAGTTGTAATGGATGGGGACAGTCAAAATCAGCAGAAAAGTTGGATCTGAATGCTCTCAATCCGCTGGTACCCAAGCCTCCTCATTTTCCTGGTAAGGCTAAAAGTGTAATTTATCTGCATATGGCCGGTGCTCCGTCGCAATTGGAGTTATTTGATTACAAGCCTGCATTGCAGAAATTACATAATCAACCTTGCCCGGAGTCCTTGCTCGCAGGAAAGAAATTTGCCTTTATTCGTGGGGTTCCAAAAATGTTGGGGCCACAGGCTACTTTTAAACAGTATGGAGCAAGTGGAGCTTGGGTATCAGATCATTTGCCTCACTTTAGTAAAGTTGTTGATGAAGTGAGTTTTCTGAAGGCCGTGCATACCGATCAGTTCAATCACGGTCCAGCGCAATTGTTTATGCATACGGGAAGTGCCCGTCTCGGCCGGCCAAGCATTGGTTCATGGGTAACTTATGGCCTGGGATCTGAAAATAGCAATTTACCCGGATTTGTTGTGTTAACATCGGGAGGTAAAACACCGGATGCAGGAAAAAGTGTCTGGGGAAGTGGATTTTTACCATCGGTATACCAGGGCGTTCAATGTCGTTCAAAAGGTGATCCCGTATTATATATTGCCGATCCTGAAGGGATGGGAAGGGATATGAAGCGTGATTTGATTGATGCCATAAATAACGTCAACAAAACAGAATACGATACCTTTAGAGACCCAGAAACCTTGTCGCGGATTGCACAATATGAGATGGCTTATAAAATGCAGGTTGCAGTTCCTGAAGTGATGGACATCAATAATGAACCTGCTTATATTCACGAATTGTACGGAACTGAGCCGGGTAAAGAATCGTTTGCCAATAATTGCCTCTTGGCTCGGAAACTCGTAGAACAGGGGGTACGATTCGTTCAGTTATTTGATTGGGGTTGGGACAGTCACGGTACAAATCCCGCAGATTCGATTGATCTTGGCTTTAAAAATAAATGCCGGGAGATAGATCGACCAATGACCGCATTGATTATGGATCTAAAACAACGTGGTTTGCTGGAAGAAACACTAGTCGTGTGGGGAGGGGAATTTGGACGTACACCGATGCAAGAAAATAGGGACAACAGCGATATGCCATTCCTGGGACGCGATCATCATACAGACGCCTATACCATCTGGATGGCAGGCGGGGGAGTTCGTAATGGCATAAGTTACGGTCAAACCGATGATATCGGGTTCGCGGGGGTAGAGGGGCGCAGTTCTGTACACGATGTCCATGCGACTATGCTCCACCTTTTGGGTTTTGATCATGAGAAATTTACTTACGATTTTCAAGGAAGGCCATTCCGATTGACAGATGTGGAGGGTGAACTTATTCAAGCTATAATTTAAAAATATGAAACAATTTCTAGTATTAATTTTATTTATGAGCAGTTTTCTATCCATGACTGCCCAGCAGTTACACATTAAATATTATTGCACCAATTGGGGAAATAGCGATTCCTGGGATGCGTTCTGTCTCCGGGTGAAAAATGCTGGTTACGATGGTGTTGAATCCTGGTTGCCTGGTAGTCCAAATGAGCGCAAGGAGATGATTGATGCATTATATAAATATGGATTGAGTTTAGGATTGCTTTCAGGCGGATCAGGCGGAACTTACGAGGAATATAAACAAAGTTTTAAGCGTAATTTGGATGAAGCAGCACAGCTGAAACCCGATTATATCAATTGCCATACAGGTAAAGATTATTACTCGTTTGAGCAGAATAAAACATTGATTGAGCTTGCTGATGCAGCTAAAAATAAGTACCATATCCCCGTTTATCATGAGACTCATCGCGGAAGATTTAGTTTTGCAGCTCATGTGACAAAAGAATATTTAGAGAAGATTCCGACCTTACAACTTGCATTGGATATCTCGCATTGGTGCAATGTGCACGAATCAATGCTTTCTGATCAGCCCGAGGCTGTAACAAAAGCACTTTCCAGAACGGAGCACATTCATGCACGAATTGGGCATCCTGAAGGACCACAAGTCAATGACCCTGCGGCTCCTGAATGGAAGAGTATCGTTGCACAACATTTGACCTGGTGGGATAAAGTTGTTGCTAAGCACAAGGAAAATGGGGTGAAGTTATTGACCATAACGACCGAGTTTGGTCCAGCGGGTTATTTACCCACATTACCATTTACACAACAACCGGTGGCCGATCAATGGTCAATCAATGTTTATATGTTGCATTTACTCAAAGACAGATATAAAGAATGATAGTTTTCTTTGATGAATTATTGGGCTTTTTGGGACGATTTCACCCGCTTTTGGTCCATTTACCGATCGGCATATTATTGTTGGCTTTTGTTATGGCAATTAGGACTCGGTTTAAAGACGGTGATATGTATTTGCCTGCTATTAAGCTCTCCTTATTCCTAGGGACTATCGCTGCTATAGTAGCTGCTTTATCGGGTTATCTGCTTTCACGAAATGGAGGTTATGAGGAGGATGTCCTGAGCTATCACAAGTGGCTGGGAATTGCCGTGGCTATCAGTAGTTTATGGCTTTGGTTTCTTTATCGTAAAGAATCTTCTGGTGCATTTCGCTTTTGGCTTTTTTTCATCCTGGTGCTCTTAATTGGGGTGACCGGACACTACGGTGGAACACTGACACATGGAAAGGGTTACTTTGTGGAAGCGATGCCAGTAGCACTTAAAAAGCTGTTTAAAACGGAGGAAGCTAAAGAGGAGGTTCTTATCGTTCAAAATGCGCAGGAAGCAGAAGCCTATAAGGGAATTATTCAACCTATTCTAAAACAGCGTTGTCAAAGCTGCCACGGGCAAAGAAAGCAGGAAGGGGGGCTGGCATTGGATACAAAAGAGAATTTGTTAAAAGGAGGAGAGAACGGTACAGTACTAAATGCAAATGATTCGAAAAAGAGTGAATTATATGCCCGATTGGTGTTGCCCGAGGGACATAAGAAACGTATGCCCCCTAAAGGCCGTACACCGATAACTGCTGATCAGATAAAATTGATTGCCTGGTGGATTGATCAAGGAGCCAATTTTGATAAAAAAGTGCATGAAATACCACAAACGGAGGAAATAGCTCATTTGTTGAAAAAATTGGAAACAGGAGAAAAAGAGGAGTCTGCTGTATTGTATGCTGATCTACCAGCAGCACCTTCTTTGCCAAAAGATAAAGTTGATGCTTGGCAGGCTAAGGGGATTAAGATCATCCAAGTTGCAAGAGATAATAACTTCGTGTTGGTTAATGCGATTAATTATCCTCAATTTAATGACAAGGACCTACAGGAGTTGTTGGCCATTAAGGATAATATTGTACAGCTGAAATTAGGAAATACGGCTGTTACAGATCTTGCTTTTTCAACACTTTCGGCAATGCCCATTCTTTCCCGTCTACATCTGGAAAATACAAAAATTTCCGATGCTGGATTGAGCCAGCTGAAAGGCCTGTCAAAATTAACGTATTTGAATCTGACAGGCACAAAAGTTACATCAAAAGGTCTATCAAAACTGAACGAGCTTCCGAGTTTAAAGAACCTCTATCTCTATAAGACGCTAAATCAGGAAGTCGCTGCAATAAAGCAGTTGAATGCTAAGATTAAGGCAGATACTGGTAATTATAGTTTGCCTTTTATTGAAACCGATACAATCAGGTTTTGAGCTGTTATTGGACCTGGCGGCTACACGATGAAAATCCGCGATCCAAATGGAATGCTCTTGTACAATTTAACAACTTGGCGACATAGACAAGTAATTTAAGGAAAATAAACAGGATATTTTAGCGGATAGGAAACGAGTATACAAAGGAGAATGCGGAAAAGGCTTTAGCGTAATATAAAATAGGAATGCTAAGGTGACGATTTCAAATAAAACCTTCATGACTTCGTAGGCACCAACAGCAATGAAAGCAAACTGAAGGTTCTTTCTGGCCAATAAGATTAGACACTTTCAGAAAAAAGAGCAGCAGGAAATTTCCTGCTGCTCTTTTTACATCGCGATAAGCTGTTTTTATTTCGTGCCAGCATGTTCTAGTAATTCGATAGCATCGTAAAGCACGCCTGCTTCACCTCTAAAAGTTCCTGAACCTTCTGGTTTATTATCTTTTGTGTACCATTCATAAAAACCTTTATTTTTGATAACACGGGCAAGCATCGGCTGTATTTGCTCATAAGCTTCCTGTTGAAAACCATTTTTAACGAGCTGCTGAATCATACGCCCACCGAACCAGGTCCAGTCCCCACCATTTTGATAACCATACGGATACATGCCCTTGTTTTTAAATGAACCTGCAGGATAAGTTGGGTACACGGTGAGTCCAATTGTTGCCGCACCAGCGTCTTTTACATTTTTAATCATTTTATCCAATGAAACTTTTATTTGCTCTTTGCTGAGTAAATTTGCCTCAATAGCGATAGCTGTTCCTCCATGATAATAGATTTGATTTTCATCAAAATCAGCTGCAAATGGAGAGCCTTTGATATAAATATGGGGAATAAACTTTTGGTTCTTTTCATCCCAAAGGTGTTTCATGGTGTTACTTGCTATGGAAGCTCTGATTTTTCCCCATTTTTCTTTTTTCTCAGGAAGTAGATCCATGTAGTTGTCAAGGGCGATCAAAAACATCGCATTGTCGTAGATGTCCAAAGCAATATGCGAATTTTCATCTAGATGTACACCCCAGTCATGCTCGGGTTGAACGTCGCCCCAATCAACCGTGGTTGCACCCCAAAGTAAACCATAAGTATCATTATAACGTTTGTCCAATAAAAATTGCAAAGCATGTTCCATGCGATCCTTTACAGTTGTATCACCAATTTTTTCATTGAGAAAAGCTTTGTCTTTAGTAGCAACGATATATTTGTGTACCGCTTGAATTAAAGAAGATTCCTGGTCTGTTTCAACGGTGTTTTTATGTGCAGCATAATCAGGAGCCAAGGAGCTGGTGATTGTGTAATAGTCCGATACGCCATTTTTTAAGCTGGACTTTTTGACAAAACCGTCGGCAATATTACCATCAGAACCTTGTAGTTTAAAGAACAAAGCCAATTGATCTTTGATCTGTTCATGGGGATGTACTTTTGTTGCTAAGGTGATAAATGTGTTGTAATCTCTAATCCATACCTCACTGTATCCATCCCCCGCATTGAATCCGCTTTTGATGATGTTCGTAGCCATATCTTTGACAATATGGAAACTGCTATCTTTTTGGATGCTGTCTTGTAAATTGTTCGTAGAAACTTTACTGCCCGCGTTTTGGCAGGACAGTAATAGGAGCGATGAAGATAATGCAAAAAATATAGTTCTCATTGTGCTGTTTGTTTATAATAAATGGTTTGATTAACATTTGGATTCTTTGACAAAAGATTGGATAACCTTGGCCTTACCGTTTCCTAAATTACGCAATGTATAGGACCCAGCAGCAGCAGGAACGGCAAAAGTCTCGGCATAATGGAAGACCCTTTTCATGCCATTTGCTGTCGTCAGCTCAATTGCCTCGCCCTCGACAAGCATCATGATATGACACTGTCCCTGCGTTTCAATCGAAACATTCTGATCGAATTCGTATCTAAAAACATCGTAGAAATGATCTTCATGCGTTGGCAAATGTATTCTTGTTGTTTGCGCATCAAGGACTTTTTCACTGGGCTGAGATAGCAGTGTGTTTTTTACGACATCACCTTTCCGGCTAAAATTGAGGTTAGCGAATGCTCTATCGATATTTAATGGACGTGGTTTCCCATCTAAATCGGGACGCACCCAGTCGTACATTTTAAAGGTATAATTATAAGGTGTTGCACTGATTTCGAGTACGAGATTGTTCACGCCGGAAGAATGTACGGTACCATGTGGAATCAAATATAACTGGTGTTTCTTGGATTCGAATTTTTGAACGTATTGCTCGATATCCATAGCTATTCCGCTATGGAAGCTCTCTTCTAAAGCTGAGCGAAATTTGTCTGCATCAATTGTTTGCTGAAAGCCCAGATACACTTGCGCGTCTTCTTTTCTATCAACGATATAATATGATTCGTCCTGTGTGAAGTTTTCTCCAAATTCTGCTTTTGCATAAGCTGGACTGGGGTGACATTGAATGGATAGGTTGCCGCCATCAAAGGTATCCAGGAAATTGAAGCGTATTGGGAATTCAACATCGAAACGTTGCTGTGCATGACCGAGTACATTGGCACTTTCTTGAAACATCAATTGATCGAATGAAATTTCGAGAGTATGTCCATCTGCTTCGAGCAAAATACCATTTTCTGGGACAATCATTTCGAAGGACCACGCATAGTTTTTGACATCCTGATCGATGCCCGTAAGGTGCTCTTTCATCCACTGTCCACCCCATACTCCGGGTTCAAAAGTTGGTCGTACGCGGAAGTAATTTTTGGACATGGCCTGCAAAGTATTGTGTAGATCTTTCCCTGTAATCCATGGTAAGTTGTGTGATGATTGTTGATCGGCAAGAATTTCGACACGGGACAGAATGGATCTTTTATGTCGGTTCAATATTTCCCAGTCGACAAAATAATAACGCTTATAGGTTTCCTTTTGATTGGTTTGTGTTGAACAGCCTAAATTTAAAGCTTCGCCAGCACGCATGCGTTGAATAAGCACATTTTTGGGCAGATCAATAAACATCAGTTGACTAGACGTATCAACTAATGATGCTCCAGGACCATAAAAGATGGTATATTCACCTTGTTTTGAATTGGAGTTCGCTAGTATTGTTTGAAAATCCGTTAGCTTTTTAGTATCAAAGTATTCAATGAGCTGAATCCCGGCCTTTTTTCCGAACAATGGGTCATTGCCGCCTAGGTAGGGGGAGACAATATCCTGGATGGCTGATTCCGATTTTAAGGCAGAATCCATCGCAATAAATCGTGTGGCTATGCCCTGTTTTTCAAATTCTTGCTTTAGGTTGGGGATGATTGTGCCCCAGTTAACACCTACAAAACCATCAATGCTATGTATATTATGCGTAATGAGATGTGCAACAAGATCTTGGTAAGAATTTGATAAGTTTCCTTGGACTGGAAACGTCGGAGCGATTTCGTACTGAAAAGGTTTTGTTTGAGTATTAGAATACATATTGATGTAATTTTTATTGCAAATGAATGATGTTGAATAAATAGCTTTTTGTTTACTTGTCTGTTGATTTTTTGTTGTGTTTTTCAATCCAGAATTTTTCGATCTCCTCCAAAGGTTTGCCCTTCGTTTCTGGAAGAAATCCAAGTACAACAAGGAATGCGATGGCACAGAAAAATGCAAACAACCAGAACGTATAGCGGGCGCCCCAGGAAGCGAGAAGAATAGGCGTTAGTTGCCCCACGATCGCATCGGAAATCCACATCACCATAATACTGATACCCATGGCACGAGCCCGGATGGCATTAGGGAAAATTTCGGCTGCGACGACAAATTTTAGTGGGCCAATGGAAAAAGCAAAGAAAAATAAGAAGGAAAGTATCGCGATAATCAATGCGATATTATTGACTTGACCTTGATTAAAAAGATAACCAGTAACCAGCAAACTCAGGGTAGCACCTACAGTCCCCAAAAGATATAAGGGACGTCTGCCCCAATTATCAACCTTCCAGATTGCGAAGAAAGTAAATAGCACATTGGCGGCTCCAAAGAATAACTGGGCATGATAGGAATTGTTTAATGAAATACCTGATTCAAGCAATATGCTCGGACCATAATAAACAATTGCGTTGATTCCACTGAGCTGTGAAAATAAAGGGAGGAATAAGCCCAATAGAAAGGCCTTGCGATAAATAGGAGAGAACAGATCACGTAGATTTCCTTTCGAGGAAACATGGCTGACCTCTTGTATATCCGATAGTCCTAATGTGGCACTGATCGCTGCAACTTCAGTGTCTCGTCCATTTTTAGAAAGCCAACGCGGACTTTCAGGAATAAAGTAAACTCCAATGCATAACAATAAAGCCGGTATTGCGCCAACTAAAAACATAGTTCGCCACAGTTCATTTTGCTGGGCGGAGGTATATTCAAGAATCAGGTAATTGCTGATATAGGCAAATAAGATACCGAATGTAATAGCGAGCTGGTAACAGGTGACTGATCTTCCTCTAAATTTGCTTGGCGATATTTCCGCGAGATATAAGGGCACAACAATTGAGGCTATTCCAACACCCAGGCCCCCAATGCTTCTACTCGCAATCAATATGCTGTAAGAAGGACTGAATCCACAGCCAATTGCTGAGAATAAAAAAAGCAGGGCCGCAGTAACAAAGGCTGGTTTTCGGCCGTATTTATCTGTTAATGGTCCTGTGAAAAATACACCAACAATACAGCCTAGCAAAGCTGAACTGACAAAAACGCCCTCTTGAGCAGGAGATAGCCCGAAAAATTGCTTCACCAACGGCAAAGCACCGGCAATTACAGCCATATCGAAACCGAAAAGGAGTCCTCCAAGTGAAACGATACATAAAATGATGATAAATCTCTTTGACATCTGCGGTTTATATTAATATGTATATACATACAAACATATATCTATTTTTTTAATTATGCAAAAAATCTTATTTTAGCACAAGCAATCCAAATGATGAATTTAAAAATAGATCATAAAAGTCCTGTTCCGCTGCATATACAAGCTGAGAATTTGTTACGCGAATTAATTAAGCAGCCTGAATATATAGAGGGGAAATTATTACCCAATGAAATTGAATTAGCAAAAAGATTGGCAATTTCCCGTTCTACTTTGCGTTTAGCGATCAATAAACTGGTATATGAGGAGCTGCTAATTAGAAAGAAGGGGATAGGAACGAAGGTGGCTAGTTCTAAATTCAGTTCAAAATCCAAAAATTGGTTGAGTTTCTCACAAGAGATGAAAAATCGTGGGATTGAGGTGAAGAATTTTGAACTTCACGTCAGCTGGGTTGTTCCGGATAAAGCTGTTTCGAAGTTTTTTAATGTAGATGAGGATCAGAAGCTGTTAAAACTAGAACGTCTGAGAGGAAAGAAAGATGACCCATTTGTTTATTTTATCTCTTATTTCCATCCACGTATAGGTTTAAACGGCGATGAAGATTTTAAGCGGCCTCTATATGAAATCTTAGAAGCCGATTATCATGTCGTTGCAGATCTTTCTCAGGAAGAACTGGATGCAATGGCTGCAAATAAATTTATAGCGGATAAATTGGAGATTAATATCGGTGATCCTATTTTGTCCCGCAAGCGGTTTGTATTTGACCAATCTGGAAAGCCAATTGAATATAATTTAGGGTTCTACCGTGCGGAAAGTTTTACCTATACTGTTGAAAGCAGAAGAGATTATTAAGTAATTCACTCATCCTATTATCCAGTCAAAAAGGATGATAGGACGAGTGAATAGCTAATGTATTTATTCTTTTCTTTTAATGATTCTTTTCTACGGTAGTTTCTGCCCAGTTTTCTAGGAGCGCTATTGCTTTACTGAGCACTCCTGCTGAACCTTTGAATTTTCCTGATCCGCTAGGGACGTTATTTTGACCATACCATTCGTAAAATCCTTTGTTTTTCACAACCCGATCGATCATCGGTTGAAGTTCTGCATAGGCTTCTTGATAAAAACCGTTTGAAACGAGTTGCTGGATCATCCGTCCGCCGAACCAAGTCCAATCACCACCATTTTGGTATTGGTAAGGCTGAGCCATTCCTCCGATGAAAAATCCAACCGGATAGGTCGGGTATAAGGTCAATCCAATACTCGGCATGCCAGATAACCGCACGTTTTCCAGCATTTGCGTATTAACTGTTTTTATTTCTGAAAGGGAAAGTAAGCCGGCTTCTATCGCGATGGCGGTGCCCCCATGATAATGAATCGTATTTTCATCAAATCCTTTTGGGATAGGAGATGTCTTAGGGTAGATATGAGGGATGAATTTTTGTTTTTTCTTATCCCATAAATGACGTCTACTGTTTGTTTCGAGACTCTTTTTTAATCCCTTCCATTCTGTCACCTTCGGAGAGTTGGGCTGAATATCAATCAATGTCTGCAATGCAATAATAAACATCGCATTGTCATAAATATCGATCGCCTCATTGGAGAGTTCATTCCAGTCACAACCAAAGCTATCGTTGGGTTGTACATCTCCCCAATCTGCCGTCATCGCACCCCAAAGCAATTGATACTTGTGGTTGAACCGTTCTCTTTTCAAATAATCCAACATGAGTTGGATGCGATCTTTGACAGAAATTCCACCGATAGACTCCTCCAGGATACTGTAATCCTTTGTGTTCCGGATATATTTACCGAGCAGTTGGATGAGTGACGTTTCCTGGTCTGTTTCTACTGTATTTTTAAATCCAACATGGCCTGGCGCATTTTCTGAATAATAAGGTGTGTCATCGTGCCAGGTAAAATCCTTCTTAAGGACATAGCCGTCTACCATTTCACCATTAGGCTGTTGCATCTGAAAGAATACTAAAATGGCCCCTCTAATGTCCGCTTGGGACCGCTCTTCCAAGGCGGTTTCAATAAATGTATTGAGATCCCTGGCCCAAATCTGTGAGTAGCCACTTCCAGCATTGAAACCTTCTTTGATGACCTCTCGGGCAAGGCTGTCGACATATTTTAAGTTTTGATCCGCGAGAATGCTTTTTGCCAACTTAAGTTGAGTTATACCGTCGGGTTTTGTTTGTTGTGCAGCTAGTTGGGTTCCGAGTAACAGAAGTATTAGACTAAAAAATAGGGTGTTTTTTTTCATTGTGGTTTTATTGTAATTTTCATCTACTTCAGGGCTTTTGATCGAAGATCAGCCGTCCAATGTGTGTTTTTTGAATTTATTTACTGGTTATATTTTTAGTATGTATGTACAATCAAAGTTATGGAAAAATGTCAGTATTTAAGCTTTAATAACGTTTTATTTGGTTAGTATTTAAAATTTTACAAATTTGGGCATTATGGTGAGGCCTTTTCCGTAGTTAAATCGCGTAACAAAATAGAGCTAATGTTTATACATAGTCATTTTTTTTGTAAGTTTGCTGTAGAACCTAATTGAGAACAATGGTAAAGCGTATCATTTATTATTTTTGTAGTTTATTTGTTAGTACGACGGCTGTTTTTGCACAGCAAAAAACAGATTTGACCGTTTTTGTAAAACCTAATATTGGATCCGTTCATAGCCGGTATTTCTTTTATACACCAGCAGCAGTACCTTTTGGAATGGCTAAGCTCGCTCCGAGCACAAATGGAAGCTATGGGAACAAGTCAGGCTGGGAAGCTGTGGGGTACGATGATAGGCATGGGTCAATAGAAGGATTCGCTAATTTTCACGAATTCCAAGTAGGCGGAGTGGTATTTGCACCGTCCGTTGGAAAATTGAAGACAACTCCTGGTCAACTTGATCGTCCACAAAGCGGCTATCGTTCTGCTTTCGATAAGAAAGATGAGTTTGCTACTTCTGGCTATTACCGCGTCAAGTTAAAAGATTATAATATACTTGCGGAGCTCACTGCAACCAAGCGCGTCGGTTTTCATCGGTATACTTTTCCAAAAACTGAAGAAGCCAACCTTATTTTCGATATTGGCCATGTTATGGGGGAAAGTGGCCCGGTCGTTGATGCTGAAGTGAATTATGACAAAAAGCACGTCTGGGGATATGTGGTTACCAACCCTGTATACGTACAAAAATATCAGCAGGGTGCTCACGTTAAGATGTTTTTCTTCGCGGAGATAAACAAACAGCCTAAATCTTTTGGGACATTTAGAGATTCCACAACTTTCGATCAACATAGTCGTATAAAGGGAAAAGGGGCTGGCTTGTTCCTGAAATTTGATACCCAGGTAGGGGAATCTATCGAAGTCAAGACCGGTTTGTCTTATACATCTGTGGAAAATGCGCAACTGAATTTGCTTAAAGAAGCAAAAGATATGTCGTTTGATACGGCAAAGAAAAATGCCTTGCAAACCTGGAATAGCGAACTGGGAAGAATTTTGGTGGAAGGGGGCAAAGTGGACGACCGCATTAAATTTTATACTGGATTGTATCATGCTTTACTTGGTCGTGGGCTTGCAAGCGACGTCAATGGTGCATACCCCAAAAATGATGGCTCGGTAGGGCAGATTGCTCTAAATAAACAGGGGAAACCTATTCATCATCATTATAATACCGATGCGATCTGGGGTGCATTTTGGAATTTGACACAGTTATGGTCCATTGCGTATCCGGACTATTACAACGACTGGATTCAGAGTCAATTGTTAGTCTATCGCGATGCAGGTTGGTTAGGAGACGGTATTGCCAACAGTAAATACGTTTCGGGTGTAGGGACTAATTTTACAGGTTTGGCAATTGCAGCGGCGTATAATGTGGGTATTCGTGACTATGATGTAAATCTTGCCTATGCCGCGGTGCGTAAAAATGAATTGGAAGCGAAGGGCCGTCTGCCTGGAGCAGGAAAGTTAGATGTAGGAGTTTTCGTTCGCAAGGGCTATTCACCCTATATAAAAGATGATAATGGTAGTCCCGAATTAATGACCAATGGATCTCCATTTGGTGCTTCGCATACCTTGGAATATGCTTTTTCTGCTGCTGCAGCCGCACAGTTTGCAAAATCATTGGGGCATCAAAAAGACTACATTAAATTTCAGGGATTATCCGATGGATGGCGCAATCTGTACGATATCACGACGAAGTTTATGCGACCAAAGGATACTACTGGACGATTTATTTCAAACTTTAACCCTTATGAACCATGGCGTGGATTTCAGGAGGGAAATGCTTGGCAGTATACCTTCTATGTTCCGCATGTCCCACAAGAATTGGTTAAACTGGTTGGAAAGGACCTGTTTAATCAACGGTTGGATAGTATTTTTACGGTGTCGCAGAAGAATGTGTTTGGAGGTGGTACACAAATTGACGCTTTCGCAGGGATTGAAAGTCTTTATAATCATGGTAATCAACCAAACCTGCATATCTCCTGGCTATTCTATTTTTCTGGTAGACCTGATTTAAGTCAGAAATGGGTACGGGCAATTTGCAATGAGTTTTATGGTAATGATGCAATACATGGCTATGGCTACGGACAAGACGAAGACCAAGGACAGCTTGGAGCATGGTATGTCTTGTCGAGTATTGGTCTATTCGATGTGCGAAGTCTCACCACCGAGAAGCCCGCGCTTCAGATTGGCTCGCCACTTTTCGATCGGGTAACGATAAAATTACCGGAGAAATTAAGAAAAAATAAATTTATCATTCAGGTGAAGAAGGAGCAACCCAATAGTTATATTGTTGATCAGGTTCGGTTGAATAACCGCCCGTGGAAAGGTTGGCAGCTTCCTTTTGAACGCCTGGTAGAAGGTGGGATTTTAGACCTCAAGTTGAAAGGCAACTAGATTTAAGCAATAAAAAAATAGCCCCATTCGGGGCTATTTTCAAGGTAGGTTGGTTTGTTGATTGCCTACGCGATTTCAGCAATAAAATTGCCCTCTTGATCCAAATCGGCTTTGTGAGCTGCGATTTGTTGAAGATTAATATGCCCTATGACATATTTGAAATCTGGTGCGTAATATCGTTCTGTGATTTCACTGAAATTTAACTTTTCAATCAGTGTATCATCGGTGTATCTCAAATAAACCTTAATTAAATAATCTTGGCTATAATTTAATGTGCTGGATTCTAAATGTTTTTTATATTCATAACGGTATCCATAGCGAAGGGCAGCGATATCCGATAGTACAGCAGAACCCGTCGGGTGGCCGCCGGCTCCTTTGCCATAGAAAAATTGTTCGTCTGCAAAGGCCGCTTTTACCAATACACCATTGTTCTCATTTTCCACATTATAGAGCATGCTGTCTTTGCCTACTAGGCGTGGTAATACATAAAGTACAACTTTGTTGCCGTCGATCTCTTTTGCTGTTGGTATCAATTTGATCTTGAGGTTCTTTTCTTTAGCAAAACGAATATCTTGTTGTCCCAATTTGTCAATACCAATATTAAAGACATCGTCTGGTTTGATATAGATTCCGTACGCATGGGAAGCAACAATACATACTTTAAATTTTGGGTCAAATCCACCTACATCAAGGGTTGGATCTGTCTCTGCAAAACCAAGTTCTTGCGCTTTCTTTAAAGCGTCTGTATATTGCTGGTTTTCATTGAAAACTTTAGATAAAATATAGTTAGAAGATCCATTAAAAATACCGCTGACAGAATGAAGTAATTCATTGTCATAGTACTCTTCTAAATTCCGTATAATGGGAATACTTCCGCAAACGGCACCTTCATACAATAAACTGGTGCCGTATTCATGTTGGATATCAACCAGCTCTTCCAAATGGCTTGCAATCATTTTTTTATTGGCAGATACCACATTTTTTCCCGATTTCAAGGCACGAACAGTTAGTTGATAGGCTGCTTCGGCATCATCTATTAGTTCGACAACAGTATTAATTTCTGGGTCACCTAAAATTGTTTCGGCATCGGTAGAAAATAGATCTGCTGGTAGCGAGCGCTTTTTATCTCCGTTTTTAATGACAAATTTCTTGATCTCCAGATTAAGGTTTTTGGTTTTGATGATATCGTAAAGACCTTGGCCTACTACACCAAACCCAAACATCCCTATTGTTAATTTATTACTCATATCTCTTCTTAAATTCTCTTATATATTATTTATTCTCTTATACTAATTCGTTGATGTATTCTTTTTGTTTCCGCAGAAAGCTGCTGATGATTTTCGTGAGTTTTTTTGTTTCGATCAAAAACCCATCGTGGCCATAAGTAGATTCGATCTCCTGATAGTGGGCATTCGGAATATGTTGAGCGATGAATTGTTGCTCTTGTGGAGGAAACAACAAATCTGTATTGACGCTCAGCACTAAAGTTGGACAGTCGATGCTCGCTAAAGCGGATTCGATAGATTTTCTTCCACGACCTAAATTATGGCTGTCCATTGCTTTGGTTAGGAAGTAATAGCTGTACGCATTATAGCGTTTTACCAATTTTTCACCCTGATAGTTTTGATAGGAGGATGCTTTATAATGATCGAGTTTTTCGTTATCATCCTCCTTTTGTGTGTTGGCATACGTTGTATAGTTGCGGTAAGACAACAGTGCCATAGCGCGTGCAACTTTTAGACCCTTAGCTCCGCCATCGGGATGATTCGCATAAAAGGTTCGATCAGTAGTAATGGCAAGACGTTGACTTTCATTGAATGCAATACCCCATGGTGAATGGACGGCATTTGTTCCAACGACGATTAGATGGTTGATGGCTATACTGTGTGATACGGCCCATTCCAATGCTTGTTGACCGCCCAATGAGCCCCCAATAAGGATCTCTATTTGTTTGATATCCAGGTGGTCTGCAAGAAATTGATGTGCGTTGATCAAATCTCTTACTGTAAATTCAGGAAAAGATAGGTAGTAAGGCTGTCCAGTAGCTGGGTTTACAGATAGCGGATTACTGCTATTATATGCTGATCCTATGACATTGGCGCAGATAATATAATAATCGTTTGAATCAAATAATTCACCTGTTCCAAAAAGACCTGACCACCAATCCAGTACATCTGCATTGGCCGTTAGTGCATGGCAAACCCAGATCACATTACTGCGATCAGCGTTGGGTTTGCCAAATGTTTCATAACTGATTTGTAAATCAGTAAGCTCTCTTCCATTTTCAAATACAAAAGGCTCCGGGTGCAGATAAATATGCTTACTCATTTTACGTTTAAGTTTAAGCCGAAAAAATCTGATTATTTAATTTTATCAAAAGCTTGTTGTAAATCAGCTTTGATGTCATCAATATGTTCTATTCCTACAGAAAGACGTAATAAACCTTTGAACACTCCAGCATTGGCTTGATCTTCATCACTCAATTGTTGGTGAGTAGTCGCTGCTGGATGGATAATCAATGACTTCGTATCACCGACGTTGGCCAGGTGACTGATCAATTCTAAGCTGTCGATAAAGCTATTGGCCTTTTGTGCTGCGTCACCTTTGAGCTGGAAAGAAAGCACTGCACCATAGCCATTTTTAAGGTATTTTTGTGCGTTAGCGAAGCTCGGAGAGCTTTTTAAGCCCGGATAGTTTACTTTTTCTACCTGTGGATGCGCCTCAAGCCATTTAGCTATCTCTAAAGTGTTGTCTACATGGCGTTGCACCCGCAAAGACAGGGTTTCAAGTCCTTGTAGTAATAAGAATGAATTGAAAGGGGAGAGTGCTGGTCCGAAATCCCGAAGCCCTTCCACACGTGCCCGAATGGCAAATTGAATATTTCCAAACGGTCCGCCTTCACCGAAAACTTCGGAAAAAACTAAGCCATGATAGCCTTCAGATGGTTCGGAAAATTGAGGGTATTTTCCATTGCCCCAATTGTAGTTTCCGCCGTCGACGATGACACCACCAATGCTTGTACCATGTCCACCGATCCATTTAGTAGCCGATTCAACCACCACATTCGCACCATACTCCAAAGGTTTAAATAAATATCCCCCAGCTCCAAAAGTATTATCGACGATTAACGGTAAGTCATATTTTTTTGCTACTGCAGCAATTTTCTCAAAGTCTGGAATATTGAAACTTGGGTTTCCAATTGTTTCAACATAGATGGCCTTTGTTTTATCATCAATGAGGGCTTCAATTTTATCTGCCTCGGCGTCCGTTGCAAATCGAGCTTCGATGCCCAGACGTTTAAAAGAAACTTTAAACTGGTTGAATGTACCGCCGTATAAGTTGGATCCGGCAACAAAATTGTCACCACTTTCCAAGATATTATTTAATGCAATAAACTGTGCCGCCTGGCCAGATGCGACAGCAACAGCCGCGACTCCACCTTCCAGTGCCGCAATACGTTGTTCGAAAACATCCGTGGTAGGATTCATAATCCGTGTATAAATATTGCCGAACTGCTTTAATGCAAATAAGTTTGCGCCGTGTTCGGCATTTTCAAATACAAAAGATGTTGTTTGATATATAGGAACTGCTCTAGATCCCGTAGTAGGGTCAGCGACTTGGCCAGCGTGAACCTGAAGAGTTTCGAATTTTAAATTTTTGTTTGAAGACATAATATATCAGATTTTAAGGGTTCAAAAAGAAATTGCTAAGTAAAAAGAGAAGCATACACACCTCCTTGAAGGGTCTGTTAAATCTTTATCCAAGAAAAAGGAAATGATTCTTAACAAGCGTGGAAGTGCATATGCATACGCATTCGCATCAATACAGTTGTATGATGGCTTACACTTTCGCTTATCGTGCGGCTCACTTGTGTTGAACCTGAATTTTTAATGGACTTCAGTAGTTTAATAATCATTGTCTTATGTTATTTATATGCTCCAAAACGATATTGTTTTGGACAGGAATTGGCACCTTTTCAAACAAATTGAAGGTTGCCAGTGGGTCATTGAGCCAGTCTCTCGCCACTTCTTTATAAATCAAGACCTACTGATTAAGGGAGGTGTTGATTAGAAATCTTCTTTCGAAGACGATACAAATATAAACTCTTTTTTTATTAAAGCAAAAGAAAAGCTGTTTTTTAGTTAAAGGAATTTTGAATAACATACCGATCGGATCGCATATTGTCCGATGAAACTTGATAAGTAACTGCCAATCGGGTATTACGATTTCTTTAAGTTGATCCGTTCTGCAATTTGATTTAAATCTGTTAAAAGAGGTTTAAGTGCATCAATTCTACTATGGATATCATACGTCAGGTGGTGATTCGTCTTTTTGTTTAACGATAGCGAAAGACCCACCAAATGGGAGTTGACCTGATAAGAGAGTGCCTGAAAATGGTGTATATGTGACCAATCCATCCATTTGTGTTCGGGTTCTTTTTTCATTTGATTGATAGCGTCTGAAAACAGGGCCATGGCAGTCTGCGCTTTTTTTCTAGCCAGTCGTATATCAAACGAACTTTGTCTCTCGTCCGACAGACGGTTATTGATGATCTGGAAATAATGTTCGTTGTAAAGGGATACTTCTTTTGCCAGCTGAACCATGCCTGTGCTCTGGCGTACGGGGATCAAGAAATAACCTGCTATAGCCAAGAATGCTCCAATGAGTGTGAAAAGTATTCGGCTGCCTAAAATGAGATTGATATTGCCTTCAAACAAATTGAGCGCAATTACAATTCCCAAGGTAATAAAGATGACACTGACCATATAATTAGATCGATTGAATAAAAAGAATCCGAAAAGACCTAATGCAGCTATGGTAAGAAGAGCCGGGAGAAAATGAATAGCAATTAAGCAGAATATGCCAACGATTATACCCGAGAATGTGCCTACAATACGCTCTATATTACGCTTTTTTGTCATTGAAAATGCTGGTCTGGCAACAATAGCGATCGTCAGTAAGATCCAATAGGTATATTTAAAATCTAAAAATAAAATACCGATCAATGCGCCTGTTCCAAAAAGAAGAGCCATCCGAACGGCAAATCGAAAAAGCGGGTTATTCAGATGGAGTTTACTTTTTAGATCAGCAAGATTGCGCAAAGGTCGATTGATAAATTGTTGGTACTCACTGCTGTCAATCTTATCCTGGATTTCCTGATTTTGATAAAAAGCCACCTGAATTCGGTTGAGCACTTCAATAATTGCTTCGATGTTGCTTATGATCGAACATAATATACTTTTTGCTTGACCGGCCTGCTCTTCTTGAATTTCTTTTAAATCCTGTAAGAGGGCATTAATTTTAAAGTTATTGTGATATAATTGATGTGCATACCGAAACCTCTTGTTAGGTTGTGAAAAGCTATCAATTTCTAAAGCTAATAATTTGATTGTTTGACGGATTAAAGGGAGGCTGCCCGTGTCTGCAAGGTTTTTGCGAATCGCATCATAATCGTGATCAAGTGCAATAATTAACTCATGGAGGTCAATTAACCCATAAACTTGACTGAGCCAATAATTGCTTTTATGCCACTGTTGGCTTATGATTTTTTTTTCTCGAAAAAGAAGCGACCTGATTTTTTCCTGCTGTTCGCTGATCTGGCCATGAATTTTGCCTACGCGACTGTACGTTATATTCAAAGGAATATCGGGATCGTAAGACTGGGATCGTATCAATAGAAATTGGGATAATCCATGAAAACCATTGGCCATCGCATGTTTTAGCGAGCGATAAGGTTGTATATAGGCCTGTAAAAGGCTAAAAAAGTAATATATAATGGATCCTGTTGTAATCTGTAAACTAACTGCAAGGGGGTGTTGCGGGGCCATTCCGATCACAAAACTCATGAGAATCAATGTCATGTTTCCAATTGCAGCATAACGAGCTCCAAAAATACCGTATAACGTACATATAAAACCGGCCGCCGCTAGCAATATAACCAAGGGCCAATGATACGGAAATACAATCGCTGTAAACAATGATGCAACGAAAAAGGTGGGAATACATACGAGAGCAGAAGAAAGTTTATCCTTTCTGTTTCCAGGAGGATCTGTGAGTGTTGTTAATAACGATCCGACACCGATTCCAATTGCCGTGCTCGCTTGCGCTCCCAATAAGTAGATCGCTAAACTTGGCAAGATGCTGATGGAAACATTACGTAATGCGTCTCCAGAATGCTCGCCATGCATAAATCGTATCATAAGGATATAAATACGGTAGAATCTTTTCTTCAATGATACAGTGCTCATTAATCAGTTTACTAATTTTCTGTGTAAAAATACAAATATTATGCTTAATATTTTTTGTATACAATTTATTTGTTTTGATTTTTGTTTATTTTTTGAATTTTTATTTTGATTCGATGTGCTTTTCTTGCGCTGTGCTTTTTGGAGATTCAAGATTAGCTGGGATGATTGTATCGGCTTTAGCATCGATCAGTGAGGGATATGGTTTACCGATGTTATTTGGTTGTCTACCGAGTGAATCGGACGATCTATCTATTTCTACTAGTCAACGTGTAATGAATACACGAGGTTTGTTGTCATTATTATGAAGTTGACTATCTAATCGATAGCCTAAAGAAATTACATTATGAAACCACAAAAAATTAAATTGCTCTTATTTTCTCTTATTTTATTCCTGTTTTCTATTGCCGGACCCGTTTCAGCACAGTCTGACGGCGGAAGATTACGTACAGTCGTTGTTGGACAAGACAACCAGCCTATTGTGGCTGCAAATATTTCACTATTTCGGAAGCCCAATGATATCTTGTTAAAAGGAACTTTATCCAACGAAAATGGAGAAATTGTGTTATCTGCGATTCCCGAGGGCAAGTATAGCCTACAGGTGTCCACGGTAGGGTATGCTGTTTATCGTTCTGCTGAAATGGTCGTAAGTACGGGAGATCTCAAGGTGCTGGATACGATTCGTTTACAAGTGGAAAGTAAAGTGTTGAGTGAGGCGCAGGTGATCGGTAAGAAGCCATTGATTGAAAGTCATCTCGATAAAGTTGTCCTCAATGTCGAAAACAGTATTTTGGCAACAGGGAATAATGCATTGGAGCTCCTGCAGAAGGTTCCAGGAGTAACTTTAGACAACAAAAAGATCAATCTACGTGGAAAAAGTAATGTGATTATCATGATTGATGGTAAGCCTACTTATCTTTCTGCTGATGAAGTATCGCGATTATTGGAAAATACGGCTTCCAATGCAATAGCGTCGATCGAAGTACTGACCAATCCACCCGCAAAATACGATGCCGCAGGGAATGCAGGAATTATTAATATTAAGACAAAGAAGAATACGCAATTTGGAAGTAATGTTAGTTTAAACCTCAATTTAGGGCAGGGTAAATATACAAAGGCGGATGGTGGCTTTTTAATAAACCATCGTAACAATTGGGTGAACTTATTTTCTTCCTATAACTACGCAAATGCCTTAGGATTTAATGATTTAGATATCGATAGGGCTGTAGATACCAAAACCGGGACGACTTTTTTTAATTCGGATTCTTATTCGAAATTCCGTTATCGAGGCCATAATTTCAAATTTGCGGCAGATTTTAACCTGGGGAAAGAGGAGGTCATTGGATTTGTGGTTAACGGTAACGTAAGTAATGGCCATTCAACACGCGAGGGAAGCAATCTGATCGCCTCTCAAAAAGGAAAGCTTGATTCGATTGTATTAGGAAGCAATTTGTCAGATTTTAAATACCATTACCTCACTTATAATCTTAACTATAAAAAGACATTTGATACCTTAGGGACTGAATTGACCGCTAATGGGGATTATTCATATTCGAAAAATAATGACAATAGCACTGTTGGAAACCGTTTTTTTGACGCAAATTGGGCGGAATTTAAATCACCGAATATTTTCCGGAATGATATGCTTTCTAAGACAAAAATATTAGTTTTTAAAACCGATTTTGCGCATCCTTTTAATAAAACGACGAAACTTGAGGCGGGCCTAAAATATAGCCGCGTAAAAACAGATAATAATTTGTTGTATGAAGATCAGGATCAGCAAGGCGAGTTTGTGCAAAATAATGGTCAAAGTAATCAGTTTTTGTATAATGAAAATATAGCTGCAGCTTATTTCAGCCTAAATAAATCGTTCGGAAAGTTTTCGGTACAAACTGGACTACGTGTTGAAAATACGAGCTCCCTGGGAAATTCAGTTACGCTAGGGCAACAAACAAAACGGACCTATACCGATTTTTTCCCATCAATATTTGTACAGCAACAGATTAATGATAATCACAAGCTTGGTGCGAGTTATAGCAGGCGTATTGACCGCCCTGATTATGGGTCATTGAATCCCTTTGTGTATTATTTGGATCAATACACGTATCAGTATGGCAACCCTTATTTAAATCCACAATATACTAATTCGTATGAAGTAAATTATACTTTTAAAGATCGCTATTTATTGAGTTTGGGCTACAAGAGGACCAACGATGCCATCACCCAGGTCATAGAAAGCAATTCGGAGACCAAAGCTATTGCACAGACAGACCGAAACCTGGCTTATTTTGATTATTACAACATGAATGTCAATATACCAGTTAAGCTTTTTAAATGGTGGAGTATTTCTAACAATGCCAGCGCTTTTTATAATAAGTTTAGTTTTGATGAGCACTCCGGAGCGCAACGCCAATTGGAAAAGTTATCTTTCCAGGTAAGTTCCAATCATGATATTCGAATTGGGGAAACAACAAATCTGGAGCTGACAGCCAATTATTTTTCGCCAGCAGTTTATGGGGTATTTAGTTTTCAGTCTTACTATGGTATCGATCTAGGGGCTGGAAAAACATTTCTCGACAAAAAATTGAATGTGAAGTTGGCTGTAAATGATGTGTTGAATACAAGAGGTCAGCGCAGATTGTCGAGTTATCAGGAAAATGGATACTATCGTATACGAAATGGATATGATAGTCGGGTTATCCGATTGTCAGTTTCTTATCGTTTTGGTAATATGAATATTAAGTCAGTCAATAAGAAGGCTGGTAATAATGATGAAGATAATCGATTAAAAAAATAGGAGCTACTGTTGTATGGGGAGAGAAGGAGCGAGAGATAGCGAACGTTTCCCTAAAACAAAAAGAGCCTGCGATATCGCAGGCTCTTTTTGTTTTAGGGAAGTTATCTTAACTTAAAAATAAGATCTCTCTCAATTTTGGAAGAGGCCATTTTTTGTCATCAACAATTTTCTCCAATTTGTTGACATGATAACGGATCACATCGAAATATGGTTTAACCGATTCATCGTAAGCGATTGATCTTTCACGTACGTCATCAATTTGGTTTGCTTTTTTACGTTCCTGACGCATTGCTTCAGCTTGCTCCAGAATGGTATTTACGTGTGTTGAAATACGTTCTACAAAGTTCAATTGAGAGCTGAACGCCGCCTGCGCTAGACCAAGGTCTTTCAATCCTTTGACATTTTCAATCAATTCGTTTTGATAAATGAAACATGCAGGAGCAATTTGGTTGTTAACCATCTCTTCGATGACACGCGCCTCAATTTGTAATTTTTTATAGAAGTTTTCAAGCAAGATTTCGTGGCGAGCTTCTGATTCACGTTTAGTATAAATACCTAGTGATTCAAACAGGGCTAAAGATTCTTCTTTTACATAAACATCTAATGCTTTAGGCGTAGATTTGATGTTAGAAAGACCACGTGCCTCAGCTTCTTTTTCCCACTCTTCGCTATATCCATTGCCTTCGAAACGGATTGCTTTTGAATCTTTGATGTATTTGCGGACAACATTTAAGATCGCAAGATCCTTTTTAATGCCTTTTTTGATTTGTTTATCTACTTCCGTTTTGAACTCGATCAATTGTGCTGCAACGATTGCATTCAACACGGTCATCGGTAAAGCAGAGTTTGCAGAAGAACCAACAGCACGGAATTCAAACTTGTTACCAGTAAAAGCAAATGGTGAGGTACGGTTCCGGTCTGTATTGTCCAATTTTAACTCAGGAACTTTAGGGATACCATGCCATAAGTTTGCCTCTGCTTTTACTTTTTTAGCAACACGAGCAGATTCAACTTCTTCCAAAAGCTCATCCAATTGAGAACCTAAGAAAATTGAAATAATTGCTGGTGGAGCCTCATTTGCACCTAGGCGGTGATCGTTGCTTGCACTAGCGATAGAAGCGCGCATCAAATCAGCATATTCATAAACAGCTTTAATGGTGTTGACAAAGAAAGTCAAGAACATCAAATTGTTTTTAGGCGTTTTTCCAGGAGATAATAAATTTACACCGGTATTTGTGATTAAAGACCAGTTGTTGTGTTTACCAGATCCGTTGACACCGGAGTATGGTTTTTCATGCAACAATACTTTGAAGTTGTGTCTTAAAGCAACTTGTTCCATGACATTCATCAACAATTGGTTGTGATCGATAGCCAAGTTGATTTCTTCGTACATTGGAGCACATTCAAATTGAGAAGGTGCAACTTCGTTGTGACGAGTCTTTAAAGGAATACCTAATTTTAAAGCCTCATTTTCCAAATCCACCATGTAAGCTAATACGCGCTCTGGAATAGCACCAAAATAGTGGTCTTCCAATTGTTGGCCTTTTGCCGACATATGGCCAAATAACGTACGGCCAGTTAACTGAAGATCTGGACGAGCATTATATAAGGAAAGGTCAACCAAGAAATACTCTTGTTCAATACCAAGAGAAGCGTTTACTTTAGTGACCGATTTATCAAAATATTGAGCAACATCTGTTGCAGCTTTATCTACTGCGTTGATCGCTTTCAATAAAGGAGCTTTATAGTCTAATGATTCACCCGTATAGGAAACAAAAACTGTTGGAATACATAATGTTTTACCAGCGCCTGTTTCGTAAATGAAGGCAGGAGAAGATGGATCCCAAGCTGTATAACCTCTAGCTTCGAACGTATTACGGATACCACCATTTGGGAAAGAAGATGCATCGGGTTCTTGTTGAACTAATGCGTCAGCTGTAAATTTTTCAATTGCTTCACCGTTTTCGTCTGGCTCAAAAAAAGCATCATGTTTTTCAGCAGTCGAACCTGTCAGCGGTTGAAACCAGTGTGTGTAGTGAGAAACGCCGTGGTTAAGTGCCCAAGTTTTCATGGCCTGTGAAATGTGTTCAGCCAAATCTCTTGAAATAATCTGTCCCTCTTCAATGGATGCAACTAACTCCTTGTATGAATTTTTAGGAAGGTAGTCTTTCATTTTGTTTACGGAAAAAACATTCTTTCCGTAGATGTCAGTTGCTTTTTTAGTTTCAACTTTTTCAAATGAAGCAATTTGGCGTGAGCCTGCTGCTTCTACTGCTTTGAATCTTAGGTTCGACATTTGTATTTTGTAGTTAAATTACAGTTTTGTTGATTTTGTTTTTCAAAAATATTGTGTTTTTATTGAAAACTGAAATTTTTTTTGATGTTTTTTGTGAAATAATTCAAAAATTATGGTTTTTGGCTAATAAAAAAGGTGTGATTTGTATAAATCACACCTTTTTTATTGTTTTGTATTACAATTCGAATCCCCAGTCTATTCCTTTTTCGGTGGCAGGTACTCCTTTCTTCATCCAAGCAGGGGCGGGGGCACCTTTTAGGAAATGATCGAAGAATTGCTGTTCCCGAATTTGTATATCCTTGCGGTTTTGTCGGAGTATGAGGTTATGTTCGTCACCATTATAATTCAGCATCCATACAGGTTTGTTTAATCGGCGCAATGCAGTAAACATTTCAATGCCTTGATACCATGGTACGGCCCCATCATTGTCATTGGCCATAATGACAACGGGAGTTTTAACTTTATCCAAATGGAATAAAGGTGAATTTTCGATGTACAGTTCCGGAGCTTCCCATAGGGTTTTTCCGATGCGGCTTTGTGTATGTTCGTATTGGAATTGACGCGACATACCGGTCTGCCAGCGTATTCCGCCATAGGCAGATGTCATGTTGACAACAGGAGCGCCAGTCCAAGCTGCAGCATACATGTTGGTCCGCGTAATGAGGTGAGCCACTTGATAGCCGCCCCAACTTTGACCCTGTATTCCCATTTTCGTACTATCAACCCATGCATTCTGAGCGAGGTATCTCATCCCCGAATTGATGTATTCTTCCGCTGATTGACCAGGGTGACCTGTTTTGTAGCTTATATTTGGTGCAAATACAAGGTATTCGTTACTTACAAAATAGGGGATGTTCAAACGTGATGGTGTAGGGGCAGGAGGTTGATATGTATATAATCCATCGGAAAGCTTTTCATAGAAGTAAGCTATAATGGGATATTTTTTTGCAGGATCAAAATTTTCTGGTTTATAAAGAATTCCCTCCGCCTGATTTCCTTCAGGCGTTGTCCAATGAACAAGTTCTGCTGTACCCCAATTGTAATTAGCCTGTTGGGGGTTAATATTGGATAGCTGTAATTCGTCTTTGAACTTGATGGTATTGGTGTAGATATTAGGTGAATTCATATAATCCTCTTTACTGTACAGGATCGTTTGTTGATCTGCCGAAGAGCTGATATTCTTGAACGTTTTTGCTTCTACCAAAAGACTTTTAGGATCGCTATGCTGTCCCTTGAACTGGTAGAAACCAGACTCTTTGGTTTTATTGTCAAAAGACGTTAGAAAACCACCCTTTTTATAGTCAAGTGTAGTGGCTTGTTCGCGATCCTCTTCTCTTTTTAAAGGCAAGTAGCGGAAAGTTGTCTGTGATGCAGCTCCATAGCCGTTCGTCAAGATGGATTTGCTGGAACCGTCCAAGTTAAAATACCAGATATCATATCTCGAATTGACGTAAATCCCTTTAAAGTCTGGGCTCCATGCTGCCATGCCGTATCCTTGTGCTGAGGTAGGCATATCATTTTCTTCGTCCGCAAAGGACGCAGGTATACCGTCGTTTAGAACTGTCTTTTTCTTTGAACTAACCTGATAGGAATTCCAGGTTCCTTTATCTTGGTCGAAATATACGATGTATTTTGCGTCAGGACTTAAGATTGCATTTCCCGAAAAGTCTGAAAGGATTAACTCTTTATTTCCTGTTTTTGTCGAAACCAGATAGATGTCATCTCTTGTTCTACCTTCCCATTGGCTTGCGATGCGCTTGCCAAAATCAGTACGCGCTAAGATATACTCTTCATTTCCGTCCGGTGTAAGTGCGGTGGAGTTGAATGTTTGATCCGTCAGGGGGATAATGTTACGGTTGTATTTGGGGTAAGTGACCGCTAAGAAGTTTCTTGCAAGGTCTTTCTTTAAATTTACCAACTGCATGGGTTGTAAATAATCGTCTTGCCAGTTCCAAACGTCTACTTTAGCATGCTCAAAATCAACCAAAGTGGTGTCTTTAACACGCGGTATTGGTGCTATGCCGAAAAATAACTTCTCTCCATTTTTGCTGAAACGGATATCCCCATCCCCGCTAACAGCCCAGTTTTTAGGTATACCATTGCTGGTTTTTGTTGCAAGATATTGGGCTGTATCTATACCATTTGAATAGTAATATAAATTATAATTTTTCAGCAATGCCTTTTCATTGGAGAGATCCCCTAGGTAAGCGAGCTGATTGCCTGATTCATCAAATTTGAAATTTTTATAATTGCCTTTTCCATTTGATATTTTTTTAAGCTTTTTAGTTGCTATTTCGTAGAGGTAGACTCCAGATTCTTTTGACAGGCTATCTTTCGAATCCGTTTTTTTTGAAAAAACAATTTTTGATCCGTTTTTATTCCATTCGTATTGATCTACGGATGAAAATTGTACCGAATCACCGGAATTTAAATCATATAAAGCAAGCGTTGCAACCGTTTTTTTCTTTTTATCGCTGCTTTTCTTTGCTGATGTGGCATCATTAACCGCTTTTGTTTCAGATTTCTCATTTATTTCCTTGTCGAAAAGAAAAGAGACGAAATTGTTGTTTTGATCGGCAATTTTGTAGGATTTTACCTGCGCAAATTTGACAAGGGATGAAGTTGTTAAATTGTAGATCGCCAATGAATCTTTTGGGAGTTCTTCGGCTTTCTTCTTTTTGATTTTGGCTTCTCGGGTTACGGCGAATGGCGCTTTGACCAAACTTAGCAGATGGTTTTCGGTATCTGTCAGTTTTCCATTATATCCACGGGGAATTTGAATGAGTTCTTTGTTTTCTTTGGTTTTTAGAAAAAGCTTATTATCGCCTTCTTGTGGAACGACCTGGAACAGGACAAATTTTCCCGATTTACTGATATAGGGCGATGATACGCTTTGCCAACTATCATATACCGTATGATCCAATGGTTTCTTTTGTGCATGGGCAGCGAATGCTGCCAGAAAACAAAATGGAATACAGATACTTTTCTTATTCATATTTTAAACCTTTTTGTCGCAATTTATTCATAAAAAATAAATAAACATCGATTTTTTGGTATATTCATTGTTACGTAAACATAAAAAACTGGTTATGAAATCATCATCCGCTGTTATTATTTCGATTATAATGGGCGCTGTGCTCTTGCTTGGCACCTGGATATTGGGTACAGCTTATCGTTATAAGTTTAAATCGACGCAGACAATCACTGTTAATGGTAATGCCAAAAAAGATTTCGAATCTGATCTAGTCAAATGGAGTGCTACTTTTAGCCGAAAGAATTATGAATTGAGTGCTGCTTCAGCACAACTGGCCACAGATCGTGATTTGGTGCGGGATTTTTTAGTGCAACAAGGGGTTAAAGCCGACGAAATCCGTTTCGAGGCCGTTAATATTGCCAAAGATTTCGAATATCATACAGATGGAAAGGGGAATGGTTATAATACTTTTTCCGGTTATACATTATCGCAGGCCGTAAGTGTCGAATCCAAAGACTTAAATAAAGTGGACAATGCGTCACGAGAAATATCGACATTAATTTCCAAAGGGATAGAACTTAGCTCCAGCACCCCCAATTATTATTACTCCAAGCTAGAGGATCTGAAATTAGAACTTATTTCACAGGCTTCAAAAAATGCACATCAACGTGCAGAAAATATTGCAAAGGAATCGAATGCCGGATTAGGTAATCTGGTAAAGGCCGATCTCGGAATTTTTCAGATAACAGGACAAAACGACAACGAAGAGTACTCTTCTGGCGGTGCATTTAATACAACCTCAAGAAAAAAAACAGCTAATATCACGGTTAAAGCAAGTTTTTTGAGTAACTAATGAAAAATTATTCGACTGAATTTCAGTTCTATATTGGTTTTCATTGAAAATTTGTTCAAAAAGTTTTCTCCTTTTCAATAAAAAACCTACTTTTGCATCATCCCAAACGGATATGCCCGGATGGCGGAATTGGTAGACGCGCTGGTCTCAAACACCAGTGGGAAACCGTGCCGGTTCGACTCCGGCTCCGGGTACTAAAAGCCTCTTTACTTACTGTAAAGAGGCTTTTTTTGTGCGTCTATGCTGCATCTGACCTGAAGATCGCCTCAAGTTCCGGATTATAGCTAATCAAGGTAGATACTAAAACGGATAGATCCTAATATCAACTTATATCTAATAACAATTTTCAATCATTCTTTAGACAGTGATCAGTCAGTGCTTATTCAATTTGTACTGAATGATCACTGAACAATCACTGAACGAGCACTGAGCAAGCACTGAATAAGCACTGTCTAAAAATCTAATTTGGTCACTATTTGATTCTAAGGTGCTGCAGCTATTGCTTGTTCTTTGGTGTTTCTTCGCTTATTGTAGCTACTTTCATTAGACCTTCCTCGGTATTCGTTTGCCGTTTCTTTGGTATTTCTTTGTTTATTCTTTGGTATTTTAACGATAAAACAGCAATAAAACAGCAAAGAAATAGCACAGAAACGGTAAAGTAGGTGTAATCTTGAACCAGACTTGTAGATAAGAAAGATAAATTGACTACCGTAGAATTGGTAATAAGATGGGCTTTTTTTTATAAACGTTCTTTAATCTGAATATTCTTGTTTAAATTGGAAATACCAAATATAAACTTGGATGAAAACAGTTTTTTTATCGCTGGCACTGCTGTGTTTTTTCATTACTCATGGGCAAGTGGGGTTTGTCTTAAACGGAAAAAAGAATGTTAAAATTCCTTTTCTTTTCGTACATAACCTGGTGATTATACCTGTACAGGTGAATGGATATATGATGAACTTCCTGTTGGATACGGGGGTTAAAGAAACCATGATATTTGGCGAAACATTAAAGTCAATTGATAGCGCTGTTTTTGTTAATAAATTTCAGGGATTGGGCAGGGAAGAGGGGTTGGATGGCTATTTATCCATACATAATCAGGTGAATATTGCTGGGGTATATGAAGATTTAGATCAACCGATCTATATTCTTCAAAATGCGCATATTGATATCTCTACCCGGATAGGAGTGGAAGTTAATGGAATTATGGGAAGTCGCTTTTTTGAAAACCAAATGATGGAAATGGATTTTCAAAAACATCGTATTACCTTATATGCCAAGGCGAACCGACCCAAGGGACTTGACAAGATGCAGCGTTTGCCGCTGGATATTTTAAATAGTCGTCCCTATACTTCGGTTGCTTTTAAACAGGGGGATGTTTCTATTGATGGTCGTGTATTGATCGATATGGGAAATAGCGATGCCTTAATGCTTATTCCTTCAAAGCTAAACAATTTTGATATTAAGCCTCCGTTTATTGATGACTACATAGGGCAGGGATTTAACGGTGAGATTTATGGAAAAAGAAATCGAATCCGATCGCTCGAACTTGGGCCGTTTACAATGAATTACCCCTTGGTAGCCTATCCTGAATTGAGTTCGTTACAGCATGCAACATTTGTGAGCGAAAGAATAGGTTCCATTGGAAACGAGTTGTTACGCCGATTCAAGGTCGTATTCGATTATCCCAACAAGTCGATATATCTTCATAAGAATAAAGATTTTGATCGCTTTTATTATCTGAATATGAGTGGTTTGGAGATTATACATGATGGTATTAAATACGAAAAAGAAGAAATACCTGTTGTTCTGCAAAAAGATGGCGGTACAGAGGTAAGAATGGGTAACAGCGTACAGTATCGCTTTGTACTTCGAAATATGTACAAAATTGCGACTGTTCGTGATGGTTCGCCTGCGGCAATCGCAGGACTAATACCCGGAGATAAGGTTGTACGGATCAATGGTAGAGCTGCATCGTCATTTTCCCTGGAGTCAATTCACAATCTTTTTAAATCAGAAGAGGGAAAGGAAATGCATTTTCGAGTGACCAGAGGCGAGAAGACACTCGACTTTAAATTTGTGTTAAAGGATCCGCTTCCATTTAACTCGGATTAAATTTTTGCTAATTTTGCTATTTTAAACTGAACTTACTTATATTTGCACTTGATAATAATATTTTAATAATTTAAACACGAAAAGATATGTTGGTCGCTAGAATAATAACACAGCAAGCTTTTAAGGCAAATGGATTTGTCGAAAGCAATCTTCGTGCTTTTCGTTTTATTTAAGATATTCTTCGAAATAGGAGTGCATCGTGTCTGTTCAATCCGCTGGAGTGAATAACAGGTCGCTTTACTTCTTTTGAAAAACCAATTTATACAGATGAAAAAGCCGAAGTTCATTCGGGCTTTTTAATTTTCCGGATTTTCGTTTCTATTTAGATAGTCAAAGCTCTTCAGGGCTGCAGCGTTTTTGAAAAACAGGTGCGTTCGACTCTATAGGAGTAATTGACTGTGCATTAAGAAAAAATGCTTAATAGAATCGTAATCCCCAAAAGAATATTCCCGAAATTTTTTCAACAATGCTGCCGATTTCCAAGAGGAAATTGATGGCTAATTATTTATATTTTTTATAAAAATGGGAAGTAAATTAGCGGGAAAAGATCTAGTAAAAATAGGTTTCCCACAAAATAATATAGTTAATACAGCTTTAGGGCTGATCACAAGGTATCGAAAGAAGGAAAATAAAGAAACCATTCTTCTTGAACTTACTGAGTTGATAGAAGCTCCGGAGCGATTTATGGGGCATAAAATATGGGGAAAGGTCTCTGAAGGACTTGTTAAACCTGTTGAAGTACGCATGCAGCAGCTTCATTCACATTGTGCTCCATTTAGCATATTTGGTGAAAATGAAATTGATGAGCAGGCAAAAAGACAGTTGTATGATGCACTGAGATTGCCTATTTCAAGGCAAGGTGCACTGATGCCGGATGCACATACAGGGTACGGACTTCCCATCGGCGGAGTACTGGCCACAGAAAATGCCGTTATACCCTATGGTGTAGGAGTAGATATTGGTTGTCGGATGAGCCTGTCGATATTCGATTTACCGGGTAGTTATTTCAAAGGAAGGGAATTCCAACTGAAAAATATATTGAAGGAAAATACCAAATTTGGTTTAAATGACACACATCGTGATAAGCATGACCATGTTGTTTTCAGTAGAACTGAATTTCAGGAAATCCCACTATTAAAATCCCTGTTGGGTAAAGCTTACAGACAATTTGGGACTTCCGGTAGTGGAAATCACTTTGTCGAATTGGGCATTGTTGAGCTTCAAACCGTGCGGGAGGAATGGGGGATAAATCCAGGACAGTATCTGGGGATTTTATCCCATAGTGGCTCTCGAGGCTTGGGGGCGAATATCGCTAAGCATTACACAAGCCTTGCGGCGCAACAATGTCCATTACCGCGTCATGTCCAACATTTGGCCTGGTTGGATTTAGCAAGCCAAGAAGGACAAGAATACTGGATGGCAATGAATTTGGCTGGAGAGTATGCCCAGGCCTGTCATGCAGACATCCACCGACGTTTGGCGAAAGCACTTGGCGGTAATCCCGTGGTAACGATCGAAAATCATCATAATTTCGCATGGAAGGAATTCGTGAATGGGGAGGAATGCATTGTTCATCGGAAGGGAGCAACACCTGCAGGCAAGGGCGTGCTAGGGGTGATTCCCGGCTCGATGACAGCGCCAGGGTTCATTGTGGAGGGAACGGGAAACCCCTTAAGTTTACAGTCTGCATCCCATGGAGCTGGGCGTGTCATGTCGAGATCTGCCTGCAAAAATAATTTGACAAAAAGCGCTATGCTGAAAGATCTGGAAGCACATGGTGTGGAATTGATTGGCGGCGCATTGGATGAATCACCACGTGCGTATAAAGATATTCATCGGGTGATGCAATTACAACAAGAGTTGGTAACTGTTCTCGGAACGTTCAGTCCGAAGATTGTACGTATGGACAAATAAGTTTATGAAAGAAAGGTATTTACAAATTTCTTCGGGACGAGGTCCTAAGGAATGTAATATGGCCGTTAGGTTGGTAGTCGACAGAATCTCTTCTGAATGTCGTAGAGTAGGAGTTGAGGTCACGGAAATAGAAACAGAAGAAGTTGATGGACTGCCCTGTTCGTTGATTGTCAGATTGAGAGGAAAAGATATGGATCAATTGATTGATCATTGGATTGGTACAATCTGTTGGGTGTGTAAAAGCCCTTTTCGTCCTTTACACAAACGGAAGAACTGGTTTGTCGAAGTTAAAACGTATCATCCGGGTGAAAAGGAAAAAGTGTTGGATGTGAAGGATGTATATTTCCAAACGATGCGAAGTAGCGGTGCAGGTGGACAGCATGTCAATAAAGTAAGTTCTGGCGTTAGAGCGACGCATGCTCCGACAGGGATAAGTGTTCAGGTGATGGATACGAGATCGCAATTGCAGAATAAAGAGATCGCAATGCTGCGCTTGGCTGCACGTCTGCGGGATTTGGAAAGTGTTGAGTTAAAAACGGCCAAAGAACAAAAATGGAAAAACCAAATCGAGGTGACGCGGGGACAGGCGAAACGGGTCTTTGTTGGACAGAAATTTATTGAAAATTAAGTAATTTGTATTGTTTTTACTCAAGCGAAAACCCTTACCAATATGTTGGCAAGGGTTTGTTTTTTTTAGTGGTATTGTCTTGTTTAATAGTTACTTGCGGTTTGTTTGTTCAAGCTGGATGAAATGGATTTATTGTGCGGAGGTTGTAATATTTTAACATTTGAGGTTAAAATATGGGTAATATTGGTCAATATCATAGCGAGCTCTGTTTTAACATTTGCATAAATTAGATTTTATAAAAGCATTTTAAACTAACTAACAGAGACTAGCTTATGAACAAAAGAAGTATTGCAATACTAGCATCCAATATACTAGTATGTTCTGCGCTTTATGCCCAAACAGCACTTAAAGGCAAAGTGTTGGATCAGGACGGCAAACCAATACCGGGAGTATCGGTAACCATTCGAGGCGGTGCCGGCACGCAGACAGGAATTGATGGTGGATTTTCATTAACATATACAGGTGGAGGAGTTTTAAATGTCACTGCAGTTGGTTACAAATCCAAGCAGTTTCAACTGAATAATCAAACGAATTTAAACGTTACATTAGAATCTTCAGCAGAGAATTTAGATGAAGTCGTGGTTACCGCATTAGGTATCACAAGAGAGAAAAAATCGTTGGGTTATGCCACGCAGGAGGTCAAAGCGAAAGAATTGACAGATGCCGGGCAACATAGCCTAACAGGAGCATTGGCGGGTAAAGTTGCAGGTGTACAGGTGAACCAATTTGGTGGAGCGATAGGTTCTTCAGCGCGTATTTCAATTCGTGGAAATACATCGTTGCAGGCAAATCAGCAGCCGCTTATTGTAGTGGACGGTATTCCTATTACAAATAATTCTCAGCGTAGTGGTGATAATACGTATACTGGGGTGGATTACGGTTCGGGTTTAAACGACATTAATCCAGATGATATCGAAAGCATCAACGTACTGAAAGGTGGGGCTGCAGCATTATATGGTATGCGTGCTGGTACAGGCGTTATTATGATTACGACAAAATCTGGAAAACGCGCCGAAAACGGAGTGCAGATTTCGTACGACGGAAATTTTTCCATCGACAGGGCGGCCAATTTACCGAAGTACCAAAATTTATACGGTCAGGGATCACGTGGGGATGAATACAGTTTTAAGAAATTTGGCGGAAATCTATCCTATCAGGATTATGTAACGCAGAATTCATTCAGTTATGTTGATGGTACAGGAAACATTGGGGTTAATGATAATATCGATGAATCTTGGGGTCCTCGCATGGACATTGGCTTGTTGATACCACAGTTTAACAGTCCGGTTGTGAATGGTGTACGCCAGGCAACCCCATGGAATTCACATAAAAACAATGTTAGAGAGTTCTTTCAAACCGGTTTTTCTCAAAACCATAATGTTTCATTACTTTCCAAATCAGATCGATCGTCTACACGCGCATCTATTTCCTTTAGGGATCAAAAGGGAACGGTTCCCAATACAGATCAGAAAAAATATACCGCGCAGCTGAACAATGAATATAAGGTCAGTGATAAAGTATCTTATGATATCATGAGTAATTTTACGCGTACAGAAAGTAACAACTTGGTCACGCAGGGATATGATGCTGCCAATCCGATGAATGGCCTGATCTGGTTTGGCCGTCAGGTGGATATGCAGGACCTGAAAAAAAATTGGGATCAAAAAGATGCACAAGGGAATTATACCTATTACAATTGGAATTCCGCTTACCATATGAATCCTTTTTATACGATGCATGAATCGCGCAATGCAATGAAGATGAATCGTGTTTTCGGTAAGACCTCCTTATATTATCAACCTTTTGATTTTTTAAAATTCGAGGGGCGTGTAGGATTGGATTACTATAATACCCATATGTTTGAAACGACCTATTTTAACTTTGATAACCAAGATGGTAAGTTCAATGAAATAAAAAATAGCAATTCTGATTTTAATGCAGATTTTATTGCAAATTTTAATAAACAATTTGGCGATCTGAGTTTAACCGGTATTTTGGGAGCCAACTATCGGGATTATCAATTTGAAACAAATACAATAGGTGCAAAAGGATTAAATGTATTGGGTGTCTATACCATTTCGAATAAAATTGGTGATGCTTACACCTTTATGGACCATTCAAAAGGCCGCTCCAATTCGGTATATGGACAGGCTAATTTGGGCTGGAAAGATCAATTGTATTTAGATTTGACAGCGCGGAATGATTGGTCTTCAACGTTAAAGAAATCCTTTTTCTATCCTTCGGCAAGTTTAAGCTGGATCCCAACAGCTTCATTTGAAGGTCTGAAAAGTGATTATTTGAATTTTTGGAAAATGCGATTTAATCTGGTGAAAGTAGGTAACGCTACACAACCTTATCAAAATGGAAACTATTATTATGCACAAACAGACGCTTATAATAACCTGGCGCAAATGTATAAAAGCATGGTCTATGCGATTGAAGGCCTAGAACCTGAAGCCATTACTTCTTATGAAATTGGTACTGAGCTGGGTTTATTCAAAGACCGTCTTCATTTGGACCTTACCTATTATCAAAAAGTAAATAAAAAACAATTACTTTCTGTACCTACCTCCAATGTGGTTGGATTCAGCAGTATCTTCTTAAATGCGGGAGAAATTCGGAGCAAGGGGATTGAAGTTCAATTACGCGGTGATATCCTGAAGCGTGAAGATGGGTTAAATTGGACAACGACTGTCAACTTTTCAAAGGATAAAAATAAGATTATAGAACTTTACCCGGAATTAGACTTGGATGATTTGAGGCAGGGTTGGACTTGGGGTATTTCCAATATGGCTTCTGTTGGGCACCCTTGGGGTAGTTTGGTTGGGCCAGGTTATGATCGTGTAACAGATGGACCGATGAAAGGTGCTATTAAAGTGGGTTCCAACGGTCTGGTTTCTACACCACTTGATGGTCAAGTGATTGGTAATGCTGTGCCGGACTTCTTGGCTTCGATGCGTAATGACTTCACCTTTAAAGATTTTAGATTCGGCTTTATGCTCGATTTCCGTAAGGGGGGAGATATTTGGTCACAAACAATGTCCCATGGTTATGCGACGGGTATAGCGGAAATTACTGCTGCCGACGGGATTCGTGAACGTGCTATTCTTGCCGGTCGTGACGTGATGAAAAACGAACGGTTTGCAATGTCGGACGGAAAAGGAGGCTGGGTTGCAAATACCATTGAGACTTCAGCACAAGACTGGTATGAAAATGGAGGCATTGCCGAAATGTATGTTTTTGATGGTTCTTTTCTGAAATTAAGAGAGGCCTATATTTCTTATAATTTACCCAAACATTTGTATAGTAAAATAAAAGGGATTAAGCGTGCTAATATCTCTGTTACAGGAACCAATTTAGCGTTGCTTTGGGTGCATAAATCGAATACGATGCGATTAGATCCGGAAGGCGGAGGTGTATCTAGCGATTCTAGAGGTGTAGGATTTGAGCAAGCCAGTGTTCCAAACTCAAGAAGTATAGGTCTTAAACTTGGTTTTACATTTTAATCGACAGATAGAGTTTAAGATATAGAACCCTCAAAAAATTATGATTATGAATACTTTTATTAAAAAATTAAAATACACGCCTTTATTAGCCGTTCTTTTGGTGACAGGTTGTACCAAGAATTTTGAGAAAATTAATACGGATCCCGATGCATTAAATGATGTTCCGCCACAAAATATGTTGGTCAACGTGATGCGAAATGCCGGAGACCAATTTGGTGGCGACGTTGATGGTTATGGTACATTTGCTGGATATATTGTCAAAATTCAATATCCCGATAACCTGAGTGGATTGATTCCGACAAATAATACCTATGGCAATCGTTGGGCCGCTTGTTATTATAATATCACCCAAATGAAAGACTTGCTTAAAAAGACAGATGATAAAGCTGAAGGGTATAAAAATACTAGGGCTATAGCAAGAATTTGGAATAACTATATGTGGTCCTATTTATTGGACGGATGGGGTGATATTCCATATTCAGAGGCATTTAAAGGTCGGCCAGAAGATGGTTCGGTATTAAAAGCCAAATACGATAAACAGGAGGACGTTTTTCCTGCAGTATTGGCGGATCTTAAATCCATTGCTGATGAGTTGGCAGCTGGTATTGGAACGGATGATGTTGGTAATTATGACGTGATCTATGGACCGGCTAATAGTGGTAGTCTGGATGTAAAAACACAAATGTTAAGGTGGCAGAAGTTTTGTAATTCGCTGCGCTTACGGATGGCAATACGTATTTCTTCTGTTGCCCCGGCTTTGGCTAAATCTACGATTGAGGAAATTGCTGGAAATAAAACGAAATATCCAATCATTGAAACCAATGCGGAGAGTTGCCAAATGTTTTTCCCTGGAACGCTGCCCTATATGGAGCCTTGGTATGAGTCTGGTATTTACGGTAAACGCATCAACAATTGGGGAATGTTCGATATTTTTATCAATCATTTAACGGAAACGAACGACCCTCGGATTGAGTCTATCGCTCAAAAAAATAATGCCGGTAAATATGTTGGTTTTGTTAATGGCTCGTTGACCAATCCTTCTCCATCAACGTCAATTTCATGGATTGGACTCCATTATATCAATAACCCTGCTGGGGCAGTACCTTTTTATAAAGCCTGTGAAACTTATTACATGTTGGCAGAAGCCGCATTATTGGGTTATAATGTTGGAATTACGGCTCAAACAGCCTATGAAACAGCTGTTAGGCTTTCTATGGAAGATAATGAGGTTGCTGAATCAGCTGCGAATGCTTATTTGGCCGGAGCGGGAAAATTTGATGGAACGAAGGACCGTATCTATTGGGATATGTGGGTCGCTTTGTTTAAAGAAAATTTTGAAGCCTGGAGTTTGTACAGAAGGACGGGAATTCCTAGCACCAACTATCCTTCAAAAATTCAAAATTCAGCAACGCCACATACAGATCAACCATGGCGATTGCCTTATCCGAATAATGAATACCTATATAATAAGGATAACGTTACAGCAGCTGCGCAAGGAATTGTGGATTATAATTGGGGAAAACGCTTGTGGTGGGCTAAAAATAACGGTAAAAATTAGTTTGAAATGCTTTATTGAGCGGGTATCGAAAGATCCCGCTTTTTTTTGCTCGTTTGGAGGAAAATTTCCTCCCCTTTGGAGTAAGGAGTCCTGTTAACTTGTCGGATAAAGCCTCAACATCAAAAGTTGGGGCTTTTTGATTGATCATGTATCCTCCTTTACAAAAAAGAATACACGGTTGTTGAAGCCATTTAGCAGACTGCGGGAAGGCTTTGGCCGCTGAAATAATTTATTTATAATTAATAGGGAGTATTGCCGTATTTTCTTCTGTTATTTACCTTGAATGTAGAAAATAATTTGTTTTATTGCATTGATAATTCCTATCTTTAAGAGGAAGGGCCTAAAAAGGCGTCCTTCAGACTAAGTAAACTTAAGTAGTCACTGTAGCCTGTATCTAGAGAAGGCTATAGGGCTTGGAATTTCAAATTCGATATTATGATAAAATCCCCGGGCTTCCTTTTTAAGGAAGCGATCAAGAATGAAAAACCATTACAAATTGTTGGAGCGATTAATGCTAATCATGCGCTTTTGGCTGAGCAGGCTGGTTTTAAAGCTATTTATCTTTCTGGAGGCGGTGTTGCGGCAGGTTCACTTGGAATTCCAGATCTTGGGATTACAACACTTCAGGATGTTTTGATTGATGTGGATCGCATTACAAATGTGTGTAAGCTTCCTTTGCTGGTGGATATTGATACTGGCTTCGGTCCTTCGGCATTCAATGTGGCACGTACAATAAAGTCTTTAATTAAAGTGGGCGCGGCGGCAGTTCACATGGAGGATCAGGTGGGGGCTAAACGTTGTGGTCACCGGCCTGGGAAAGAGCTCGTCTCGCGATCTGAAATGGTTGACCGCCTAAAGGCGGCCGTGGATGCACGAACGGACGAGCATTTTGCCATTGGTGCACGTACGGATGCACTTGCTTCTGAAGGCCTTGAACTTGCTTTGGAAAGAGCGGTGGCTTATAAAGAAGCTGGAGCGGACTTTATTTTTGCTGAAGCAGTACATCATTTGGAGCAATACGTTCAATTTAGTGCGGCAACTGGCCTTCCCATTTTGGCGAATATCACCGAATTTGGACAAACACCGTTGTTTAGCCTGAATGAACTACGTCAAGCCGATGTTTCTATTGTCCTTTATCCACTATCTGCTTTCCGCGCCGCTAATAAAGCGGCTACAACTGTTTATCGTCACATTCGGGAAGACGGTGGGCAGCTTAAAGTAATCGACGACATGCAGACGAGAGAAGAGTTATACAGAAGTATCGATTATTATGCCTATGAAAATCGATTGGATCAATTGTTTAACAAATAATTATATTCAGATGGAAGAGACAAACAGCACAGGTTTTAAGCCCAAAAAAAGTGTAGCACTCTCTGGTGTAGCAGCTGGTAATACGGCTTTGAGCACTGTCGGAAAAAGTGGTAATGATCTGCATTATAGGGGTTATGATATTTTAGATCTGGCGCATCAGGCAAGTTTTGAAGAGGTCGCTTATTTACTTATTTATGGAAGTCTACCAACACAGGCCCAGCTCGTCACTTATCAAAGTCAGCTGATCAGTCAACGTGGTCTGCCTATTACTGTTCAACAGGTCCTCAAGCAGTTGCCATCGACGGCACATGCCATGGATGTTTTACGGACTTATGTTTCTTTTTTCGGCAGTGTTTCGCCCGAGAAAGACAGTCATCCCATTGCTGGTGCCCGTGACATTGCTACTCGCCTGATGGCTTCAATGGCCTCAGCACTGCTGTACTGGTATCATTTTAGTCAGCATGGACGTGAGGTGCAGGTAGAGACATCGGATGCAACGTTGGGTGGGCATTTTTTGCATCTGCTACACGGAAAATCGCCATCGTCTTCTTGGGTAAGAGCGATGCAGATTTCACTCAATTTATATGCCGAACATGAGTTTAATGCATCTACATTCACAGCTCGGGTAATTGCTGGTACAGGATCAGACATGTATTCTTGCATCGCTGGTGCGATAGGTGCGCTACGTGGACCTAAGCATGGCGGAGCCAATGAGGTTGCTTTCGAAATTCAGAGTCGTTATGCAAATGCTGATGAGGCGGAAGCGGATATCCGGAAGCGACTGGCAAACAAAGAAGTCATTATTGGTTTTGGCCATCCTGTATACACAATCTCGGATCCAAGAAATCAAGTGATAAAACAAGTGGCAAAAGAGCTGTCGGAAGAAGCGGGCGACATGACGCTCTACCTGATCGCTGAGCGGTTGGAAAAAGTCATGTGGGAAGAAAAGAAAATGTTTCCGAACCTGGACTGGTATTCTGCGGTGTCCTATCATATTATGGGCATTCCAACAGAGATGTTTACCCCGTTATTTGTCCTCTCGCGTATTACAGGCTGGTCAGCGCATGTTTTCGAACAACGTCAGGATGGAAAAATTATCCGACCAAGTGCAAACTATGTTGGTCCTGAGGACAGACCGTTTGTACCTCTTTCCGAACGGTAATTTTGGATCGGGAAAAGGCGTTAAAAGGTGCTTTTGAACAGAGGGCTTTGAGGAAGAACTTAGCGCAGGAAAAAACGAAATATATTAATAAATAGAACGAGAGTCTTATACGAAATACACGAATGAGTTCAGCAATATCAAATGAAAGACCACAACCGGATCAGGTTTTAGTGGACATTGTGGACTATGTCCTAAATTATAAAATTGAGGGAAAGGTCGCTTGGAATACGGCGTTTTACTGCTTTCTTGACACCATTGGCTGCGGCTTGGAAGCATTGACCTATCCTGCCTGCACCAAATTGTTGGGGCCAGTTGTGGCCGGGACCATTGTGCCGAACGGTGCTCGGGTGCCGGGTACAGATTTTCAATTGGATCCCGTTCAGGCAGCATTCAATATCGGCACGATTGTTCGATGGTTGGATTTTAATGATACCTGGCTGGCAGCGGAATGGGGACATCCATCCGATAATCTAGGGGGAATTTTAGCAGTGGCAGATTGGTTGAGCCGAACGAATATTGCGAATGGGCAAAAACCGCTGAAAGCTAGGACGGTTCTTGAGGCAATGATTATGGCCCATGAGATACAAGGTGTCTTAGCACTTGAAAACTCGTTTAATAAAGTGGGGCTAGACCATGTTATTTTGGTGAAGGTAGCTTCAACAGCGGTCGTAGGTAGGCTCATTGGCCTCACAAGAGAAGAGCTGCTCAACGCGGTTTCTTTGGCTTTTGTTGATGGACAAGCCCTACGGACTTATCGGCATGCGCCAAATACCGGCAGCCGAAAATCTTGGGCAGCCGGCGATGCAACTTCGCGTGCTGTCCGATTGGCCTTGATCGCAAAAACTGGAGAAATGGGCTATCCATCTGTTTTGACAGCACCAATATGGGGATTTTATGATGTGTCTTTTAAGGGGAATCCATTTAAGTTTCAGCGGGGATATGGATCTTATGTGATGGAAAATATTCTCTTCAAAATTTCATTTCCCGCAGAATTCCATGCACAGACAGCTGCCGAAGCGGCTATGCAACTTCATCAACAACTGAAAGAATTTGGAAAAAGCAGTTCAGATATCGCCCGTGTAACCATTCGTACACATGAAGCGGCTATCCGGATTATTGATAAAAAGGGGCCTTTGCATAATCCTGCCGACCGTGATCACTGTATTCAATATATGGTTGCTGTGCCTCTAATCTTTGGACGTTTGACGGCTGATGACTATGAAAATCATATCGCTTCGGATCCAAGAATTGATGTACTGCGCGATAAGATCTCCTGCGTGGAAGATGCTCAATTCACCGCTGACTATCACGACCCACAGAAACGTGCCATATCAAATGCTTTGACAATAGAACTGGTTGACGGTACAATATTGCCTGAATTGGTCGTTGAATATCCGATAGGTCATCCAAGAAGGAGGGCGGAGGGAATTCCTAAATTAATCGAAAAATACAAAACAAATCTTGCGCGGGTATTTTCTGAAAAACAGCAAAAGGAAATACTTACAGTTACTTTGGACTACGATACTTTTCTCGAACAGGATGTCTCGCAGCTGATGGATCTGTTTGTGCGCTAATGATATAGAGAGGCGGGGTGATCAAACTATTTGTTTTGTCACCCCTGCTTTCGTTTCTATTACAGCGTTAACTATACCGAATATTCTTTTTAAGGTCGCAACCTTTTGTTTTGTTGTTTTTATGATTACCTGATACTTTAGTGCACTTAAACAGCTTATGTACGCTTCTTTAGACGAAAGAATATAGATTGACTAATCTATCGCCAATTTGAGTCAAAATCACTGTAAAATTTGAAATTCTTTTTTGCCAGTTCTCTTAAAGATTCTGGTATATCCCATTGCTCACCTTTGGCCTGAAAGTCTTCGCATTCAGCAATGAAAGTAGGAAGCGTTGTACGGTCGATATGTCCAAATACTCCACCTGTATAGGATGCATACCCTACACCTAAAATAGAACCAATATCGCCATCGATGGGTTGGTTGAGTACGCCTTCTGCGAGACATCGATAGCTATCCAATGCCATGACATGCAACAAACGTTTCCGGATAATTGAAGGTGTTACATTTTCCTTTGCAGATGCAATTACAGGGTTTTTCCAAATGGTTTTCTTTTTGGTTTCAACGTCATAATCGTAAAATCCAGCGCCCGATTTTTTTCCTTTTCGTTCCTGATCGACCATTCCTTTGAGGTAGGTATATGCGCGTTTTTGGCTGGCATGCAGACCGGGTAATTGATCATAAACGTGTAGCATCAATTCCAATGATATCTCATCCAATACTGCCAATGGGCCCACGGCAAATCCTGCAGCCATCGCTTCCTCTTCGACCAGTGTCGGTGAGATGCCTTCCAGTACCATTGTAATACCTTCGAGTAAATAATTGAAGAAAATACGCGAGGTGAAAAAACCCGGACCATCCTGCACGACTATTGGAATTTTATTGAGGCGTAAAGCTGTGATAAGTGCTTTCTCTAAGGTTTTTTGCTCGGTTTGTTTACCGCAGATGATTTCGACAAGGGGCATGCGGTCAACAGGCGAAAAGAAATGCATTCCTATAAATTTTTTAGGATCATTGCTTGCTTTAGCAAGCTCAGTAATAGGCAACGAAGTGGTATTTGTAGCGAAAAAGCCATTTTGGTTTAAATAGGGTAGGCTTTCTTTTGTGACCTCAGCCTTTAGGTGGAAATCTTCAAATACAGCTTCTATAATGCAGTCAGATCCATTAAGGTCATCGACTTGGTCAGTTGGTTTTATGCGTGCAAGCAATTGCTCCCGTTGTGATGGGTTCATGGCCCCTAAAGCCAATGATTTTTCACAAACCTGGCTAGAATAGGCTTTGCCCCGTTCGGCTTGGGGAAGTGTAACGTCTTTTAAAGCAACTTCTATTCCTGCTCGGGCGGCCTCATAAGCAATCCCCGAGCCCATCATCCCAGCGCCCAGTACACCTATTTTATTTAACTTATAGTTGTCGAGATGTTTTATTCTATTGGGTGATTTTGCCAATTGGACAGCATAGTGAAGTGTACGGACCATGCTGAGTGGTTCGGGGCAATTGAAGACTTCCAGGTATAAAATTGCTTCTCTTTCACTAGCTTCAACCGCTGTAGATGACGGGTTTTTTCTTAATAATTCAATAACTGCGTTTGTGCCGGGGTACAAACCGCGTGCTTTTTTTTGGATAGCAAGAATTGCTTCAGGATTCAGTTCGTCAGTTTGTTCTGTGTGATGGCCAGCATTGGTAGTGGGTAGATTAAGTATCCAGTTTATTGCTAATGATAGGCTGTCGCTGGGCTTCTGCGCCAATTCATTGATTAACCCAAGTTTATACGCTTCTTCACTGCTCAGAAGTTTGCTTTTTGTCAGCAGATTTAGGGCATTTTCAGTACCTATCAATGCTGGTAAATAGATCGTTGTACCAAAAGCTGTAAACAAGCCATACTTACTCTCCGGAAAGCCAAACTGAAGTTTTTCGGAGGCGATACGACAATTAGACCATAGCATGGTCGCTAGGGCAATAGCTGTACAATTGTCTGAAATAATAGATACAATGGGTTTTTTAAACGTTTCCCAATGCAATACTTTTGATGTAAGCTTGTATAAGTCAGAAGGTCTTGAGCGGCTTGAAGAAAACTGCTCAAATAATTGCGTATATTCGATTTCTTTGTCTTGAATCGGGCAGCTGTATACGACACCTATGGTATCTTCCTGTTCAAGAATGAACGTAACCAAATCAACAAATTGCGTGAGATAGTCTATAATATCCAGCTGCGCGGGAGCTGCTGTCGATAGCGGATGGATTGTAATGATGTGATGATTATCCTGTTCTACACGAAAGAGCGTGTGGGTCATATAAGATTTATTTTCATCCATTGTGCTTGGTGATAGTTTTTAAAAAGCGTTCTATTGTTTGGACTTTCCTGATCGATAAGTCACATGATCTATTGTCATTTTCGCGATAATTTCAAGCATGATTTCTGAGGTTCCCCCGATAATGGTGCCGACACGGACATCGCGATATAAACGTGCGATTTTATAATCTTCTGTAAACCCATAACCACCAAATAATTGGAGACATTGGTTTACGACATTGACGGCGAGCTCACTTGCTTGTAGCTTCGCTATGGAACATTCTTGGACTGCATATTCGTTTTGGTCCTGGAGATCACAACAATGGTAGACAAAGGCTTTCGTGGTAGCGATATCTGCTGCCATTTGTGCGATTCGGTGCCGTATTGTTTGAAATTCCTGGATTTTTTTTCCAAAGGCTTCACGTTGTGCGATATAATCAAGTGTATACTGAAATGCGGATTCTGCGGTAGCGAGACTATGGATAGCTGCGGTAAGCCTTTCCAATTGAAGTCCATCCATTAAATAGCGAAATCCTTCTCCCTCCATGCCGATGAGATGAGAAATAGGGACTCGTACGTTATTAAACCCTAGCTCGGCGGTATCAGAGGCGTGCCAGCCTAGTTTATTGATTTTGCTTGACGAGACCCCAGTTGCATTTCTGTCAATAAGTAATAAGCTTATACCCTTTGTTCCCTGATCAGAAGCAGTTTTGACTGCTGTAATGAAGAAATCACCGTAATAACCGTTGGTAATAAATGTTTTAGATCCATTGACAATATAAAAATCGCCATCCCGGACAGCTGTTGTTTTGATCTGCTTTACGTCAGAACCAGCCCCGGGTTCAGTAATAGCAACAGCACTGACCATATCACCGGCAATAACTGGTTTAAGATAGCGTATTTTCAGATCTTCTGATCCATATTTCAGTAGGTATGGAGCCGACATAAACTGAATGACAAGTGCGGAAATGGTAAATCCTCCAGAAAAACAATACGATAATTCTTCGCAGAGTATCAAGGAATAATAAAAATCAAGCTCTAGTCCACCATAAACTTCTGGATAATTGAGTCCCATCAATCCCATATCACCCATTTTCTTCCACACATTTCGGTCGATCTCACCCCGTTTTTCCCAATCATCGACGTAAGGTGTAATTTCTTTTCGAATAAATGCGCGAAGTGTATCGCGAAAAATCTGATGCTCAGCTGTAAACTTGATTGTCTGCATAATCGTTTATCTTGCTTTTGGTTATCTTATGTAAGGCGGTCTTTTGAATGACCATCTAGTAGGATGTTATCTAAACGAATTTAACGAAAAGCCTTGGCTTTTTGCAAATTTTTATTCTTTATTTTTCGTTCAATTGGTTAAGTAGGGAAGTTTTTGCATTATTTTTTTTCTATTTATTCTGTTTTGATAAAAAAAATAAAACCGACTTGTTGTGGGTTATCTGTTATATTTTTTATCTTTAAGATTAGGAAGGGTTGTTGGGGATATGCTAGCAATAAGCCCTCAAAATTTTAGCAGAACAATTATAAACTTTTTATATCATGTCAAAGAGTGTATTTATCGTTGCAGCGAAACGCACACCAATTGGAAGTTTTGGTGGTGCCTTGTCATCTATTTCGGCGCCAAGTCTTGCGGCCCAGGTTGTTGGGGCTGTAGTTGATGAGGCGGGTATTTCCCGCGATATAGTGGATGAGATTATTATTGGTGCTGTTTTGCAAGCTGATTTGGGACAAGCGCCTGCCCGGCAGGTAGCCCGGTTAGCAGGTTTGTCGGATCATACCGCTGCAACGACCCTTAATAAAGTATGTGCTAGTGGAATGAAAGCAATAGCTGTTGCTGCGCAAAGCATTCTATTGGGAGATGCTGATATAGTGATTGCTGGTGGGATGGAGAGCATGAGTAGGGTGCCATATTATACGAATAGTATGCGTTGGGGAGCCAAATTTGGAGCTCAGAGTCTGGTTGATGGTTTACAACGTGATGGTTTGAGCGATGCTTATTCGAATGATGCAATGGGAATGTTTGCAGAGTTGTGTGCCGAGAAATATCATATTGGCCGTGAAGAACAGGATGCTTATGCGATAAGTTCCTATAAAAGAAGCCTGGACGCTTGGCAAAAAAATAAGTTTTTAAACGAGGTTCAACCTATAACGATACAAAGTCGTAAAGGAGATGTCGTCGTTTCGCGCGACGAAGAGTTTTCGCAGGTCAATTTTGATAAGATACCCGAGCTTAAGCCTGCCTTTAAAAAAGAGGGGACTGTAACTGCCGCAAATGCATCGACAATAAGTGATGGGGCTGCTGCGGTGCTGCTCATATCTGGCGAGAAATTGGAAGAACTTGGACTTGTCCCCTTAGCAGAGATTATTGCTTATGCTGATGCTGAACAGGCTCCGGAATGGTTTACGACTACACCAAGTGTAGCCACGGAAAAGGTGTTAAAAAAAGCGGGATTGACACTAGAAGACATTGATTATTTTGAATATAATGAAGCTTTTTCCGTGGTGGCTTTGGTGAATGCACAAATTTTGGGTTTACCCATGAACAAAGTAAATGTTTATGGAGGAGCGGTATCTTTGGGGCACCCATTGGGATGTTCGGGCGCTAGAATTGTTGTAACACTAAGCAGCATCTTAAGACAGGAGGGGGGATCAGTAGGGCTGGCAGCGATATGCAATGGTGGCGGTGGTGCCTCTGCAATGATTATTAAAAAGATTTGATGCTTCTTCCAGATAAGATTGCTTTAATTTTATCTGGAAGAAGCTCACGCTTATTGAATTCGGGTGTTTTTAACCACATAGCTTCCTGGAAACTTATTTTATTTGCTATACAAGGTCGTACTTCTACTCCTCATATAGACGGCTTGCCTCGACTCCATGGAGTGCCAGTTCTGATTCGATTTCCGTTGGGTTGAGTCGAATGCCTTCTATGGTTAACAGATTATAAATAGAATCCAAGTCGATCTTCCATTCGTGGATGCCATTCAGTTTTTCAACAGCTTGTTTGATTTTGTCTACAAGACTGGGATGTTGTGCATTAGTTTCGAAAATGAGCTTTTCCATAGTGTTTCATATTAGGCCTGATTAAAAATCAGGCGGGTTTAACCAAAATAGCGTAGACAATCATTTGATCGGCTAATTACAATAGTCTCAATATAAGGATAATAATCTTAAATTAATGCTTTGAAATGACTAAATTGTAATGAAACTGTTAATTTTTGTAATAAATATATGGAAATTTTATAGTCGTTAGATTGCCTTTAAAACACCGGATTTCATTTTATTGTAATCGAACAAGTCTATATGTGGATTTCGGATTTTCTAATACGACGTTTTCATTGGTATAGAAATTTTAAGTAAGTTTGAAATGAACATGACGACTGAGACCTCGAATATAATCATCCTGTTATTGCTGGCAATTGTTGCTTTAATATCGGGTTTGTACCTCTTGTTAAGACAAAAATATAGGAAACTTGAGGTAGAAAATAAACGACAAAAGGAGCTTTTTAATCGTATGGACAATCAGAAGATTGACGATTTCCATCGGGCCCAATTAAATCCCCACTTGCTTAAAAATTCATTGAACGGAATACTTTCACATGCCTATCAGACCTATTATACCATGGACAAGTTGGCCATGGTATTGGACTACGTTTTGTATGAAAGTGAAGATGAACTCGTTTCACCTAAAGCAGAGATTGATTTTGCGCGTAATCTCATTGAGATTAATAGGGTAAAACTGAGTCCCTTATTTGATATACGCGTTAAGTTTGATATTGATGAACTAAATAGTTCCTTATTGAATACACCTTCATTGGTTCCTTTGATTTCTGTGGATTTAATTGAAAACGCATTTAAACATGCAGATTTCCATGGCCCTGATTCTTTTATTTCTATCATGCTGACCTTTAAGAATGGTTTGCTGGAGCTCATTGTGAGCAATCGAATTTCAAAACGTTCGCCCCTACAAAAGGCCAAAAGTGGAATAGGCAGCAAAACGTTGGAAGAACGGCTCATGTTGTACTATCCAGGTAGACATCACCTGCGCAGGTTTGTAGAGAATGATGTATATAGTGCCCACCTTCAAATCAGATTGTATGCGGATTGAAAGAAGTTTGAAATGTGTTCTTCTGGATGATGAAATACCAAGCTTGAGGTTCTTGAAAATGCTCTGTGAGCAAATTCCAGGGGTAGAGGTGGTGAAAACCTTTAATGAACCAGCAGCATTGTTGAGAGAATACCGTTCACTAAGTTTTGATTTTTGTATTCTGGATATTGAAATGCCGGAATTTAATGGATTTGATGTAGCCAGAGAACTCAAGGATTTTCCGATTGTGTTTTCTACCGCATATAAACAATATGCGAGCGATGCTTTTGATATTAATGCTGTAGATTACATGCGTAAACCAATATCTCTGCAACGTCTTCAGCAGGCCATTATGAAAGTAGAACAAATAATCAATAATAAAGCTGAAATTGTCTCGTTTGCACAGTTTAATACGAATAAAGGAAAAACGGTATTGTATTTCGATCAGATTAACTATGTTCAAATAGCTGAAGTAGACAGCCGTGATAAAACAGTTTATTTGGCTGATGGTTCGTTCATTTTGTTGAAAAATATAAGCTTCGATAAGTTGATGGAGATTTTGCCTGAGCATGACTTTATACGCATCAATAAAAAAGAGATCATTGCAACCAAGATCGTTAAATTTTTCTCCGCTGATCAAATAACAAGCAACTTGTTTGACGAACAAGATATGCCTCTTTTGTTTAATTTGGGGGAATCGTACAAGAAAATGTTTTTCGAGAAATTCAGTTGATTACATTTTTTTTTTGTTTCATTACATATTTCCTTCCACCTAGCAACTGAAAAGCACTAAAACTCTTACAGAATTATATTTTTGTTGAGACTGTATTTTATCCCTCCTTGTTTAGAGAATATTGGTCGGGACTTAGTATGCTATTGTCATTATATTTATTTTAATTGCTATTGAAGATGAGGAAATATAGGAATACAATTTTCTATGTAGTTTTAGTTGGTACATTACTTGGGGTGATGTATTGGATGATTCATTTGGGGGCACAGCTAGAGGCTCCAGAGCTACTGCGTGGGGAGAAAACAAGTCAAGGTGCCTGGAAGGATTTTACATCAACTTTATTCCATAGTCTGCAGCATCCGCTAGCGATATTATTGGCTCAAATCGTGACGATCATTATCGCGGCACGTATTATGGGCTGGATTTGCATTAAGATTAAGCAGCCTGTGGTAATCGGAGAGATGCTCGCAGGTATCATATTGGGACCATCATTGCTGGGGCTCTATTTTCCTGAATTTTCGCATACACTTTTTCCTGTAGAATCGCTCAGTAATTTGCAGTTTTTGAGTCAAATTGGGCTAATCTTATTTATGTTTATCATTGGAATGGAGCTGGATCTGAATGTGCTGCGAAATAAAGCGCATGATGCTGTTGTCATTTCTCATGCAAGCATTGTGATCCCATTTACGTTGGGAATTTCATTGGCTTATTTTTTATACCTATTCCATCCACCTACAAATGTAGAGTTTCTATCCTATAGCTTGTTTATTGGTATTTCCATGAGTATCACAGCATTTCCTGTCCTTGCCAGAATTATACAAGAAAGGGGATTGCAAAAAAGTAAGCTAGGTGCAATGGCGATTACCTGCGCGGCTGCAGACGACATTACGGCTTGGTGTATACTCGCTGTCGTAATTGCAATCGTCAAAGCCGGTGATTTCGCTAGTGCGTTGTATACAATAGGGCTTGCTGTTGCTTATGTGCTCATTATGATTAAGATCGTGCGCCCATTTTTGATGCGCGTAGGAGAGGTGAAAGGTAGTAAGGAAGCTTTGAGTAAACCTGTTGTTGCTATTTTCTTTATTGTGCTGTTATTGTCTGCTTATGCAACCGAAGTAATCGGTATCCATGCACTTTTTGGTGCATTTATGGCGGGAGCAATCATGCCCGAAGGAAGTCGATTCCGAACAGCATTCATCGAAAAAATCGAAGATGTCTCTACTTTGTTATTGTTGCCTTTATTTTTTGTCTATACTGGACTGCGTACGCAGATCGGTCTACTTAATGATCCTCAGTTATGGATGATTACCATTGGTATTATTTTGGTCGCGGTTATTGGGAAATTTGCAGGTAGTACGTTGGCGGCGCGTTTTGTGGGTCAAAGCTGGAAAGATAGTTTGAGTATCGGCGCGTTAATGAATACGCGGGGTTTGATGGAACTTATCGTCCTCAATATTGGATACGATCTTGGCGTTTTAAGTGCTGAATTATTTTCGATGATGGTCGTTATGGCCTTAGTGACCACCTTTATGACAGGGCCATCCTTAGATCTCATCAATTTTCTCTATCGACCAAAGAAGAGTTTATTGCAGGAAGATATCCAGGATAAATCGAAATTTAAGATTCTATTGTCTTTTGCGAAAAGTAATACTGGGATTTCGCTACTGTATCTAGCTGATGCTTTAACGTTGAAATCGAAAAAGAATGCTGAAATTACTGCATTACATATTGAACCTTCAAACGAATTACATCATTATGAGGTGGAAACCCAGGAACTGGATAGTTTTCGTGAAATCAAGCAGGTCGCTCAGCAACTCGAACAGCCTATTCAGACAGTATTTAAAATTTCTAGTGATATCGATAGTGAGATTGTTCAAACTTCCAATGAACGCGATCAGGATTTATTACTTTTGGGTGTCAGCGAATCCATCTATGAGGGGAGTTTATTGGGGCGATTTTTAGATTTTACTACGCGGATTGTAAATCCTGAAAAGTTATTCCATACGGTTACAAATGCCGAGTCTCCCTTTACGACATTTGATAGAAATCAGCAGATCAACGCCAAAGTGAATGCAATGGTAGGCATTTTAATTGATAAAGACTTTGTGAAGGCGAAGCGAGTGATCGTTCCTGTTGTTTTGAAAAATGATGAATTTCTATGTGAAATCATACAGCGCCTTATTCAGCATTCGGATGCTCAGATCATCGTATGGGATCTGAATCAAGTGCTGAAAACCAATGAAAGCTTCAAGGAGAAATTGAGGCAATTGGAACAACTTGTTCCCAACCATCTCACAATAACGGAAAAAGAGTTAAACAGTGATACCTGGCGGGACCATGACTTAATGTTGATCAGCCTGCCCAGCTGGAACAAAATTGTCAATAAAAAAGTACATTGGCTTCCTTTTACGCCATCCACACTGTTGATGGCGGATCGCAAACCATAAATAAAAAGCCCCTA